>JAGQIK010000074.1 GCA_020431405.1 Myxococcales bacterium
CACGAACTTGTCGACGAACTTGCCGTGGCCCTTCTTGCGGATCAGGGCCAGGTACTCGACGTCCTGCAGGCCGCGGCGCCAGTTCTTGAGTCGGATGCTCGCGATCGGCATCGCGATGCCCTGATCGGACTTGGGGAAGATCACGTCGCGGCCGGGATAGATCAGCAGGCCGTCGCCGTTGAGCTTGTCGCCGCTGGCGTTGGTGAAGTTGTTGGCCTCGGTGTAGATGTCGATGTTCTTGCGGCCGCCCTGCACGTCTTTGTAGTAGGTCGACTCCCAGTAGAACCAGCGCGGGATTTTGTACTTGTACTGGATCCACGGGATGACGCGCGGCGAGATGGCGGTGTCATCGACCATGAAGGTGCCCGAGTAGGGGCGCACGCCGTTGTAGCACCACACGATCTTGCCCGCCTTCTTGGCTTTGTCGGCGAGCTTGACGGAGTACTCGTTGGCCAACGTGGTGAACATGTCGACCTCGAGCGAGGGTGCGTACTTGGCGGTGGTGAAGGCGGGCGCGGGGCGGCCGGCGGCGGCGAGCTTGCTGACCTTGTCGTGGTCCTTGGGCGTCGGCTCGTCCATCGTGTAGTAGAAGTACGTCACCTTGGGCGCGTTCTTCTTGAACCAGTCGACCCACATGTTGGCGCTCTTGTGGTCGAGCTTGGCGCTGCCGAAGGCGTGGATCGGGTAGACGTCTTGCGGCAGGCCGACACCGGGGCCGTCATAGCCCGCTTCGGCGCTGAACGTCTGGCCCGTCAGGCGCTTGAGCAGCGCGTCGTGCGGCTTCTTGTCGTGGCTGATGAACATCGTGAGGCGATGGCGGCGGCCAAACTTGAAGTGGCGCTCGCGCAGCTTCTCGACGTCCTCGTCCGAGGCCTTCCAGGGGTCTTTCCAGTAGCGCGAGGCCATCTGGTCGCGATCGTCATCCGAGCCCGAGAAGTAGAGCATCGTCGCGAGCGTCGGCTTGTCGGGCAGCGTCTGCGGCAGCACGTCGAGCTCGACCTTGAGCAAGCACGCTGGGATCTTGCAGCCGCCGTCGGTGGAGCGCACGAGCACCTTGCCCTTGTGCAGACCGGGCTCGGTGCTCTTGGGGATATAGACGTCGATCCAGACGCCCTGGTTGCGCTTGGAGGGCAGGTCGAAGGTCTTGTTGTCGATGGGCACCAGCGCGTCGGGCACGAGCTTGTTCATGAACCCTTTGGGCTGAGCCTCGGTCCATGGCTTCCAGACGATCGAGCGCGAGCGCAGCTTGATCTGCAGGTAGAGCTCTTTGAAGACCTCGATGCGGCGCCCGATGTAGTAGCGATCGAGATCGGCCTTGGCCGAGAGTCGCGCGTCGGTGTCGTTGCGGATCGAGCCGATGGAGTCGAGCACGACGCTGACACCTTTGGTCGGCTTGTCGCCACCCTGGACGATCACCTGGAAGGCGATGATCTCGTTGCGCGCGCCGAAGAGCTTGATCGTGCGCGTCTTGGCGTCGAAGACACCGTTCTTCGCCTTGAGCACGTGATCGAGCGTGCCAGCGAAAACTTTGGTGCCGTCATCGAGCGCCCACACGGCACCGACCTCGGCCGCGGCGTCGCCCGCATCCAGCGCGAGCAACAGCAGGAGCGCAGGGAGAATTCGCTTCAGCACGGTAGTTTGCTAGTCCTACAGGAGAGCGCTGCGCATGGCAATGCCGCTTGTTTGGTTGTTGCGCTCGCGAGCGATGAGCTAAACTGAGCCAATCCCAAACCCAGCCTTAAGCGACGAGGAATAAATGCTTTGGAAGGAAGCTGTTTTCGTGGTCGCGGTCACCGCGGCCGCTTGTGTCTACGCCGGTTGTCCGGGCTCTCCGACCTGTACTGACCTGGCCCAGAACGCGCTCGAGACCGATGTCGATTGCGGCGGCGGCGTGTGCCCCGACTGCGCTGCTGGCAAGAAGTGCCTCAACAACGACGACTGCGCCACGGGCGCGTGCGTCAATCTCGTCTGCTCCGATCGCAGCGACGGCAGCACCTGCACCGACAACGCGGGCTGCACGTCGGCTGTCTGCCGCGACGGCTCGGGCAACGAGTGCGCCGCCGGCGCGACATGCACCTGCCAGGCTGCCGCGTGCAACGACAACACGCGCAACGGCGACGAGACGGACACCGACTGCGGCGGGCCGACGTGCAGCAAGTGCGCTGACGGCCAGGTCTGCAAGGCGGCGACGGACTGCGCCAGCGGGCAGTGCGCGACGACGGGACGCTGCGAGACGGCGACCTGCACCGACACGATCAAGAATGGCCAGGAGACGGATGTCGACTGCGGCGGCGGCGGCTGCCCGACATGCGCCGATGGCAAGACCTGCGCGGTCAACGGCGACTGCGCGAGCGACTTCTGCGGCTCGGACAAGAAGTGCGCGCCCTCGACCTGCAACGACAGCGCGATCAACGGCTCCGAGACGGATGTCGACTGCGGCGGCCCGCTGTGTCCCAAGTGCGCCTTCGGCAAGATCTGCGCGGGCAACGATGACTGCGCCAGCAACAACTGTCAGCAGCTCAAGTGCGCGCTCGGTCCGTGCGAGAACACGGTCATGGATGGCCAGGAGACGGACGTCGACTGCGGCGGCGGCACCTGCCCCGACTGCGCGGTGGGCAAGAAGTGCACGGTGCCGAGCGACTGCGTCAGCAACAACTGTACGAACCTCGTCTGCGCCACGGCGAGCTGCACCAACGGCGTGCAGGACGGCGACGAGACCGACCGCGACTGCGGCGGCTCGTGCCCCAACGGCTGCGCCAAGGGCTTCCAGTGCATCATCAACAGCGACTGCGCTAGTGGCCTGACCTGCAAGAGCCAAGTCTGCTGCCTCAACAACGACTGCCAGCAGAATTGACCTGATAGAAGCGCGCGCCTGCGCGCGCTTCTAGCGGTCAGAGTCCTTCAGGGGGGCTCTTCGAGCCCCCCTCGCCGCGCGGAGTGAATCCGCGCGGCTCACCCCCGAGACGCCTCGCTTCGCTCGCGTCGCTCGTTGGAGCGGTGGGGGCCTTTCGTGGCGGGCGCACTCGCCGTTGTGTTGCCGGGCCCAACTGACGAACCTGATCCCGCTTCGCCACGTTCGTGGTTGCGGCGACGGAATTCGGAATTCGCGTTCCTTGTTCCGTCGTTCACGTATTCAAGCTCGTCGTTCCCCACTCCCGGCGTTCCCCAATCCCACCGTGTTATCGTCCCCCCGCCATGAGCGATCCCTTCACGCCCATCGAAGCCAAGATGCGCGCCGCCGCTTTGCCGGATGCGCTGATCTCCGTCTTCCGCCGCCACTACGAGGCCTATCGGGCTGGCGAGAGCGGGCGTATCCCGTGGGGCGAGCTCGATCCGCCCGAGGCCGCGGACATCATCGACGCCGGCGAGACGGAGCGCTTTCGCGAGGCGGGCACGAAGCTTCTCGACAAGCTGGTGGTGATCAAGCTCAACGGCGGGCTCGGCACGACGATGAAGCTCGACGGGCCCAAGTCGTTGATCCCGGTGCGCGAGGGGCGCTGTTTCCTCGAGCTGGTGGCCGAGCAGATCCGGCGCCTGCGCGAGCGGCACGGGGCGCGCACGCCGCTGTTGCTGATGGACTCGTTCAACACGCAGCAAGAGAGCCTGGCGCTGCTCGAGCGCATCGGTTTTTCGCAGCAGCCCGAGGACCTGCCGCTCGACTTTCTGCAGCACCGCGTACCGCGCATCGTGCGCGAGAGCGGAGCGCCGCTTTCGCTGGGCGGCGAGGCCGACTGGGCGCCGCCCGGCCATGGCGATATCTATCTGGCGCTGTGGGCCTCTGGGCTGCTCGACCGGCTCCTCGACGAGGGCTACGAGTGGGCCTTTGTCTCCAACGTCGATAACCTCGGCGCGACGGTCGATACCGGGCTGCTCGGCTATCTCGACGCGAGCGAGATCGAGTTCGCGATGGAGGTCACCGACAAGACGGCGGCCGACAAGAAGGGCGGCACGCTGGCGCGCCGCGCGGGGCGGCTGATGCTGCTCGAGCGCGCGCAGGTGGAACCCGAGCGCATCGCCGACTTCGAGGACATCGAGGTGCTCTCGGTGTTCAACACCAACAGCCTGTGGTGGCGCCTCGACGCGCTGCGCTCGCGCCTCGCGCAGGGCACGCTCGAGCTGCCGCTGATCGTCAACCCCAAGAAGGTTCGCGGCGTGGAGGTGGTGCAGCTCGAGACGGCGATGGGCGCCGCGGTGGGCTCGTTCGACAACGCCGCGGGCATCCGCGTGCCGCGCACGCGCTTCGCACCGGTCAAGAGCACGTCGGATCTGCTCGCCGTCTCGTCGGACGCCTACATCGTCGATGACGCCGGCGGCGTTCGCCCCAACCCTGCGCGCGACGCGGCGCTGGGGCCGCCGCTGATCGAGCTCGACGCGGCCTTCTACAAGGGCGCCGGCGAGCTCGCCGAGCGTTTCCCCTCGCCGCCGAGCCTGGTGCGTTGCCGCAGCTTGCGCGTGCACGGCGACGTGACCTTCGGCCGCGACGTCACCATCGTCGGCGATGTCGAGATCCGCGCCGATGCGCCCGCCAGGCTCGAAGACGGACGCCGCCTCGACAACGAGACAGTCACTCTCTAGCTGCGCGATCAAGCCGCTTGCCTAAAGCCGCGCTCCTTTGTTACCAGTGGGCCCATGGCGAGCGACAACTCCGGCAAGATCTGCGTTTTCGCACCCGTTCACCCCTACTGGGACATCCGCGTGTTCCAGAAGGAGGCCAAGTCGCTGGCGGCGGCAGGCTTTGACGTCACGCTGCTGGCGCAGGCCGAGTCCGACCGCGAAGACAGCGGCGTGCACGTCAAGGCGCTGCAGAAGCCGAAGAATCGCCTGCATCGGTTCGCGCTGCAGCCGGTCTACGCCGCGGAGGTGCTGCGAACGGGCGCGAAGGTGGTGCACATGCACAACCCCGACACGCTGCTCGTCGGGCTGGTGCTCAAGGCCTTCGGACGCAAGGTCGTCTACGACACGCACGAGGACTTCGCCAAGCTGATCCTCACCAAGACGTGGCTGCCCAAGCCGGCGCGCTCGACGGTGGCCAAGCTCGTCGACGCCATGGAGCGCGGCATCGGCACCATCCTCGACGCGGTGGTCGTCACGCAGCGCGGCCAGACGGACATCGGCCGCCGCAACGTGCTCATCGAGAACCCGCCCATCGCCAGCGGCCCGCTCATCGACGAGGCGCTCTCGCGCGCCGCCAAGCACGAGCAGGAGCGCGAGCCGGGTGTGTTGCGTGTCGTCTTCGTCGGTCGCATCAGCGAGGATCGCGGCCTGCTCGAGATGCTCGGCGCGCTGGCGAAGGTCAACGAGAAGAAGCCGGCGCGCATGTGGCTCATCGGCGCGCCGTCCAAGGGCGACGAGGCCGCGCTCGAGCGCTGGAAGCAGCACCCGGGCTGGCAGTACGTCGATTTCTTCGGCCAGCTCCCGCAGGCCGAGGCCTTCTCGTACATCGGCGCCGCGGACGTCGGCATGATCACGTTCCTCGACCGCGCCGACTACAAGACCATCAACCCGAACAAGCTCTTCGAGTACATGCGCTTCGGTACGCCGTTCATCGCCAGCGATTTCCCCACCTGGCGCTCGTACCTCACCGAGGCCGACAACGTGGGCCACTTCGTCGATCCGTCCAACGTCGACGCCATCGCCAAGGCGATGCTGTGGTTCGCCGAAAAACCCGAAGACGCGCGCGCCATGGGCGAGCGGGCGCAGAAGTTCATCCTCGAGCGCTACAACTGGGAGCTCGAGAGCGAGAAGCTGATCTCGCTGCACGCCAGCCTCAGCTAGCGGCGCGGCGGCGGCGGCGGCGGCGGCGGTGGGCTAGGGCTCGCCGGCTTCGAGGCTGCGGCCGCCGACCAGCACCACGCCGAGGTTGCGGTCTTCGGGCAGCTGAAACTGCACCCGCAACAGCTCGGTCTCTCGGGTCTTGCCGGCGAGGCCGACGATCACCGTGCCGTCGAGCAGGTCGACCGCGTTGAGCTGGTCGCCGATCTCGTCGAAGCCCGTCAGGTCGACGAGCATGTAGCGGAAGCGCTCGCGGTTGGAGGCGATCATCGCCTTGAGCTGGGGCACGCCAGCGCCCACCTCGCCGACCCACTTGGGGATCACGAGCGCCAGGTGGTCGTGGATGTACTTGATGTCGAAGATCGATCCCGACGCGTCATCGGCGCCGCCCGTCACCGGCAGCGCGGGCATGAAGACGTTGGCGTCGATGAAGGCGACCTTGGCGCGCACCAGCTGGCTGAGGGCCATGGCGAGCTGGATCGCCAGCGGCGGCACGGCGACGTTTGCGGCGGCCGGCCAGAAACCGATGGTCTTCGCGCCGCTGTCGCGCAGCGCGCGCGCGATGCGGATGCACTCGGCGTAGAGCGAAGGGTTGGCGTCGCCGTCGATGAGGTCGAAGTCGAGCCCCTGCGTTCCGCCGCTGCTCATAGCCACGCAGCATATCACGATCACTCGGCGCGACGTTTGGGCTATAGTCGGGCCCATCATGTGCCGAACCCGATGCGCCCCGATCGCGCGGGCGCCGCTGTTTCTCCTCACGTTCACCTTGTTGCTCGCGCTGCCCTCGCGCGTTGGCGCGCAGGTGTCTCTGCAAGCCACCGGGCAGGCCACCACGGGCTACACCAGCGATCCGACCCCGGGACAGGATCCCGCGCAGAGCGGAACGCTGACGCCCGATGGCTTCACCGAGCTGCGCCCCGAGCTGCAGCTGATGTATCGCAGCGCGCGCGTGATCCACCAGCTGCGTTACACGTTCAACGCGACGCTCTACTACCGCAACTCGAGCGCCACGTCGTACGCCAACATCGCAGACTACATCCTGCTCTCGCTCACCGGGCGGCGCAGCCGCTTCGCGCTCAACGCCAACTTCCAGCAAGGCCGGCAGAACGCCTTTCCGCAGGTCCCGCAGCCTGGACAGCTCAACCAGGCCGCCAACGTGACGTTTATCTCGGCGCGTCTCGCCGAGAGCCTGCAGATCGGCGTCGGCTCGATGCACACGATCAACCAGACGTTGTCTGCAGACCTCTTTCACCCGATCGACTTCGGCAACCAGCCGCAGACGTCCAACATGCAGATCGAGCCGCGCATCGGCTACTCGTACCGCATCAACCGCACGATGAGCTTCAGCATCGATCTGCAGGGGCGCTACTTCACCAACTTCGAGCTCTACGACGCCACCCAGCAGGCGACGTCGCCGCTGTGCACCGTCGATCCGCAAGGCCGCCCGGGCTGCTTCATCCAACAGCAGCACCTGCAGACGTCGAGCTTGCTGGCGAGCTACAGCTTCGACATCGGCCGCTACCTCGCCGGGTCGGTCGGCGCCGGCATCCTCGAGGCCTCCACCAGCTTCGCCTGGGGTGAAATCTATCTGCAGCCGGTGGGGCGCGCCTCGCTGACCTTCGAGCGTCGCCGCATCCGTATCATCGCCGGCGAGAACTTCACCCTGCAGCCCAACCTGCAGCTGGGCCAGACCTTCCGCGTGGCCGAGTCATCGCTGCAGGCGAGCATTCCGCTGGGCAAGATCTTCCGCGAGCGCTGGTTTCTCACCCTGCGCGGCCTGTACAGCTTCGTAACGGCGCTCGACCTGCAGGACACCACCTCGGGCTTCGTCGGCAACGCACACGTCTACTTCGCCGAGGCGGGCCTGACCTGGCAGGTCAACCAGAACTTCGACGTCAACCTGCGCTACCAGTTCAACGGCCAGACCGACCTGCTCGGCTTCCAGTGCGTGCCCACCACCGGCGACAACGCCTGTATCGAGGAATCGCCTGGCGTCGGCCGACAGCTCATCACGCGCGGCTTCAATCGCCACACCACGCTGCTCGGCATCACCGTCCGCATCCCCGGCCAGCGCGTGCGCACCACGCGCCCGCTGCCGCGCCAGATCGGCCAGCGCGGCGGCACGCGGCTCGACAGCACGCGCTGGCAGCAGCTGTTCGATCCCACGCCCGGTCGCAGCAGCGGTCAGCGCCAGGGCGGCGGTGGAAGCAACGGCGGTGCTGGCGGTGCGGGTGGTGCTGGCGGTGCTGGCGGCGCTGGCGGCGGCGGCGCGGCCGGTGGCGGAAGCTAGGGTGCGGCCGCGCGCGGCGCTGCTCGCGCTGCTGCTGATCACGGCCAGCGCGACAGAGGTGCGCGCGGACGGCGGCCTGCAGCCTTGCGAATGCGACCGCGAGTGTTGGGGCGGGCAAGGCTGCGTCGTCTCGCCCAACGGCTGCTTTACCGAGTGCCGCCCCTTCTCCAGGCCCTCGCTGCCCTGCGCCGACGACGGCGGCTTCACGCGCGCCTTCGACCTCGGCTGCAGCAAGCCCGACACACTGCCGATCCCAGACTTCGGCGTGACCAGAGACGCCGCGGCGGACGCTAGCAGCGGCAGCAGCAGCAGCAGCGGCTGCAACGTCGCCGGCGATGTCGCGGGTCGCACGATGCTGCTGCCGCTAGGACTGTGGTTGCTCTTCATCTTCGCGCTGCGTCGCCGCCGCGCGTAGCAGGCCAGAGCGCCTACTCGCTGCAGCAGTTGAACAGCGTCGTGCACTCGAGCGCGGCGCAGTCGAGCAGGGCGTAGCCGTTCTGGGCGCAGCCGACCTTGGGCAGGCACTTGGTGCGCACGCACTCGAGCAGCGCGCGGTAGGCGGGCTCGTAGGGGCCGGCGCGTGGTGCGTGGTTGTTGGTGCAGCTAGTGAAGTCGGCGGCAGGCCCGCAAGCGCATCCGACGAGCACGGCCTTGAATGGCGCATAGCACAGGCCGGTGCCCTTGGGTGGGCAGCTCGGCAGCGTGTCGGGCACACTAACGTCAGGGCGGCGCATGTCTGCGGGCAGCACGTCGAGCTCGGGGCGCTTGCTGTCGCGCGAGCGATCGAGCGACGCGTCGCGTGGCACCTTCGGGCTGGGGCCGTCGCTGCCGGGGTCGATCGCGCGCGGCGAGCAGGCGCTGGCCGCGGGCATCACGAGCAGCAGCAGGAGCCGGGCGCAGGTCAGCGAGCGCGTGCGCATCCTCAGACCTCGAGGATCGCGACGCCCTTGAGCTTGTCCTGCTGCAGCTGGCGCATGGCGCGCCGCAGCGGCTTGATGCGCGACGTCGTGGCCCACATGGCGAAGAGCACGCCGTCGGCCGTGTCCTGCAGGACGTTGGCGTCGGCGTGGCCGAGCACGGCGGGGCCGTCGAGCACGATGTAGTCGTAGCCGACTTGCTTGAGCTGCGCGATGCCGCCTTCGAGCGCCGGCGTGTCGAGCACCTTGCGGCGCTTGAACGTGCGCGGGTCGGCGGCCAGCACGTGCAGCCACGGCGAGATGGCCGTGACCTTCCACGGCTTGTCGGGCGTGACCTTGTGCTCGTCGAGCTGCTCGAGCACGCAGTGGTCGGGCAAAAAGCCGAGCACCGCCGCGAGCCGCGGGCGTCGCAAGTTCGCGTCGACGAGCAGCACGCGTGCGCGCCCGCACTCGGCCATCGCCAGCGCGAGGTTGGCGGCGCAGGTCGTCTTGCCGTCTCGCGGCTCGGCGCTCGTGATCGCCACCGTGCGGGGATGGCCGCGCTCGACGAGCTTGTAGCGCAGCATGCGAAACGCCGCCGCGCGCGCGGACTTGGGCGCCAGGTGCATCACCAGCCGGTCGTCCTTGAGCTCGGCGGCGACGTTCTTGACCTCGATGGGGACGCGCCGAGGCGCCACGGCCGGCGCGACCTGCTGCGCGACCTTGTGCGCCTCACTCGACGCGGGCTTTCTGCGCGGCGCTGCCGACGCGATCAGCGTGCGGACAGCGAAGTCTTCGGGGAGCTCGTCTAGGTTGGGGACATCGTCGAGCTGCAGGTGCTCGGGCGCCATCGCCTCCGGCGCGTGCATGCGCACGTCGTCGTAGACGGCCTGCGCTTGCGCGGTGAAGACGCCCTCGGCGATGTCGGCCGAGAAGACCTCGCTGCCGTACGGATCGCTGGCGTCGGCGGCGTCAAGCTCGCCGCCGAGCGTGCCAGCCGCGGTCTTGCGCGGCTCCTGCTCGCCGCCGCCGCCTTTGTTGCCACCAGCCACGCTTCCGCCCCGCTACCCCTTGGGTGCGGGCTTGGCTTTGACCCGCGCCTTGACCGCCTTTTGCACCTGACGGCGCTCCTTGCGCGAGGCCTTGGGCACCTCGATCAATACGTCGACCATCTTGAGGCGCTCCAGATCGAGCCGGTCGTAGACGCGGTCGTCGACGAAGCCGAGGGCCAGCATCAACAGGCCGCCGATGACGATCGCAACGCCGACGCCGCCGATGACGATCACGCCGCGGCCCGCGCCCGATGGCCGGGTCGGCAGATAGGCCGGGTCGATGATCGACAGCTGCGTGCCCTTCTGCGCGCTGCCGCTCGACGTCTTGAGGATCGCCTTGAACTCGCGCTGCTCGAGCTTGATCGCGCGCTCGCGCGAGTCTTTGACCTCGCGATTGAGTCGCTGCCACTTGGTCTCGAGCGCGACGATGCGGCTGGCGCTGCTGAGCTTGGGCTGCTTCTTCTTGTTGCGCTTGTACTCGGCGATCTGCTTGATCAGGCTCGCCAGCTCGGTGCGCATACGCGCCTTGTCGCCCGAGGCGACCTTGACCGGCGCTCGCGCACGCTGCTTGGCGCGCACGTCGCGCATCACGCGCGCCAGACGCGCCCTGGCCAGCCCGTAGCGCGCCTTGGCGGCCACGAGGTCGGGGTGGGCGCCGGTGAACTCGCGCCGCTTGGCGTCGTAGTTGGCGCGCGCCTCGCGAAGCTCGGTCTCGGCAGACTCCTTCTCACGCGCCAGCCGCGGATCGAGCGGCGTGCGCACGGGGACCGGCTTGTTCGCCAGCAGCGCGCGATAGCGCTGCGCCTGGCGCTCGAGCGCGCGCAGCGTGGGGTCGCCCTTCTTCTCGAGCATCTGCGTCGCGCGGATGGCGATACCGGCCGCCTTGGCGTCGACCTGCGCGAACGTCGGGTTCTGGCGGATGAACTCGGCCAGCTCCTTTTCCTTCTTGCTCAGTTGGTCCTGCACGCGCTTGCGCTCGGCGGCGATGAAGTCGAGCGTGGCCTGGCTCTGTTCGCGCCTGAGCGCCGCGTCCTGCGAGATCAGCGACGCCGCAAGATCCTTGGTCACCGCGTAGGCGAGGTCAGCCGTCGAGGCCTTGAAGTCGATGTGGTAGGTGTCGCCGCGGCCGATGCGGAAGCCGATCTTCTTGCGCATCTGATCGACCGCCTGCACCCACTGCTTCTTCGAGGTCATCTTGGGATAGAGCTTGTGCTTCTTGATGATCTCGCGCAGCTGCGGGCGCGCCAGCAGGAGCTCCTGCAAGCGCGCGCCGATCTCCTTGGCGCTGGTCTTGTTGGTGCCAGCGGCCACGTTGGTGACGACGGATTCGTCGATGGCTTGGCGGTAGAGGATCGTGACCTCGGACTTGAATATCCTCGGTCGGGTCAGCGCCAGCGCTACCGACAGACCACCGCCGACGATCACGATCAGCATCGCCTTGCCGAAGTGGCGAAAGGATCGACGGATCAGGGAAAGCACTCGGTGGAGCTGATCTCCACCGGTGAGCATCTCGGGGGCTTGTTGTGGATTGTTGGGCGTCATGGTGCCGCTGATGATAGCAGCATCCGAGGGTCGCAGCCCAGCCACTGAAAGCGGCCGAAGCGCAGGAAACCTAACGCCTAGAGCGCTTGCCCTTGCTGCTGCAGACAGGCGGCGGGGGCAGCACGTAGTCCCGATACTCGCCGGGGTTGCCCGACTTGCCGTCCATCGCCGCGATGGCGATGTTGTACATCTCGCGCGCCGTCACGTAGTGAAGCTGCCACTTTTCGCCGTCGTTGAAGTGGTCGCGCAGCTCCTGGTGCAGCGTGAAGCCGCCGTCGCCGAGCAGCTCGATGGCCGTGTCCTCGGGCGCGCCGTGGGTGTAGGTCTTGACGAAGACCCACTCGGGCCGCCCCTCGACGTGGATGTTCTGCGCGACCCAGCTCTTGATGCGTGACAGCGACGGCCTGTCGGTGCCGGTGAGGTTGGTGTTCTCGACGCGCATGGGCGGCAGCTTCGAGGTGCGCAGGTTCAACGCCAGCGGGCCCTGAATGATCAGCACGCGGTCGTCCATCTTCTCGCCGACGCGCGCGCGCGTGCCCGTCTCGTAGGCGCGTTTGCGCGCCAGGTCGCCGCTCGGCCAGTAGATCTGATTGACGATGCTCGGCTGACACTCGCTCGGCGCGGCCGGGAACGTGTAGTCGGCGTAGCAGCCCGTGTCGAAGAGCAGCGGCAGCTCCTCGTCGACGCCGCAAAAGCGGCTGTCGGCGCGCGCGTTGCACAGCGCCCAGTTGCCGTGGATGAAGGCGTAGCGGATGCGCCCATCAGCGTCGCGCGTGAGGTGGCCGTGCTGCGCGTAGGTGTCGAGGTACTCGAGGATCTCGTGGCGCAAGTTCTCCGGCGTGTCGGCGTCGTGGTGCAGGTGAAGCTCCACCTCGCCGAAGCCGCCCTTGACCAGGTTGGCCAGCTTGTCGAGAAAGACCGGCCGGTACTCCTCGCCAGGAAAGAAGAACGAGTGGCGCGGATGAAAGCCATCGGCGTCGCGAAACTGTCCGCAGACGATGGGGTACTTCTCTTCCCAGGCCGCGACGCGATCGACGCCCACCGAGTCGGGCGCCATGCCATAGAGCGGCTCGTAGTGATCGCAGAGCGAGAACAGGAGGTGCCGCGTGCCCTCGTACTTGGGCTCGCGCGCGCTCTTCAGCCAGTGCTTGAAGTAACCACCGGCCCAGTCCTGCAGGCGTTTCTCGGAGATGTAGGCGAAGGGAGACTTCACAGCCCGATCCTCTCGTCAGAGTTGATGGCGATAGGGGGCGCGAAGGCGCCTAGCTAAAAGGCTTACGTGAAGAACGTGCCGGGCCGGCGCGGTCGCGCGATCTGCCGCTCGCCCTTGTAGTGCACCACCTCGGGCGGCGTGTCGTGGCCGAGGAACAACAGCGGGCTGGCGCTGTAGCTGTAGGCGCCGCAGTTGTTGAAGCAGATCAGGTCGCCGATCTCGGCGGCGGGCATCTCGATGTTGCGCGCCATGGAGTCGAGCGGCGTGCAGAGCGGCCCCACGACCTCGCACTTGCTCGCCGCGGCGTCGCTGTGGCTGAGGTTGAGCACCGGGTAGTTCTTCTTGACCAGCTGGCCGAAGTTGCCGGTGGCGGCGAAGCAGTGGTTCATGCCGCCGTCCATGATCACGAAGCGTTTGCCGCGTGTCTCCTTGATGTCGAGCACGCGCGTGACGTAGACGCCGAAGAAACCGATCATGTAGCGGCCGAGCTCGAAGAAGAACTGCGTGTCCTTGCAGCGCGGCTCATCGGCGACAAATGCCTCGATGGTGGCGCCCGCCTCTTTGGACAGCGAGTCGACGTCCATCGCCTCCTGGCCGGGGAAGTAGGGCACGCCGAAGCCGCCGCCGAGGTTGATGATCTCGGGCTTGATATCGTGCTCGCGGGCGATGCGCGCGCTGATGCTCAGCGTCTGCTTGAGGTTCTCGATGATCGAGGGCTGGTCGAGGCACTGCGTGCCCGAGAACACGTGGATGCCCTTGAGCTCGATCTCAGCGGCGTTCTTGGCGAGCTCCACCGTCGGATCGACATCTTCCTCGGGTACGCCGAACTGCGACGGGCGACCACCCATCTTCATGTTGAAGGCGTTGGGGATCGACAGCGGGTTGATGCGGATCGTGACGTTGATCCGCTTGCCCATCTCTTTGCAGATCGCGATCAGCCGCGTGAGCTCGTTGTGCGACTCGATGCTGAGCAGGTGGATGTCGTTTTCCACCGCGCGGCGAAGCTCGTTGTCGGACTTGCCCGGGCCCGCGAAGCTCATCTGCTGCGGCGTGTAGCCCACGGCCGTCGCCAGATCGAGCTCGCCGATCGACGAGATATCGATGCCCGGCACGTGGTCTTTGAAGATCGACATCACGCGCGGGTTGTTGTTGGCCTTGATGCAGTAATAGACGCCGACCTGCGAGGGCAGGTGCTTGGTGATCGCGTTGTAGTGCGCGACCGCCTGATCCATGTCGTAGAGATAAAACGGCGTGCCGTATTCGGCGGCCAGCTTGTCGAAATCAAACTTGGAGGTGTCCATCGGGCTAGCGTAGCACGATGGCGGGCGGGTGTGACCCGCCCACAGCTGCGCGCCTAGTACCCCTGCAGGTACTCTACGGTGGCTTTGGCGATGTTGTGGCGCAGCTGGTCGGTGCCGCCGAGCGACATGGCGTATTGATAGCCATTTTCGGCGATGCGGTTGCGATACTCGTCGTCGGTCCAGGCGCGCGTGATCGCGTTCTTGAGCGCATCGACGTCGCCTGGCGGCACGATGATGGCGTGCTTGTCGTTCTCGAGGATGCCGTCGACGGCCGGACAGTTGCTGATGATCACGCACTTCTTGAGCGCCATCGCCACCAGGTAGGCGCTGACGCCGGCCGGCGAGACGACGCCCTTCTTGACCGGCATGACGACCATCTTGGCGTCGGCGATGGTGCGGTTCCACGACTCGTTGGTGCCGTCGTCGTGGATCAGCTGCACGTGCGGCGGCAGCGTGTGGCCCGCGAAGTCGCTGCCGTGCTGGCGCTGCTCGTCAAGCTTGGGCGCGGTGATGCGCGTCGGGAAGCCCGCCGCCGAGACAGCGCGCGTGAACGTGTCGTAGTCACGGTGCGAGCGGCCGCCGGCCCAGATGTAGTCGCCGTCGATCTTGGCCATCGCCGAGAGCTTGTCGAAGTCGTTGACCTTGAACGGGATGTAGCGGCACTTCTCGGGCGGGATGCCGTAGTAGCGCTTGATGCCCGAGGTGTCCTTCATGAACAGCAGCAGCAGATCGGCCTGCTTGAGCAGCTGGCGATAGAGCTGCGCCTTGGCCTTCTGCATGAAGGTGTGCGGCGGCGGCAGGATCAAGTCCACCAGCACCAGCTTGGCCTTGTTGAAGGGCATCACCGCGCGCAGCGCACACAGCGTGCGCAGCTGCGAGTAGGGCGGCATGTCGAGCACGACCGCGTCGTACTTGTACGACGACAGCTGCAGCTGGACGCCGAGCGTCGGCGGGCTGGCCGGCAACGCCGAGAACGTGTGCTCGATGTGGGCGCCGTTGCCGAGGTCTGCCGGCAGCGTTTCGATATTGGAGATGATGCGGTAGGTCGTCACGGCTCCACGCCTCTCGTCGTCTCGTCGCCTTACTTCGCGGCTTCGGCCTTGGCGGCAGGGGCTGGCTCTTCGTCGCGCTTCATGCGTTTTACGACGCGCGCTGGGTTGCCCATCACCACCGAGTCAGGTGGGATGTTGGAGCGAACCACCGAGCCGGCGCCGATCACCGAGCGCGCGCCGATGCGCACGCCCTTGAGGATCACGCAGCTCTGCGCGATCTGCACCTGATCTTCGATGATCACCGGCGCGATGTCGTCCTCGCTGGCGGGCACCTCCCAGATCGGGCGATCGGGATCGTAGTTGCTGTGACCTTCGGTGTCGGTGATGAAGGTCGGGCCGCCGATGGCGACCAGGTTGCCGATCTCGACGCGCTGGCCGAGGCCGATCGCGATCTCGTGGCCGAAGAACACGCCGTTGCCGATCTTGAGCGTCGGCGGCGTGCCGTGCCCCGAGGGCATCACCACGAACGTGCCGCCAAAGCGGATGTCGTTGCCCAGCTCGATGTTGCAGGGGCCGGTGATGTACGGCAGCCGCTCGGCGACGATGTTGGTGCCGTGCGACGCGCACTGCGAGAGGAACATCGGCGTGGCGAACAGCGAGCGGCGACCCCACTCGAAGAACTCGCGCGCGAACCAGTTGAACTGGTAGAGGCTCGAGAAGAGCCAGCGGTTGCTCGCCGTCGGCTCGATGGTGTTGAAGACGAAGCGCTTGGCCAGCGGCCGCGCCACCTTGTACAGGCTATTGAACAGCTTTCCTTCGGCCATGTGTCCTCGTGTATCGGTGTGAGCTCACCGTGTCAATCGCCGTCACTTCGAGCGGCTCGCTTGTGCTGTACCGCCGTACACACCCATGTTGATGCGGTCGCCGTTGGGCGCGGTCTCCTCGGCGACGGGCGCCTTGGGATCGCCGCTGTCGATCGCGGGGCTGTGCTGCGCGTCTTTGACCCAGCTCTTGGCCTTGCCGTCCCAGCGTCCGCCCGTCGACTTGAGGTGAAAGTCGCCGCCCGCCGCGTTGGCGAACATCGGGTCGACGAACAGCACACCCTCGCCGTAGTAGCGCTTCTGTTTGCCCTTGAGCTGCTCTTTGACGATGCTGTGCGTGACCTTGATCTTCGACGTCTTGTCGACCTCGAAGTCATCGCCGTCGTTGCCCCAGATGATGCTGCTCTTGATGACGGCTTCGGACTTGTGCTCGACGTAGACCGCCGCCTTGAAGCCCGTCTTGCAGGGGTGGTTGACGATGGTGCTGTTCATCACGAGCACCGTGGAGCCGGTGCCGTCGTCGGCGCCGTCGACGTAGAGCCCGCTGCCGCCGTCGCGCGCGCACTTGTTGGCGTAGATCAGCTCGTTGGCCATCGTCACGCGCGCGCCGTCGTCGATGAACGTGCCCGAGCCGGCGCCGGTGGCGTGGTTGGCGGTGATGATGTTGCCGCGCATCGACGCCACGGTGCCCTTGTTGTAGACGAGGATGCCGCCGCCCCAGGCGCCTTCTTTCCACTGCACCTGGTTGCGCGCGATGTAGTTGCCGACGATCTCGATCGCCGGGCCCTCGACGTAGATGCCGCCGCCGTGATCGCCCACCGCGACGTTGCCGGTGACGACGTTGGCCTCGATGCGCACTTTGCCGCCGCTGGCCGCCAGCGCGCCGCGCCCTGACTTGTTGTCGCGCACGATGTTGAGCTTCACCGTCGCCTGGCACTTGTCGACGTAGATGCCGCCGCCAGCGCTCTCCTTGTTGTTGTGACCGGTGAAGATGTCGTTCTTCTCGACGACGTTGTGGCTGATGGTGATCGTCGTCTGGCGCGCGTAGATGCCGCCGCCGAGGATGTAGTACTTCTTGTTGAGCTCGTTGCCGGTGCCCTTGGTGATCACGAAGCCGTCGACGGCGCTGGTCTTGGCCTCGAGGAACGCCAGCGCAGCCTCGCCGCGCACGCCTTCGATGCGCGTGACGTTGGCTGCGGCGTCGCGGCTCTTGAAGTCATCCGAGAAGCCGCCGCGCAGCACGACGCCCTTCTCTTTGACGACGACGTTCTCTTTGTAGGTGCCGCCGGCGACCTGGATCGTCGCGCCGTCGGCGGCCGCGGCGACGGCAGCGCCGATGGTCTTGTGCTTGGCGCCGCCGCCGACGCACAGCACGCTGCCGCCGCAGGGCGCGACGGCGGTGTCGGCGCTCTTGAGGCCGGCGTTGGCGCCCGGCGACGACGGCGGCACCCAACCCTCGGCGCGCGGGGGCGTGGTCTTGTTGCGGACGGGCCGCTTCTGGTTCTTGGGCGGCTTCTTGACCGTCTCGTTGCACGCGGTGCAGGCGAGCAGCGGGAGGACGAGCAGCAGCGTTGCGTGTCGGATGTTGAACATTCGTTACTTGTCGAGCAGGGCGAAGAGTTTGTCGCGCGCCGCCTCGAGCTTGGCGGGCGGCTGGTCACATTCGTAGGCGTGCGGGAACAGCTCGCGCGCGATGGCGAGCGCCTTGGCGCGGTCCTTCTTGGCGGCGAGCACGAGGTACTCGTAGTCCTCCATGCCCTCGCGCGTGAGCTTGATGCGGATCGAGCTTACCGGGATGTGTGACTTGCCGCCGATGATCTCGGGCTTGCCCGGGTAGTACATCGTGCCGTCGCCGGAGCCGCTGAACTTGCACTGGCCGTTGGGGTTCCAGGCGGTGCTGAGCTGCTCGGCGACCTCGAAGTAGAGCTCGGCTTTGATGTCGTTGAGGAAGGCGACCCACGGGAAGGCGCGGTTCTGCACGGCCTTGCTGTCGATGACGCGGTTGGGCCAGCCGTGGTCGCTCTTGTTGGTCGAGGGCTGACCGCACGCGCCGCAGCCGTGCGACATGCAGGACTGATAGCCCCACAGCGCGCGGTTAGACTTTTTTGCCATCCACTTCTTGTAGAGCGGCAGGCGGTTCTTGGGGCCGCCCTTCTCGTCGGAGGGGTGCGGCTCGACCTCGTTGATCACCGGCACGAAGACGTCGATGACCCCCGCGACGCCGTGCTTTTCGGAGTCGCCGATGGAGGCCGTCATCAAGACGCGCGCCTTGGGGTCGATCTTGTGCAGGCGCTCGGCGGCGGCCTTGAACTTGTCCCACTCGTGCTGCTCGCCCGGCTCGTCGACCGGGTAGTAGATCAGGCGGTCGTAGAAGTTGTAGCGCTTGGCGAAGGCGAGCCACTGCGCCAGCTTGTTGTTGCCGTCGAGGCGCACCGTGGTGACCTTGGCGCCCTTGAGCCGCGTCTTGCCCGTGCCGTCGAGAAAGCCACCCATGTGCTCGAGGAAGATCTTCTGACTGGCGCCGAACGGCGGCTGGAAGGCGAGGGTGAAGATCGTGAAGCGGTGGTCGAGCGCGCTGCGAACGTACAGCTCGCGCATGCGATAGGCGGCCTTCTCGCTCCAGTTCTTGTCGCAGCTGTCGGTGCCCGTGTGCGCCTTGCAGGGCTGCGCGTAGTCCATGTTGAACGCCGAGGCCAGCGACGCCGTGGAGGGCAGCGTGAAGTTGCCGACGTGGAGCGCGATGGGGATGCTGCCGGCCTTGCGCGTGCCGGCGAGCACGACGAGCTCGCCGCGGTAGTCGCCCGGCTTGGCGTTCATCGGCACCAGCACGTCGACCCACACCATGCGCGACTGTTTTTCGCGCGCGATGATCGGAAAGGCGCGTCGCTTCTCGCCATAGAAGACGTCGACGTCGGGGATCAGCGGATCCGGCCACGGCCCAGCGCCGCCCTCGTTGTTGGAGGCGACCTTGACCGTGTAGTAGGTCTCGCGAAAGAGCGTGACGTTGGCCGGCGGGATGGTGGCGCCGCCAGGGCCGGTGAGCGGCTTGGAGAGCGCCAGCGAGAGGCCCGGGATGTTGCCCGACTTGGCGCTCAGCAGCACCTGGAAGGACTCGAACTCGTTGCGGCCGGCCTTGATGCGCGCACCCGGCGCCACCGCGACGACCTGGCTCGGCCGCACCTTAATATTAGGGCCCACCACGCCGTAGATCAGGCGCGAGCGCAGGGCCGCGTCGGCGAGCGGGAACGTCTTGCCGATCACGCTCGACGAGCCGCCACCGCCACCGCCGCCCGGACCGTTCGTTTTGGAAGGACAGGCGCACGCCAGCGTGGCGAGCAGCGCGAGCGCCAGGGCGCTTCTCGGGTGAAGAGGCATCAGCTCTTGTCGGGTTCCTTCTTGTCGTCGTCGTCGTCGGCCTTCGGCGCGTCGTCGTCGGCTTTCGGCTCGTCGGTCTCGGCTTCGGCCTTCGGCGCGTCGCCTTCGCCCTCGGCGCGCTCGCCTTCGCCCTCTTCGCCCTCTTCGCCCTCTTCCTCGTCCTCGCCACCACCGCCGCGACGCAGGATCGCCGTCTTGACCAGGCGCAGGAACTCGCGGCTGACCGTCGGCGCCAGCACCAGCGCCGAAGGCACGAACACGATGGCGCCGATGCCGACCTCGGCGATGAGCACCACCACGCGCAGGAACTTGCTCGGGCCGCCAGCCCAGCCGATCTGCATGAACAGGTAGTGCGAGCCGATCACCGCCGCCGCCATCGGAACGCAGGCAAACAGCGGCGGGATCATGCCCCACGTCAGCTTGCGCATGGAGATGTTGGCCGCCGAGCGCGCCATCCACAAAGACAGGATCGCGTTGGCGCCGAAGGCGATGCCCGGCGCGGCGCAGGTCCACAGCGGCCCGAAGCGCTGCAGCACCACGATGCTCAGCAGCAGCATGCCGATCTTGGTGATCTCGAGCATCATCACCGTGCGCGGCCGATTGAGCACCTGCAGGAACGAGTTGACCGTCCAGCCGATGGGGCGCACCACCGACAGCGTCGAGAGCACCGCGACCATCGGCCACATCGAAGCCCACTCCTCGTTGAAGATCGCGGTGGTCAGCGCGTTGGCGACCGATCCGAGGCCGACGGCGAGCGGAAACATCACCAGCGCCAGCAGCGCGCTGGCGCGGATCAGCGCCTGACCGCGCTCCTCGTCGTCCATGCGCGCGAACGACGGCAGCAGCACGTCGCCGATGTGCTCGCCGACGGTGGTCGCCGGGATGTCAGCGAGGTTGTAGGCGAGCGCGTACTGGCCGGCGGTCGCCGAGCCGAAGTAGCGCGCCATCAACAGGTTGTCCCAGGTGCGCGCGAACGAGCCCGCCGCGTGGCCGACGGCGAGCGGCACGCCGAAGGCGAAGATCTTCTTCGTCAGATCCATCGAGAGCTTGTGCGGCTTGAGCCACTCGCTCCACTTCACGGCGAGCGCCATCCAGATGAACGACACGCCCCACTGCCCGATGTTGCCCCACACGATGGCGTAGCCGCCGAAGTTCTGCATGGCGAGCACGACGCCGAGGGCGGCGTACAGAAACTGCGCCGCGCTGCTCGAAGCGGCGATGGTGCGAAAGCGCAGGTCGCGCGCGAGGATGCGTTCAGGACCGGTGGCGATGCGTTCGATGGCGAGCACCGCTGCCATGCCGGGGATGTACTTGACGGCGCCCTTGGAACCGAAGAACGGCACGATCTGGCGCCGGAAGACGACCACCGCGGCGAGCGCCGGCAAGCCGATGCCGAGGTGATAGACCGTGCAGTGCCACGCCGCGATGGCACCAGAGGCGGGCTTGGCGACGATGTAATTGAAGATGCCGAATCGCGTCAGCTCGTCCACCGTGATGACGATGGCGCTGGCGACGGCCGACACGTCACCGTAGTCGGCCTTGGCGATATAGCGAGTGAGCACCAGTGTGGCGACCACGCCGATGACGCGGCCGCCGACACTGCTCAAGATCGTCCAGGCGGCTCCGCGAACCGCCTTGTGTCCGATCGACATGCGTATTGATTCCTCGGGTTGCTCGCAGGACAGCGAAGGAGCGAAAACGGTATCACAAACGCGCGATTTTGGACTAGCGGGGTCGTGCGTCCTTCGTTAGCCTACGACCCTTCATTGAATGTAGTTTCACGCCCAAAGCAGGATTTCGATCTGATGAGCAAGCTACGCCTCTCTGCGGTTCTCATCGCCGCGCTGCTGTTGCTGTCTGCCTGCCCCGCGCCGGTCTGCAACTACAACTACAAGCGCGAACCGGATCCGCGTAAGCCTGGCGCCGAATACCAGATCGGCATCGGCGACAGCTTGCGCATCAACGTCTGGAAGAACCAGGACCTCTCGACACCGGCGATCGTGCGCCCCGACGGCACGATCACCATGGCGCTGATCGGCGACATCAAGGCGGCCGGGCGCCATCCGTCGCAGCTCAAGGCCGAGATCTCGATGCGCCTGAAGAAGTTCCTCGCCACCGTGCCCCCGGTGACCATCGCGGTCGATCAGGTGCGCAGCTACCGCTTCACCGTCAGCGGTCAGGTGGCGCGCGGCGGACAGTTCTCGCCCAACAAGTACGTCACCGTCAGCGAGGCCATCGCGCTGGCGCAGGGCATGACGCGCTTTGCCGACGCCGACAACACGGTGCTGATCCGCGTGCGCGCCAACGGCAAGATCACGCGCATCCCCATCTGTTGGAAACAGATCGAGCTCGGCAAGCGCCCAGACATGGACATCGTGATGCTCGCCGGCGACCGTTTGCACGTTCCCTAAGCCGCGAAAGGCCCACACACATGTCTGACGACACCCGTACACAGGTCCGCGAATTCATCCTGATGAACTTCCTCGACGGCGGCGATGACTCGCAGCTGAAGGACGACGTGTCGCTCGAGCGCGCTCACATCGTCGACTCGGCGCGCGCCCTCGAGATGATCCTCTTCATCGAGGACACCTTTGGTTTCGAGGTCGACAACGAAGACGCGACGCCGGAGAACTTCGACTCCGTCAACGCCATCGTCGCCTACGTCGAGCGCAAGAAGGGCTAAGGCCCGAGCGGGAGCCACGCACATGCGAGTCAGCCACGTCACGCTGCTTCACGAGTACCTCGAGCGCAACGCGCAACGTCACCCCGACAAAGAGGCGCTGATCGTCAAGAAGCGGCGCTTGACGTGGGGCGACGTGGATCGCATGGCGAGCAAGCTCGCCAACAGCCTGCGTGACCTCGGCGTGCAGCGCGGCGACCGCGTCTGCACCTATCTCGACAACTCGGTCGAGACCTGCATCGCGATCTTCGGCATCCTGCGCGCCGACGCCGTCTTCTCGGTGATCAACGCGCAGACCAAGGTCGACAAGCTGACGTACATGCTCAACGACTGTCGCGCCAAGGCGGTGATCACCGACGGTCTGCTCGAGCGTGTCTTCCAGGACGTCTTCCCGCACACGCCGCACGTGCAGCACGCGCTGCTGGTGATGGAGAGCGAGACCGAGGATCCGCCGCGCTCGAGCATCGCCAAGGTGAAGCTGCACAGCTTCGAGAAGCTGCTCGCCGCCGCGTCGGACAAGCTGCCCGTCACGCGCAACATCCCCGTCGATCTGGCGAGCATCATCTACACCTCGGGCACCACCGGTGATCCCAAGGGCGTGATGCTGACGCACCACAACATGGTCTCGGCGGCCGAGTCGATCACGACCTACCTGCGCAACACGCCCGACGACAAGATCTGCAGCGTGCTGCCGATGTCGTTCGACTACGGCATGTACCAGTGGCTGATGACCAACCAGTTTGGCGGCACGCTGGTGCTCGAACGCTCGTTCAACTACCCGTCGCCGGTGTTGAAGCTGATCGAAAAAGAGCAGTGCACGGGCTTTCCGATCGTGCCGACCATCGTCTCGATCCTCAAAGCCTTCGTCGCCAAGGGGCTCAAGCTCGAGACCGTCAAGTACATGACCAACACGGCGGCGGCGCTGTCGAGCTCGCATATCGAGACGATGCAAGCGATCTGCCCCAACGCGAACATCTTCTCGATGTACGGGCTGACCGAGTGCAAGCGCGTCGCCTATCTCGATCCCGAGCTGATCAACACGAAGTGGCAATCGGTCGGCAAGGCGATGCCCAACATGGAGACCTTCATCGTCGACGCCGACGGTAAGCGCGTCCCGCCCAACACCGTGGGCGAGCTCGTGATCCGCGGCCCGCACGTGATGAAGGGCTACTGGGAGAAGCCCGAGGCGACGGCCGAGCGGCTCAAGCCCGGCGACCTGCCCAACGAGATGCACCTCTACAGCGGTGACCTCTTCAAGATGGACGAAGAGGGCTTCCTCTACTTCGTCTCGCGGCGCGACGACATCATCAAGAGCCGCGGCGAGAAGGTCTCGCCCAAAGAGGTGGAAAACTGCCTCTACAACATGGGCGGCGTGAGCGAGGCGGCCGTCGTCGGCGTCGATGACGAGGTCCTCGGCCAGGCGATCAAGGCCTACCTCGTGCTGACCGGCGAAAAAGAGTACAAGCCGCGCGACGTCGTGGCGTGGTGCACGCAGCGCCTCGAGCCCTTCATGGTGCCCAAGTACGTCACGTTCCTCTCCTCGCTGCCCAAGACCACGTCGAACAAGATCACCAAGAAGAACATCGCCGACTGGGCCAAGCGCACCTACGTCTCCGGCGACCCCGCCTGATCGGGGTCACTCTCCGATCTCCAACCTCCCGATTTCCAACGGCGCATAGACCACAATGACATTTCCGCTTACCGGAAATGTCCGGTATGCGGAAATGTCAATGCGGTCTATACGCGCCGCAGTTTCCACGCGTTGCGAGTTGGAGAGTGACCCCGTTGGGCTACAATGTGTGCATGCGGCTTATTCGGTGTGCCGTGTGCACCGCGCTGCTGCTCGGGTTGAGCGGTGGGGCGGCGCACGCGCAGTTTGTTGATTTTCTGAAGTCTTCCGGCGAGACGCTCGAGTCACACACGGGCCTTTGGTTCGGCACGTGGATGACGAGCAACACGCCCAAGCTGCCCATCGAGACGCTCACGCGTGCCACCAAGGAAGCCGTTACCGGCGGCGTGGCGCTCAAGGTCATCGCGCGGCCAGGCTCCATCGGGCGCATCTCGTACGAGCACGAGCGCGGCGCGACGTTCTCGCCGGCGATCCTGACGTTCTACGCCAAGGCCTCGCGCAACGTGTCGCTGCGCGTGTTCCGCTCGACCATCCCGGCGACGACCGTGGTGCAGCTGACGACCCAGTGGCAGAAGTTCAACATCGACACCACCGGCAAAGCCATCGACTGGCTCCTGACGTTCGAGCTGGCGCAGGCCGCCTCGCAAGAGACGTCGTACATCATCGATCGTGTCGGCCTCGAATCGACAGCCTCGCCGCAGAACCTCGGCGGCGCCACCACGGGCCCCGATCAGGACCTCTCCACGTCGGCGCTGGTGCTCGGTGCGAGCAACGTCTCGGCCATCGCACAGAAGCTCAACAACAAGCAGCCCTTCAAGATCGTCTCGCTCGGCGACGGTGTGATGGAAGGGCTGCAGATGGATCTCGGCAACGGCTACTCGTGGACGCGCGCGATCAAAGACAACTACGTCTACCCGGCTGTGCTCGGGCAGATGCTTCGCGCCGACTACGGCTACCCCAACGTCACGGTCAACAACTTCGGCGGCTACGTCTACACGGCCGCCGACGCGATCTCGCAAAACTCCGTGCAGACCTTGCTCGCGCCGCAGCTGTCCGCCGGCGACCTCGTGATCCTCGAGCTCGGCCGCAACGACCTCGTCGACGGCGCCAGCATCGCGACCTTCAAGTCGCGCGTGAAGACGCTCATCGGCCAGATCAAGGCGCTCGGCGTGACCAACATCATCTACGCCGGTCTGACCATGACGCAGGGGCTCGCCTCGCAGAGCGCCGCGATCCGCCAGACGCTGCAGCAGCTGGTCACCGAAGAGAACATCGCGGTGCTCGATCTGACGCAGTACGCGCTGTTTCGCGGGGTGGCGTTTTCGTGGGCCGACTCGGCCAACCAGTCACACCCCGACGCCTCGGGGCACATGTTCATCGCCAAGATGCTGACCACGATCTTCAGCGGTCAGCATTTCAACGTCGTCAACGTGCCGCCCGTCACCACCAATCCGCAGCCAGACAGCGGCCCCGGCCCCAGCGACGGCGGCGTCAACCCCGGCAGCGACGGCGGCGTCAATCCGGGCAGCGACGGCGGCAGCAATCCCGGCAGTGACGGCGGCACCAATTCGGGCAGCGACGGCGGCACCAATCCCGGCAGCGATGGTGGCGTCAATCCCGGCAGTGACGGCGGCGTCAATCCGGGCAGCGATGGCGGCGTCAATCCGGGCAGCGACGGCGGCGTCAACCCCGTCGGCGACGGCGGCGGCAACGGCAGCTTCGACGTTGGCTTCAACCCCAACCCGCCCAACGCCGACGGCGAGTCGGGCGGCGGCTGCTGCGCCATCGGCGCGACCTCGCCGACGGCAACTCCGATCCTCGTCCTGCTGGCGCTGGCGCTGCTGCTGGGCAGCGCGCGCCGCCGCCGCCGGCGCTGATCGTCAGCGCGCGAGCACGCCAAGAAAACGCGCGCACCGCGAGTAGTACAGGCAATGCACCCGCGCTGTCTCGTGCTCGCCACCCTGTGTTGCTCGCTCTGCGCGGCGTGTAGCAACTCGCGGCTTGGCGAGCAGTCGGCGACAAAGTCTGCTGCGAGCCGCCACGAGCCGCGCCTGATCTGGCGCCGCGGCCTCACGCGCGGCGGCCCGTTCGACGTGCCGCCGGCAAAGGAGCGCGAGATCGACCGCCAATGGCGCCACGGGCGCTGCGGCGATCCCCCCAAGACGCCGTACTCGCCGGCGTGGCTGGCCCTCGAGAAGCGCTTTCGCTGGACCCATCGGCTCGATCGCTACGGCGCGCGCTATCACCACATCGCGCGTTCGTCCGACGGACGTGCGCTCTACGCCACCGGCGTGTCCGAGCTGGTCGGCGTCATCACCCGCCTCGACGACAAGGGGCGCGTGCTGTGGCGCCATCGCTTCGGCGAGGCAAAGCCCAAAGGCCCAGACCCCGCTGCGACCTCCTGGGCGCGCGGCAAGCACGTCGCCGTCTCGCCCGATGGCAAGACCGTCGCGCTGGCAGGCTCCTTCTGGGAGCGCGCCGATATCGCGCCCGGGCCGGCCATAGCCATAGCGCAGGCCGCCGGACGCGCAGACCTCTTCGTCGCCGCCATGCGCAGCGACGGCAAGTTCCTCTGGGCACGCGCTTACAGCGGCACCGAAGAGAACGCACAGATCCGCGTGGCCATCGGCGCCGACGGCAACGTGGTGGTCGCCGCGACGTTCGCCGGCGCGATCCGCCTCTGTGGCCGGCGCACCGTGCGGCCGACGCGTCGCTCGGATGTCTTCGTCACGAAGTTGCGCGCACGCGACGGCCGCTGCCTGTGGGCCAAGACGTGGGCGCCGAAAGAGCCCGCGACTGTCGACAACGTGTTCGTCGACAAAAGCGGCGCCGTGGTCGCGATGGTCGACGTGCCGCCCGAGCGCGTAGCGCTGCGATACCTCGCCGACGGCAGCGTTGACGCGCGCAGGCACGCGTCGCCTCCCCGACGCGCGCACGCGGCCCCGTCCGAGCGCTTGCCCGCCAGCGAAGGCGGTCTCGAGGTCAAGGACGCGCTCGTGCTCGGTGCAGGGGTCGTTGTCGCTGGCGCGTTCAAGTGCTTGGTGGTCGGGCAGCACTTTCCGCGCGAAGATCCGCGCGGTCTTATCGGGCTGCTGAGGTGAGCGGCTAGCCGAGCGGTGGGGGGATTGTTGCGCCGCCCGCGTGCCGTCGCGTATCGTGCCTCGCAGCATGTCCAGCAAAACTCGCGGTCGCACGCTCGCCATCCTGATCGTAGGGATGATCCTCGGTGCCGGCGCCGGCATCGTCTTCTACAAGCGCGGAATGCCGTTTGTCGGCGTGACGGGCCAGTGGGGCGTCGGCATCTACGTCGGCACGGGGCCTGACAAGCCTTTCACGCCGGGCAACATCAAAAACCCCGTCCTGACGATCAAAGACGTCACCGACATGGACGCCGACTTTGTCGCCGACCCCTTCATGGTCAAGGAAGGCGACACCTGGTACCTGTTCGTCGAGGTCCTCAACAACGCCGACGGCAAGGGCGATCTGTCGGTGGCGACGAGCAAGGACGGCATCCACTTCAAGTACCAAAAGAAGGTGCTCGACGAGAAGTTCCACCTCTCCTATCCGCACGTCATGAAGTGGAAGGGGCAGTGGTGGATGGTGCCCGAGTCCTACGAGGACAAGTCCATTCGCCTCTACAGAGCGACCAAGTTCCCCTTCGAGTGGAAGCTGCACAAGAAGCTCGTCACCGGCGCGCCGTTTGTCGACTCGTCGCTGATCGAGCACGACGGCAAGTGGTGGATGTGGTCGTCGATCACCGGCAACAACGTGCTGGTGCTCTACTACGCCGACGCGCTCGACGGGACGTGGCACAAACATCCGCAGAACCCGCTGCGCCTCGGCGATCCCGAGTACGCGCGCCCCGGCGGCCCGATCGTCAAGTACAACGGCCGGCTGATCCGCTACGCGCAGGACTGTTTCCCGCGTTACGGCATGGCGATCCGCGCCTTCGAGGTGACGAAGCTGACGACCACCGAGTACGCCGAGAAGCTGCTCAACGACGGCAAGCCGCTGATCGGCGCCACCGGCAGCGGCTGGAACGCGCTCGGCATGCACCAGCTCGACCCGCATCAGATCGCGCCTGGCAAGTGGATCGCCGCCGTCGACGGCATCTACAACGCGCGCCGCTACGGGCTCGCGTACTAGCGAACGGGCGCTTGGCCGACCGCGCGCAGCTCGAAGCGCTCTTTCCTGCCGCGGCTGTGCTCGTCGTCGCCGACGCGTGGATGTGGGAAGGCTTCGACCAGCTCTTTGACGAAGAGCGCGCGCTCGGCGAACGCGCCGTACAGAAGCGCCGCCGCGAGCTCGCCGCCGGCCGACACGCGGCGCGCGCCGCGCTCGAGCAGCTCGGCTACGCGCCCGCGCCGATCGCGCGCGGCACGCACGGCATGCCGCAGTGGCCCGCCGGCGCCTGCGGCAGCATCACGCACTGCAAGGGCTTCGCCGGCGCCGTCGTCGCGCACGCGCGCGAGGTGCGCTCGCTCGGCTTCGACGCCGAGCAAGCCGAGCCGCTCAAGCCGCAGCTCATCGATCTGATCCTCTCTGCCAGCGAGCGCGCCGCGCTCGGCCCGCAGCCGCGCCGCACCGACTGGGGCAAGGTCGCCTTCAGCTGCAAAGAGGCGTTCTACAAGGCCTACTACCCGCACGCGCGCCAGGTGATCGATTTTCTGCAGGTGCACATCGAGCTCACCTCCGGCGCCGATGCTGGCGAGTTTCGCATCGAGCTCGTCGACGACGCCGTGCCGAGCGCCGCGGGCCTGCGCCGCTTCGAGGGCCGCTGGCTGTGTGACGGAGATCGCGTTTATTCGGCCTGCGCGGTGCTGTAGCGCGCCTTTGACGTGCTTTCCGCGCGCCAGCCCTGTTGCAGCGCGAATCTGCGGCTACAATGTAGGGATGCACCTTAGATGTGGTCTGCTCGCAGGGCTGCTCGCGGCCCTGACGGCGAGCACCCCAGCGCACGCCCAGTTCAAACCCTTCGGAAAAACTTCGGGAGAGACGACAGAGTCGCATACCGGGCTGTGGTTCGGCACGTTCATGACGAGCAACACGCCGAAGCTGCCCATCGAGACGCTGACCCGCGCCACCAAAGAATCCGTCGATGGCGGCTCCGCGCTGCGCGTCATCGCGCGCCCTGGCTCCATCGGGCGCATCGCCTACGAGCACGAGATGTCGGGCGCCTTCACGCCCTCGATCCTGACCTTCTACGCCAAGGCGACGCAGCCTCTGGCGCTGCGCGTGTTTCGCCAGGGCATCGCCGCTTCAACCGTCGTGCAGCTCACCACCCAGTGGCAGAAGTTCAATATCGACACCTCGGGCAAGGCCATCGACTGGCTCTTGACCTTCGAGCTCGATCAGCCGGCGCCCAAGCAGCTGTCGTACATCATCGACCGCGTGGGCCTCGACTCGTCGAGCACCCCCGCCGATCTAAGCAACGTCACGACGGGTCCCGATCAGGACCTCTCCACCTCGGACTTGGTGCTCGGCGCCAGCAACGTCTCGGCTATCGCGCAGAAGCTCAAGAACAAGCAGGCGTTCAAGATCGTCTCGCTCGGCGACGGCGTGATGGAAGGCCTGCAGATGGACCTCGGCAACGGCTACAGCTGGACGCGTCAGATCAAAGACGACTACGTCTATCCCGCCGTGCTGGGGCAGATGCTGCGCGACGAGTACGGCTACAGCACCGTCACGGTGAACAACTTCGGCGGCTACATCTACACCGCCGACGAAGCGATCCAGCAGAGCTCGGTCTCGACGCTGCTCGCGCCCGTGCTGTCGTCGGGCGACCTGGTGATCCTCGAGCTCGGACGCAACGACCTCATCGACGGCGCGACCATCGCGCAGTGGAAGGCGCGCGTCAAAACGCTCATCGGTCAGATCAAGGCCACCGGCGTGACCAACATTATCTTCGCCGGGCTCACCGTGACGCAGGCGTTGACCTCGCAGGCCGCCGCCATCCGCCAGACGCTGCAAGAGCTCGTCAACGAAGAGAACATCGCGGCGCTCGATCTGACGCGCTACGCTCTGTTTCGCGGGGTCGACTTCTCGTGGGCTGACTCGGCCAACCCGTCGCATCCGCACGCCGCCGGTCACATGTTCATCGCCAAGATGCTGACGACGATCTTCAACGGGCAGCACTTCAACATCGTCGACATCCCGCAGGTCACCGCGCCGCCGACGCCAGACGGTGGCCCAGGTGGCGATGGCCCAGGTGGCGGCGGTGACGGTCCGGGCGGTGGCGGTGATGGCCCCGGCGGCGGCGGTGACAGTCCCGGCGGCGGCGGCGATGGCGCGGGCAGCAGCGGCGGCGATGGCGGCCCCATCGGCGGCAGCGACGCCGCTTCGTTCGACGTCGGGTTCAACCCCAACCCGCCCAACGCCGATGGTGACGGCGGAGGCTGCTGCGCCATCGGCGCCACGTCACCCGCGGCGACCTCGCTGCTCGTGCTGCTCGCGCTGTTGGCGCTTCTCGGCCGCGCGCGTCGTCGTCGTCGGCGTTAGCGGTCGTCGCTAGCGGTCGTCGTGCGCGCGCGCGCGCGCAGCCGTCGCCGGCGACGCGCGATGAACAACGCGCCGACGAGCAGCAGCGCGATCAACAGCGGCGCGCGCGCGGCGCCGGGATCGACGCTGCAACAGCCGCCGTCCTCGACGGCGCTTCCGTCACTGCCGGGATTGATCCCAGCGTCGCCGCCCGCGTCGCTACCGGCGCTGCCGCCGTCGCTGTCGGGCGGCGCCGGCTTGTCGATCAGCGCAGCCAGCCGCCGGCGCGCCTCGAGCCATCGCTCGCCGTCCTGCGGCCAGCTCGGCGCCTGATCGCCGCTGCCCACGTTCTCGCGGAAAGCCTTGGGCACCAGCTCGTCGACGATAGCCTTGGCCTCGGCGCCTTTGCCGGCCTGCTCCGCGAGCACCATGTACTCGACGTCCTCGATGCCGCGCCGCCAGTTCTTGAGGCGGATGCTCGGCAGCGGCATCTCGAAGCCTTGATCGGAGCTCGGGTAGAGCACGTCGCGGCCGGGATAGATCAGCAGCCCGTCGCCGTTGACCTTGTGGCCGAGCCGGTTGGTGAAGTTCAGCGCACTCTTGTAGATGTCGACCTGGCCGCCGCTGCCCTGAAAGTCGTTGTAGTAGGTCGACTCCCAGAAGAACCAGCGCTTGACGTTGTACTTGTACTGAATCCACGGGTTGACGCGCGGCGAGATGGCGACGTCGTCGGTGGCAAACGTCCCCGCGTAGGGGCGCCAGCCGTTGTAGACCCACACGCGTTTTCCCGCCGCTTCGCCCTGCTGCATGTTCTGCGGCGAAAACTCCTGGGCGAGCGCAGCGAAGATGTCGATGTTGGGCATCGCGCTGGTGTACTTGGCGGTGACGAACGCGTTGACCGGCTCGGCGGCCTTGGCGCGGCCATTGACGAGGGCGTACTCGCCGCCGCTCGGCTCGTCGTAGGTGTAGAGGAAGAACAGACAGCTGGGCGCGTGCTGCTGAAACCAGTCCGACCACGTCTTCGCCTGCGTGGCGTCGAGCTCGCCGCCGTAGGTGTGGATCGAGTAGATGTCCTGACCGAGCCCCTCGCCCGGGCCGTCGTAGCCAGCGGCCTTGCTGAACAGCTCGCCGCTGACGCGGCGGCGCAACGCTTCGTCGGGCGCGTCGATCTTGCCGAGAAACAGCGTGATGCGATGACGCCGCGCGAGCTTGTAGTGACGGTCGCGCAGCGCCTGCACCGAGGCTTGCGGCGCCGCCCAGGGGTCGGCGTAGTAGCGCGCGGGCATCGCGTCGCGATCGACGTCGCCGCCGCTGAAGTAGAGCATCGTCTTGGCTCTCGGCTCGTCGGCGAGCTCGGCGTTGAGCACCGTCAGCTCGATGGGGATCTGGCAGGTGGGCAGCGCGCAGGGCGAGCCGTCCTGCTCGACGCGCAGCGTGCCCTTGTGCAGACCGGGGCGCACGCCTTTGGGGATGAAGACGTCGATCCAGACCGCCTGGTTGGCGCCCGCGGGCACTTTGAACGTGTCGCTGGCGCGTAGCGGCACCAGCGCGTCTGGAATCATGCCCGTCAGGCCCTGCGGCTGCGCTTTCGAGCCCGGCGACCAGACCAGCCCGTACGAGGGGCTCTTCACCTCGACGTAGTGCTCGCGGAAGATTTCGATGCGCCGGCCGACGAACCAGCTGTCGGGATTGTCGGAGGTGCCTTCGTCGCGGATGTCGCCCAACGCGTCGAGCTTGACCGTCACGTTGGCCGCCTCGGCGGCGCCACCCTCGATGATGACCTGGAAGGCGACCGTCTCGTTGCGCGCGCCGAAGATCTTGATCGTGGAGCCGTCGAAGATGCCGTTCTTGGCGGCCAGGGCGTGGGACGTGTCGCTGAGCTTGACCTTGGTGCCGTCGTCGACGGCCCAGATGCGCTGGATCTGTCCGAAGGCCGTCGCGGGAACGAGCAGCGCGACGAAGGCCGCGGCGAGCCGTCGATAGGTAAGCATCGCGAGTCTCCTACAGCGGTCGGTATAGCAGACGCGTGAGCTTGCGTGCGTGGCTGCACCGTGTCTATTCTCGGAGAGCACCTCGTGGCTCAAGTGTATCCACCGCTTCGAAACCTGGCAGCTCGCTCGCTGTACCTCAGCGGCACCCTCGACCTTTGGCGTTCCGCCGCCACGCGCCTCGACGCCGTGATCAAACGCGGCCGCGTCGCGCGACGGCTCCAGCGCGGCACGCTGGTCTTCATGTTCCACCGGCTTGTCGAGGAGCCGAACCCGTTTCGTCCAGGTTACCCCGTCGATCAGTTCGAGTTCTTCTGCCGCCACCTCGCCGAGCACTACGAGGTGCTGCCGCTGTGCGAGCTCGAGCGACGCCGCGTAGCACACACGCCTTCGGGCGCGGTGGGCATCTCGTTTGACGACGGCTACGCCGACAACTACGAGCTGGCCTTCCCGATCCTGCGCAAATACAACCTGCCCGCCACCGTCTTCATCACCACCGGATGTATGGAAGGCAAGCGGCTGCTCTGGACATCGCGTCTGAGCTGGGTCGTCGAGCACGCGCGCGCGCCGGAAGGACGCACCGTGCCCGTGCTCGGCCTCGAGCTCGACCTGTCGTCGCGCGACGCGAGGGCGCGCTCCAACGCGCTGCTCACCGAGCGCATGAAGGACATCACGCACGTCGAGCGCGAGCAGATCATCGACCACCTAGCGCTCGAGCTCGGCGTCGAGGACTTCAGCGAGCTGCATCGCACGGAGATGCTGACCTGGGAGCAGCTGCGCGAGATGGACCGCAATGGCTTTCAGGCGGGCGGCCACACCGTGCACCACACCATCCTGAGCAGAATCTCGCCGGGGCTGTTGCTGCGCGAGGTCGCGGAGTGCAAAGAGGAGCTCGAGGGCTACCTCGACCGGCGCATCGAAACCTTCGCCTACCCCAACGGCGACCCCAACGACTTCACCGACGAGGTGGTCGAGACCGTGCGCCGCACCGGCTACAGGGCGGCCTACACGACGGTCTTCGGCGCCAACGGCGCGCGGCAGCACCCGCATCAGCTGCGCCGCGTGACGGTCTATGGGGCGGACCAGGCAGAGATCGCGCTGCAGATCGAGCGCTTCTTTTACATGGTCTAGCAGCGCGAGTCAGCGTGCCTCTCCAGATCCGCGATAACCGTGGCAAGACGAGTCGCCGATCGGGTACAATGATCCCAGCCTGTAAGACAGAAAACGCTTTCGGTTGGGATTAGAGGGCAGGTCCACCCCTGGCATCGAGATTGCTACACCTCGCGGCGCTATGAGCCGCCGTACGCCGAGCACTGTGACCAGCAAGCCAACCAAACAAAGCCCGCGTCCCACGGGGCTGTCTGTCGTCCGAACGCCGGCGGGGATTGGTCCCGACCTCGTCGGCTCCGTGGTGCAGCGGCACCGCATCGAAAAGCTGCTCGGCGAGGACGCGCTGGGCGTGATGTATCGCGCCCGCCACGAGATCCTCGGCAGCGCCGTGGCGCTCAAGGTGCTGCACGCCCATCACACCGAAAACCGCGAGCTGATCGCGGCGTTTCAGTACGAGGCGGCGTCGTCGGCCTACCTGACCGTGCGCCACGCGGTGCCGGTGAGCGACATCGGCTACACCGAAGACGGCCGCATGTTCTACTCGCGCGCGCTCGTGCAGGGCCAGCGCCTCAGCCAGCGGCTGCAGGAGGGCGGCGCGATGCCGCTCGGCAAGGCGCTGACGGTGGCGCGCCAGGTCGGCGAGACGCTGGTCGAGATGCACCTCAGGGGCCTGGTGCATCGCGCGCTCGAGCCTTACCGCGTCTACGTCATCGAGGCGGGCGGACGCATCGACACGCGCCTGATCGACGTTGGCTGTGGTCGGCTGGCGGCGCTGTTCGAGGGCGAGAGCAGCCCCTATCGTCCGCCGGAGCAGATCCCGACGGCGCCATCCAAGCCCGCGTTCGATGTCTACGCGTTGGCTGCGCTGACCTACGAGATGCTCACGGGTGTGCCCCCGACGCCCGAGGAGCGCGACCCGCGCGCATACCAGCCGCGCATTCCGATCGGCGTGGCATACACGATCGCGGCGGCACTCGATCCGGCCCCCGAGGAGCGGCCGCCGACGGTCATCGCGTTGCTCGAAGGGCTGGTGGCCGACGCGCTCGACGCCGAGTTCGACGCCCTCGATGGCTACGGCGACGCTTCGTCGCTGCGCCCGCGCGTCGCGCCGCGCTCGCTGTACCAGGCCGACATGCTGCCCACGCAGCAGCACCGCAGCGTCGAGCGGCAGGCGGTCGTGCACGTCCACGACGTCAAGCCCGAGCTGATCTCGTCGCCCGTGCTCGAGCCGCAGCAGGGCCGCGGCCGCCACACGCCGGTGCCTGTTCCCGTGCCGGTGCCTGTCCCGGTGCCCGTGCCCGTGCCGCAAGCCGAGGCCGAGATGGAGCCGGTGCCCGAGCCGGTGCCGGCGCCCGAGCCCGAGGCGCCGCGTGCGCGTGGGCCCGTGCCCAAGAAGGTCGAGGCCAAGGCCCTGCCCGTGGCCAAGACCGAGCCGCCGGCTGACGACGACGAGATCGCTGACGACGACGGCAGCGAGCCAACGCAGCCGTCGGCCGAGCAGCTGAAGGCCGAGAAGGCTGCCGCCGAGAAGGCCGAGAAGGCCGAGAAGGCGAAAGCCGAGGCCGAGAAAGCCGAGAAGGCGAAGGCCGAGGAGGCCGAGAAGGCCGAGAAGGCGAAGGCTGAGGAGAAGGCCAAAGCCGAAGAGAAGGCCAAAGCCGAAGCCGAAGAGAAGGCCAAGGCCGAAGAGAAGGCCAAGGCCGAAGAGAAGGCCAAGGCCGACGAGAAGGCCAAGGCCGACGAGAAGGCCAAGGCCGACGAGAAGGCCAAGGCCGAAGAGAAGGCCAAAGCCGAGGAGAAGGCCAAGGCCGAGGAGAAGGCCAAAGCCGAGGAGAAGGCCAAGGCCGAAGAGAAGGCCAAGGCCGCCGCGGCCGAGGACGCTGCCGTCGTCGACGAGCCGCTCGACCTCGACCTCAAGATCAAATCGGGTCTCAGCCCCGCCAAGATCGTCGCCGCGTCGATCGCGTGCGCGGTGGTGGTGATGCTCGCGGCGTGGGCCCTCAAGTCCGGCGACAACAAGAAGCCGACCACGCCCACCGCGCCGACGACCCGCAAGCAGCAGCCTGCGACCCCGAGCAAGACCACCAACGTGGTGACGCCGCCGTCCGTCACACCGTCCAAGGGCACCGAAGAGCCCCCGGCGCACGTCGACACGCCCGCGCCCAAAGTCGCGCCGCGCCACGCGCGCAAGCCGCTTGCCAAGCCCACGCGCCGGCCGAGGAAGCCCGTTGCTCGTCCCGCGAAGCCGCACAGGCCGCGCGTAGCCAAGCCCCAGCCGCCCGTGACCAAGCCGGCCAAGCCAGCCGTCGCGGCCAAGCCGGCCAAGCCGGCTATCGCGACCAAGCCGGCAGTCGCCAAGCCGGCCAAGCCCACGCGCGTCGACGAGCCGCCTCCGACCAAGCCCGACGCGCCCGCCGTCGCCAAGAAGCCAGCGCCGATCAAGCCGGCCGCGCCCGCCGCCAAGAAGCCGGCGGCCAAGAAGCCGGGCCTGCGCACGCCGAGCTGGGCCACCGACAGCAAGAAGCCGGCGAAGCCGGCCAAGCCGGCCAAGAAGCCTGCGCCCAAGAAGCAGCCCGGCATCAAAAAGCCCGGCTGGGCCGACTAGCCACACCGCTGTAGTCGCGCGCCGCCTCTAGTACCGTCCAGGGCCGCGAGCTAGACTCTCTCTAGCTTATGACTAAATATCGCGCGCTCGCGCTGGTCCTGCTCATCGCGCTCGCCGGCTGCTCCTCGGACAGCTCCTCCTCCGACAGTCGCGTCTCCCCGGATATCCTGCTGCCGGACGGCAGCCCCCCGCCGCCGCCGAGCGGCGCGGATCCCGCCGGGCTGAGCAGCGACTCGCTCTCCGTCCAGCCTTGCGGCGGCGCCGTGCTGTGCGTGCGCGCGGGTGCCAGCGGTGGCGACGGCTCGGCAGCGTCGCCCTTCGGCACCATCGGCGCGGCCATCGCCGCCGCCAGCGACGGCGACACGCTGCAGATCGCCGGCGGCACCTACCGCGAAAACGCCGTCGTCAGCAGCAAGGCGCTCGCGCTGCTGGGCGGCTTCAGCGACGACTTCTCGAGCCGCGTGCCAGCCACCAACGTCACCACCGTCGAGGGTGTCGGCGGCGAGGCCGCTGTCGCGCTGATCGACGCCGGCAAGAGCACGGTGGAGGGCCTGCGCATCACCAAGGGCACGGGCAACGAGCTCGAGAAGCAGTACTTCATCCTCGGCGGCGGCCTCTTCGCGCGCGGCGGCGAGCCGCAGGTGATGCACAACCTCATCGAGGGCAACGACATCATCAGCAGCCACAACAACCCCGAGAACCAAGGCGGCGGCGTCTTCTTCGATGGCTGCGACAGCGTGCGCTTCGTCGGCAACGTCGTGCGCAACAACCTCAGCGGACGCGGCGCGCTCGGCGCGAGCAACGGCAACGTGCACATCGAGGGCAACGTCGTCATCGACAACACGGCAGAAGGTGATCACGGCGGGGGTATCTACGTCGCCGCGGCGAGCGTCAACGTGGTCAACAACCTCGTCGAGCGCAACAAGGTGCTCTCCAAAGACAGCCCGGGCGGCGGCTGGGGTGCGGGCGTCCTGATCTACAACGAAGGCACCGTGGCCACGCTTAGCGGAAACGTCGTGCGTGACAACTACGCGGCGGCCGCCGGCTCGGGCGTGTTCATCGACGACGGCGCCGTGGCGACGCTCAGCAACGAGCTCTACGCCAACAACCAGTGCGCCCAGGACGGCGGCACCGGCCTCTACGTCGACGGCGCCGACGGCGGCATCGGCACGACGGTGCGCGCTTTCAACGTCACGATCGTCAACCACCGCTGCAACACTGGCCTCAAGGGCGCGATCTACGTCGAGCACGACTCCAGCCTCACACTGGCGAACGCCATCGTCTGGGGCAACGGCGGAAACGACTTCATCGTCGACAGCACCTCGAAGCTCGAGGTCCGCTACTCGATCGTCGAGCAGGCGTCGATCCAAGGCGACGGCGTGATCAAGCAAGACCCTCTGTTCGCCGAAGGGGCGAGCGACTTTCACCTGCGCTCGCGCGCCGGCCGCTGGGACGAGCAGAAGGGCGACTGGGCCACCGACAGCGAAGACAGCCCCGCCATCGACAGCGGCGATCCGGCAGATCCCGTCAAAGACGAGTCGGCACCCAATGGCGGTCGCATCAATATGGGCGCCTACGGCGGCACCGCCCGGGCGAGCCGCTCGCAGTAAGCACCGATGATCGTGGCTCCGCTGCCCGTAGCTTCGCTGCCCGCTTTCACTCGCCGCCCCCGTCTGTCACCATGATCGGCGTGAAGGCGGCGACGCGAGCGACCCTCGGGCTGTGCTTGATCCTGAGTGCCTGTACGGGCGAGCTGAGCGGCGGCCTCTACGATCAGGGGACCGCGGACGGCCCGCGCCCCGATCTGCGCTTCAGCGACAGCGACGCGGGGCCCGGTCTCGACCAGACGCCACCTCCGAGCGACGCCGACGGCGCGCCGCCGCCGCCGCCGCCGCCGCCGCCACCCACCGGCACGCCGTCGGGCCTGCAGACGAGCAGCCAGCCCGTGACGCCCTGCGGCGGCAACGTGCTGTGCGTTGCCGCGGGCAGCGGCGGCGCCGAAAACGGCTCGGCGAGCGATCCCTACCGCAGCATCTCCGCCGCCGTCTCCGCCGCCAGTGCCGGTGACACGCTGCAGATCGCCGGCGGGACCTATCGCGAGAACGTCATCATCAACAACAAGGCACTGACGTTGCTCGGCGGTTTCGACGCCAGCTTCACGCAGCGCGTGCCCGCCAGCAACGTCACCACCATCGAAGGTGTGGGCGGCAACGCGGCCGTCGCGCTGCTCGACGCGGGCGCCAGCAAGCTCGCCGGCCTGCGCATCACCAAAGGCACCGGCAACGAGCGCCAAGCGCAGTACTTCATCCTCGGCGGCGGCATCTACGCCGACGGCGGCTCGCCGACGATCGAGTATTGCCTTGTCGAAGACAACGACAACATGACCGCCCACGGAAACCCCGAGAGCCGCGGGGCGGGCATCTTCCTCGACAACGCCGCCGGCACGATCCGTTTCAACGTGGTGCGCAACAACCGCACCGGCCGCGGCGCGATCGCCATCTCCGGACAGTCCGGTGCGGTGCGCGTCGAGGGCAACAGTGTCGTCGACAACACCAGCGACGGTGACCACGGCGGCGGCATCTACGCCGACGGACCCGCGCTGACCATCATCAACAACTACGTCGCCCGCAACCGCATCACGTGGTCCGAAGGCGGCTGGGGCGCCGGCATCCTGCTCTTCGAGGCCTACACGGTCGCTACGCTGAGCGGCAACATCGTCACCGAGAACCACGCCACCGGCGCCGGCTCGGCCTTCTTCGCCGACGACGGCGCGCGCGCCACGCTGACCAACGAGCTCTACTTCAACAACGTCTGCGCTCGCGATGGCGGCACCGGCATTTACGTCGACGGCGCCGACAACGGCACCGGCTCGCACGTGACGCTCATCAACAGCACCATCGCCAACCACGCCTGCCAGACTGGAAACCGCGCCTCGGTCTACGTCGAGAAGAACTCGAGCATCACGATCCGAAACAGCATCATCTGGGGCAACGGCGGCAAGGACTTTCAGATCGACAGCGGCTCGACGCTCTCGCTGACCTACTCGATCACCGAGGAGAACGTCGGCGGCAACGGTGTGCTGCACAGCGACCCGCGCTTCGCCGACCCGACCAAAGACTTTCACCTCAAGTCGACCGCCGGGCGCTGGGACCCCGCGGCCAACAGCGGAAGCGGTGCCTTCGTCAAGGACGGCCAGGACAGCCCGGGCATCGACAGCGGCGATCCCGGCGACAACGTCGCATCCGAGTCAGCGCCCAACGGCTCGCGCGTCAACCTCGGCGCCTACGGCCGCACGCCGCAAGCCAGCCTCTCCAAGTAGCAGGTAGCAGCGCGCTAGCCGTCGCTCCACGTCTCGAGCTTGACGTCGTCGTAGTAGACGGTGCCCTCGTAGAAGTTGTTGTGCGGGTCGCCGAACATGAAGTAGTCCGGATAGGCGCTGCCCTGCGGCCAGTGCGGCCGTCCTGGCAGCTCCGAGAAGGTGTCGGTGTTGACGCAGCGCTGGTCTTGCGCCGCGGCGCTCTGGTTGTAGTGGTAGACGCAACGAGCAGCGGCGTCGATGGTGCCGCCGTAGCGCTGTTGGCCGCCGTGCTGAAAGTCGCCGCTGACCGTCACGGTGAACACCGCGTCCTTGCGCTCGATGGTCACTTCGTACCAGCGGTCTGGCTTGTAGCGGTCGGCGGCGCGCACCTCGCCGCTGGGCTGCCACCCGCCGTCGGCCCAGGCGATGAAGTCGTGACCGGTCCACGCGTAGGGATCGGAGAGGCCGTCGAGCGCGAAGATCATCACCGGGTGCTCGCCCGAGACCTCGAAGCTCTGGCCGTTGAAGATCGACATCCACGAGGGCGGGTAGTGGTTGTCGGTGTCGACGACGACCTTGCGGTGGTGGTGGATCCAGACGTTGTTGTGCGGGCGCGGCGGCGCGTCGAGGATCGCGAGCCAGTAGTAGCCGTTGTCGCTGGTGGCGGGCTTGTCGTGCCACGGCTCGGCGCGTTCACCGCCGTCGTAGCCGTTGTTGCCGGCCTTGCCGTCGCCGAAGTCGGCGTAGCCCACGCGCAGCGAGATGCGGTAGCGCGTGGGCAGCGCCGTCGAAGGCCGCACGACGATGCCGTCCTGGTGTGCCGCCGTGGAGAGCTTCAGCACGCGGTTTGTCGACGCCGCGGGATCGGGGTCGGCGCTGATCGAGAGCATCTGCGCCAGGTCGGTGCTGTTGCTTCGCGAGTAGGCCTCGACGGTCAGCCAGCCATCCTTGCCGAACGTCGCCGTGGCGCGATAGGCCGCCGGCGCGTTGATGTTCTGGTCGGTGAAGAACTTGCCGTTGTCCGAGAACGGTCCGTCGTCGGGGATCTCGTCGGTGCGCCAGGAGAGGTTGGGCAGCGCGGGGTTATTGTCGAAGGTCTCGTGGTAGGCCACGCGCCAGCCAGGACCGCTCGGCGGCGCGTCGGCCGGCGGCGCGTCGCGAGCAGGTCCGTCCGACGCGGGTGCGTCGATCGCGCTGTCGCGCGGCGCGCCCGTATCCGGGTTCTGGCGGCTGGAAGACTCGCTGCAGCCCGTCGTCGCGGCGACGAGCAGCAGCGCGAGCAGTGAAGCGCCCACACGGGGCGCGACACGTCCTATCAAACGAAGCCCGAGCCGGTGGTGGCGATCTCGAGCACGTAGGTGTTGCCCGGCGTGACCGGCCACTCGTAGCTCGCCAGCGACGGCGTGAAGCTGGAGGTGGTGGGCGTGATCGCGGCGTCGAACTTGCCGTTGACCACGCTGTGCAGGTGCGCGCCCTTGAGCGACGTCGCGGGCGGTGGCGGGGGGATGTTGGCGTTGAGGTTGAGCTTGAACGAGGTCAGGCCAGCGCCAGCTTCGAAGACAAAGAACGCGATGCCGCGCGTGCCGGTGATGACCTGGACATAGGGGTCGTTGGTCGAAGGCGTCACGACACCCACCGGCCAAGCCGTGGCGAGCGTCTCGTTGTGACCGTCTTGTTGGTTGTTGGCAGCGTCCCATGGATCGCTCGGGTTTTTGGCCGGCGTCGGCGAAGGTACATTCTGCCCCATCAAGCCGTCGACGAAAGGCGTGATGTCGCTGCCGCCCTGATCGCCCGCGGGCGGACCGTCGGCCGGTCCGTCGGCGGCGGGGCCGTCACCTGCCGGGCCGTCAGGTGCCGGGCCGTCGGGCTTGGGGCCGTCGGTGGAGGTCTCTTTGACGCCCTGGTCTGCGGGTTTGCTGCCGCCACTGTCGCTGCAGCCCGGAGCGAGCAACAGCAGCGCGGCGGCCAGAGCAGCGCATGTGCTAACGGAACGGTTCGAACGGCGCATCGAAGCTGTTTCCTCCTGCGCCCCCACGGGGCGCTCGCGTGACTATCAGACGAAGCCCGAGCCGGTGGTGGCGAGCTCGAGCACGTAGGTGTTGCCTGGCGTCACCGGCCACGCCGCGGTGATCAGCTGCGACGTGACGGTGTAGGTCGTCGGCGCGACGGGCGAGCCGAACTGGTTGTTGGTGACGTTGTGCAGGTGCGCCCACTTGAGCGTGGCCCACTGCGGCGGCGCGGTGAGGCTGTGGTTGAGGCCGACGTTGAACGTGGTGAGCCCTGCACCGGCCTGGAACACGAAGAAGGCCACGCCTCGGCTATCGAGCACGATCTGCACGTAGGGGTTGTTGGTCGACGGCGTGACGACGCCCGTGGGCCAGGCCGTGGCGAGCGTCGCGTTGTGGCCATCTTGCTGATTGGACGACGCGTCCCAAGGGTCGGACGGGTTGGCCGCGGGCGTGGGCGAAGGCACGGTCTGGCCGAGCAAGCCGTCGGGGCCGTTGAGGTCGATGGTCGAGCCGCCTTGATCGCGCGTCGTGTCGGCGGCGGGGCCGTCGCGCGTGGTGTCGCCGGCGGGGCCGTCGCGCGTGGTGTCGCCTGCGGGGCCGTCGCGCGTTGTGTCGCCTGCGGGGCCGTCGCCGGAGCCATCACCTTTGGGGCCGTCTCGCGAGGTGTCGCCGCGCGGCCCGTCGACGGCGCCGTCGCGGGCGCGCTCGACGCCGCGGTCCTTCGGCGTGGCGCCCCCGTCATCGCTGCAGCCCGCTGCGAGCATCCACATCGCAGCGGCGGCGGTACAGAACCAAAGAGCGCGGGAGACAGGGCGCATCGACTCACTACTTTCTGCACCCGCACGGGGTGCGCGGGTGCTTATCAGACGAATCCCGAGCCGGTGGCCACCAGCTCGAGCACGTAGGTGTTTCCGGCGGTCACTGGCCACGCCGCGGTGATCAGCTGCGACGTGTAGGTGTAGGTCGTCGGCGCGATCGGGGCGCCGAACTGGCTGTTGGTAACGCCATGAAGGTGCGCCCACGAAAGCGTCGCCCACTGCGGCGGTGCCGTCAGACTGTGGTTGAGGCTGACATTGAAAGACGTCAGGCCTGCGCCCGCCTGGAACACGAAGAACGCCACGCCGCGGCTGTCGAGCACGATCTGGATGTACGGGTTGTTCGTCGACGGCGTGACGACGCCCGTTGGCCAGGCCGTCGCCAGCGTCGCGTTGTGACCGTCGGGCTGGTTGGTCGAGGCGTCCCAGGGATCGCTGGGGTTGGCGGCGGGCGTGGGCGACGGCACGGTCTGGCCGAGCAGGCCGTCGGGCCCGTTGAGATCGAAGCTGCTGCCGCCTTGGTCGACGGTCGCGTCGGGGGAGAGCGAGTCGACGGTCGTGTCGGGGGAGATCGAGTCGACGGTCGTGTCGGAGGAGATCGAGTCGACGGTGGCGTCGGCTATCAGCGCGTCGACGGTGACGTCGGGCGCAGGGCCATCGATGGTGCTGTCCCCGGCTGGCCCGTCGGTGGTGCTGTCGGCGCTAGGTCCGTCGCGGATGGCCTCCGCGGTGGCATCGCGCATCTGCACGTCGTGGCTGCCGTCGAGGGCAGGGCCGTCGCGGGTGCTGTCGAGCGCGAGCGCGTCGCCGGCGCTGTCGCTCGCGAGGTCGTCGCCACCGGTGTCGTCCCCAGCGCCGTCGGCGCTGGCGTCGATGGCTGCATCCGCATCGGGCGTCAGCGCGGGACCATCCGCCGAGCCGTCGCTGTCGCCGCAGGCCGCCAGCGCGAGCGCCAGCGCGGCAGCGAGCAGCGCTGCGATGAGGTGCTTGCTAGTCATCGATAATAGGCGATCGTTAAGTCGTATTTCGATGATAGCGCATTGCTGCCCGACCGGGCAGCCCGAGCGCTATCAGACGAAGCCCGAGCCGGTGGTGACGATCTCGAGCACGTAGGTCGAGCCAGGCGTGACGGGCCAGGCCAGCGCCGCCTTCGACGAGGTGAAGTCGTAGGTCGAGGGCGTGACCATCGTGCCGAACTTGCCGCCGTCACCGTTGTGTAGATGCACCGACTTGAGCGACGTCGC
>JAGQIK010000580.1 GCA_020431405.1 Myxococcales bacterium
CGCCTCGGCGAGCGCCGCGCCGATGCCCGATCCCGCGCCCGTGACGAGCGCCACCTTGCCAGCGAAGTACCTCTTCAGCTTGCGCGCCATCGCTGCGTCGCTCCTCAGACGCCGAGGCCGCGCCCGAAGCACAGCTCGACGATCAGCGTGAAGATGTTGTTGCTGCCCGAGCCGACGAAGTTTGACGGCGGCGTGCCGCTGCTCTCGTCGGTGGAGCGCTGCAGGTAGCGGTAGTGCACGTAGGTGGCCGCCATGCGCAGCGTGCTGTTGAATCGGTAGCGCAGCCCCGAGTGAAAGCCGACGTGGGTGAACGTCGGCGCCTCCATCGAGACGTTGGCGTCGGGGGCTGGTGATCGGTCGTAGTGAAAGCCCGCCATCAGCTCGAGCGCGGGGAGCGGCGGCAGCGTGACCTTGGCGCCGCCTGACACGTGCCACGAGTTCTTGTAGTCCTTGGGCGTCACAAGCTCGCGCACCACGTCGATGCCGTCGATCTCGGTGCGCTGCTCTTCGAGCTGCCCGTCATAGAGCCAGATGCGAAACTCGCCGCCGAGCTCGAGCCAGCGCGTGACGTCCCAGTTGACGCCCAGCTGCACGGTCCAAGGCAGCATGTAGTCGGTGCGCTGCGTGCCGCTGAGCGACTTGCCGCGCGCGGCCGCGTCCTTGCCGAGGCGCACCTCGACGTCGCCCTCGAGCGTGAAGTCCGAGCGGCTGATCACCGCGGCGCCGAAGCTCAACGCGCGGATCGGCCGCCACACCACGCCGAGCGTGACGCCGGCGGAAAAGCCCTCGCCGTGCAGCTCGAGCTCGGACTGCGAGCCGAGCAGCCCCGAGAGGTCTGTCCCGTGCAGCACCGGGAAGAGCTTGCGCAGGCCGAAAAGCCGCATGTACAGCAAGCTCACGCCGACGCCCACGTGAAGCGAGCGGATCGGGTGGTATGCGATGGCCACTGTCGCGGCGCCGGTGACTGCGTAGCTGTCGATGAGGTGGTAGCGGGTGACGCTCCCGGCATCGAACGCTGCGCCGACGGCGTTGGGAAGATAGAAGCCCGCTGCGACGGCGATCTTTTCGCTGAAGAGGTTGGTCGACGCCACGAGCATCGGCACCACGCCGAACGCGCGGCTCGGCTCGGTGCGCGGGTAGTAGCCGTCCGAGTCCACCGGCGCGTTGATGTAGTTGCCCGAGCCTGACCAAGGGCGCAGCCGCAGGTCGGTGCTGACCAGGCCGATGCCGGCGTTGACGTAGAGGTTGGTCCCCGGCGTCATCGTGAGGCCCGCGGGGTTGTGATAGATGGCCGCCAGCTCGTCGGGGCGGCCAACCATCGCGCCCATGGCCGTCTTGCGCGTGCCCATCTCGGGGATCAGGCCACCGCCGGCCCGGGCCACGCCCGGCAACGCCAGCGCGGCGAACGATGCGATGGCAACGGTGAAGGCGGCAATGCGGCGTCGGGCGTCCATCGCCCTCAGATATAATAAATCAAGCGTCCGATTTCAATCCCAATAGGCTTATATTTATAAGATAATCTTGATATGATTGCCTTCTTCGCTGGCGGTCGTCGGCCGCGCTCGGGCGCCGCGCCGAGCCGACGGGCGAGCGATGGCCGCGCCCCCTATACTCAGCCGATGCAGCGCTTCGCCCGCCTCACGCTCGCCATCGCCATCGCCTGCACCACCGCCAGCACCGCGTTGGCCGACGAGCCGCTGCGGGTGCGCATCTTCGCCGCCGGTCACGCCGACGCGACGCTGATCCGTGTCCCCAGCGGCGAAGTGATCCTCTTCGACGCCGGCCGCGGCGACGCCTCGTGGCTCGGCGACAACCTCGTCAAGCGCAGGCTGCTGCCCTTCTTTCGCGCCCAGGGCATCAAGCGCATCGACGCCTTCTTCATCTCGCACGCGCACTGGGATCATTTCGGCGACATCGCCGCGCTGGCCGCGGGCGTGCGCATCGGCCACATCTACGTCAACCGCGACAGCGATCACCACCTCGGCAGCGAGCTCGCCGCCACCGGCGTGCCGCGCACGATCCTCGCGCGCGGCAAGACCGTGCGTTTCGGCAAGCTGACCATCGACATCCTCGGGCCGCCGCCCAGCCGCAGACCGCGCCGCATGAGCATCGGCCCGATCAACAACAACTCGCTCGTGCTGAGGCTGCGCTACGGGCGCACTCGCTTTCTGTTGCCGGGCGACGTGATGCGTGGCGGCGAGCGGCGTCTGCTGCGCGAAGGGCGCCTCGGCCGCGTGGACGTGCTCAAGCTCGGACACCACGGGCTGCACACGCCCGTCAAAGGCTGGCTGGCGCGCCTGCGGCCCAAGTTCGCGGTCGCCAGCTGCGGCGACAAGTGGCGCCAACGCGTCGACTACGTCCCGCGCGGTTTGCTCAGCGCGCTGCGCCGGCGCCGCGTCACGCTGCTGCGCACCGACCGCGACGGCGACATCGTCTTTGCCAGCGACGGACGGCAGGTCACCGTGCGTCGCGAGCGCGCCCACCGCTACGTGCCGGCATGGCTGGCGGCGCGACGGCGGGCACGCGCGAGCCGTTCGCGCCCTCGCCGCGCCAAGGTACGTCGCCAGTGAGGGAACCGCGGAGCGCTCGGCGATGTCATTCCTTGCATGCTAGCTTTGACGCTGTGTCGACGATGAAGAGCGCGCTGACGACGATCACGACCCTCGCCGCGCTGACGACCTTCGCTGCGCAGCCAGCGCACGCGCGCCGCCGCATTCGGCCCGTCTTGAGCTACCGCAGCTCGCCGCGTCTGCGCGCGCTGGTCAAGGCGAGCACCAGCGTCGCGTTGGTTCGCGTGCGCTCGAAGCTGAGCGCCAAGTGGGTGCGCCTCGGAGGCGTGCGCGAGCGGCTGGAACGCTATCGCGTCAGCGTCGTGCGCAAGCTCACCGGCAGCCGCGTCAGCGGCCGCCTCGTGGTGCACGGCGCGCCCACGCGCTGGCCTCGCTACAGCAGCACCACCATGCCCAGCCGCGGACGCATCATCGTCTGTCTGCGCCTCGTCGCCGGCCACTGGGTGCTGACGCAGCAGGGCGCGCTGCTGCCTGCCAGCGCTCGAGCGCGCGTGCTGCACGCCGTGCGCGTGCTGCGTTTGCGCGCCGCGCTGACGCGCATTACCAAGGCCAAGGCGAACATCCTCGGCCAGCTGCGCGGCCGTGGTGGGATCACGGGCTCGCTCTCCACCGCCATCGGACGCTCGCGCTATCGCAGCCGCTACTGGCGCCGTTACGTTGTAGTGCGCGATGTCGAGATCGTGGTGCGCGACGGTGACAAGGCCGTCGCGTCAAAGCTCACCGACGAGATCAAGCGCCGCGGCCGCCGCTGCTCGCTCAGCCACGACAAGCCCTGCCAAGTGAAACTCAAGCTCAGCGTCGCGCCCACCTACGGCGCCGTCGTCGAGCACGAGGACGCCAAGCGCGACGCCTGTCCGCTCAGCAGCTACAACAAGCGCTGCATCGACAAGGCCTTCGCCGAGATCGACGCGGGCAACGCGCGCGCCACCCTCGGCGTCACGCTGCGCTACGAGAAGCGCAAGCCTCTGCCGCGCTAGTACACCCCGAGATCAGGCAGCGAGTTCCGCATCGAAGGGTCGAGCAGCTGCGAGAGCTTCGGCCCCGTGCCGCGATCTGCGCAGATGCCGCGCTCGGTGAAGGCCAGCCCTTTGATCGGGATCGTCGTGCACGTGATGGTGCAGCGCTGGTCGGGCTTGCTCAGCTGCCAGGCGATGGCCGGCTGCGCGTTACCCGGGCACCAGTTGCCGTTGCGCTCGTCGCGATAGGCATACTCGGTGCCGCGCTTGCCGTAGTCGATGCGGTAGAGCTGGTGTCCACGCGGATGGTAGTAGGTCCAGGCGCCAACCCGGCGGCCGCTGCGAAACGTGCCGATGTAGGCGCGTTGGCGGCGCGGATAGAAATAGCCGTACGCCATGCCGTGCGCGCGCCCTTTGCTGTCGAGTCGGCTGACGCGCGCGATCAGCGGGCACTTGTCGCCGCGCTTTTTCCGCTGTCCGTTGATGGCGCAGCTGTTGCGGTTGAACAGCGGTGGGTCGATCTCGATAAGCGGTCCGGTGCGCACGCCGCGTCGGTAAGCGCCGCGCTCGCGCAGGCGGCCATCGTGGTTCCACACGCCGTAGGGGCCGTGCTTGTTGCCCGCTGGATCTCGGCAGTAGTGCATGAAGAGCTGTGGCGGACCGCCGACGGTGACGCGCTCGGTCCCGTTGGGACACCTGATCTGCGCCGCGGTGCGTGCGACGAGCGCGCCGAGGGGCGTGCGGTCGCGTAGGTACAGCCGCACGGACAGCATCATGCAGAGCGCCAGCGTTGCGACGGTGGCTGCCCGAAGCAGCTGCTCGCGCCGGACGAACATCACGTCCACGGCGTCGATGAAGCGCGTGATGCCCGCGTCGCGATAGTGGCTCTCGCCGCCTTGCTGCTGGGCGGCGACACCCGCCACCCGTACGAGAGATCCCTCGCGAGGCAGCCGTGCGGTGGGTCCCAGCTCGAGCCGCACCCGGTGCGAGCTGCCCTTGGTCTCGAGGGTGAAGCCCGCGCTATCGACCGCGCGAGCCCTCCCACGAAGCGCCAGCAATCGTTGCCCAAAGGCCGATGCGCGGCGCCGCCAAGGAGGTCTGATGATGAGCAGGGTGATCAGCGCGCTGAGCGCCACGACGAGCGGGAATACGTCATTCATAACAGGGCTGGACAGCCCGAAAGCCGTCGAGTTCCCAACCCTCGCTCCGAATATCGGACGGTGCCACCTACGCAACACAGTGGGATCCTGTCGCCTGTCAGCGGCATGTGCCTTGCTCACAGAGCCGCAGGAACCATCGTTGACGGCGCTGAGGGAATCGAGCCTTCGCGGGATCGAATAAACCAGCGAAAAAAGGTCTGGCGCGAAGCGGCGAGCCATGATGTATTGCGCGCCCTTCGCCCCGACGACGCCGGCAACGGCGGTGGCGACACGCCGTCAGCGACGACACGAGCTGTAGGCGAAAACACGACCAGGGGCGATCAGAATATTTCTCAACTGCAGGAAAAAACAGCCCAAACCAGTTGGTGTGGGTTGCCTTCCTACCTCTGGGTGCTATAACCGTGCGCCGCACAGGAGGGTGACCGCGCCGCGGCAAGCTGTCGTCACGCTGGCGCGAGGGTGTTCAAGACCTGCAGTAGAGAGTCACCGAAGCAATCAGCCGAAGAGCGTGAGGGTCAGGAGCCGAGCACAGCGTGCTTGGACGGAGAGTCGCGGGTGCTCGATGGCGACGAAAGGTTCATGAGCGATGAGTAACGAGGAGACATTCACGCTTCCGTCGACCCACGACCCGATGCGCCTCTACATGCGCAACATGGCGACCGTCCAGCTGCTCACCCGCGAGGGCGAGGTCGAGATCGCCAAGCGCATCGAAGAGGGCGAGCGGGAAGTGCTGCAAGCCGTGCTCGGGTGTCCTCTGGCCGTACGCGAGATGATCGAAGTCGGCACCAAGCTCAAGCACGGCGACATTCGCGTCAAAGACGTGATCCGTGGGTTCGACGAGGATGACTTCGACGAGGCCTGGCACATCGCTCAGGTGCTCAAGTGCATCGAGCGGCTTCGCCGCCTCGATCGCGAGGCCAAGCGCATCAAGCGCGAGCTCGCCGGCAAGCGCATCGCGAAGACGCGCCGCGAGTCGCTCAAAGCCTCCCTGCGCCGCAACACCAACACCTGCTTCGATCTGCTGTGCAGCCTGCGCATCAGCGATCGCCAGATCCGGCTCATCGTCACGAGCTTGCGTGCGCTGGTCAAACAGGCCGAAGAAGATGGCGTGAGCAGCATCTGCGCCGGCGACGAAGACGATCGCGGCGCCGCCATCGCGGTCTCCTCGCTCAAGCAGACCCTGCGCGACATCGCGCGCGGCGAGCGCAAGGCAGAGCGCGCAAAGGCCGAGCTGATCGAGGCCAACCTGCGCCTCGTCGTCAGCATCGCCAAGAAGTACACGAACCGCGGCCTTCAGTTCCTCGACCTGATCCAAGAAGGCAACATGGGGATGATGCGCGCGGTCGAGAAGTTCGATTACAAGCGCGGCTACAAGTTCTCCACCTACGCGACGTGGTGGATCCGTCAGGCGATCACGCGCGCCATCGCCGACCAGGCGCGCACGATCCGCATCCCCGTGCACATGATCGAGACGATCAACAAGCTCGTGCGCACCAGCCGCATGCTCGTCCAGGAGCTCGGCCGCGAGCCGCGCCCCGACGAGATCGCCGAGAAGATGGAGCTGCCGGTCGATCAGGTGCGCAAGGTGATGCGCATCGCGAAGGTGCAGATCTCGCTCGAGACACCGATGGGCGACGACAACGACGGCGCCGAGCTCGGTGACTTCATCGAGGACACCAGCGCCATCAACCCGTCCGACGCGCTGGTCGACATGAACCTGCACGAGCAGACCCGCAAGGTGCTCTCCACGCTCACGCCGCGCGAAGAGAAGGTGCTGCGCATGCGCTTCGGCATCGGCGAGCGCTCCGACCACACCCTCGAAGAGGTCGGCCAGGTCTTCGACGTCACGCGCGAGCGTATCCGTCAGATCGAGGCCAAGGCGCTCAACAAGCTGCGCCACCCGTCGCGCGCGCGCGAGCTGAAGTCCTTCTACGAGCTCGCCTAGCAACTGCACAGTTCGAATTGCCGCGACGCCCGCGCCGGCCTGGCGGCAAAAAACTGAGATCGCGCCTCGATAACTCCCCGACATCACGATGTGGCGCCGCCCTTGCTACTGCGAGCGGGCATGAGACGCCGCCATCGATTCCTTACTAGCCCTCTCTCACTCTTTGCCCTCTCTCTCGCCGTGCTCGCCGGCTGCGGCGGCCGCCCGCCTGTCGGCAGCAACGCTGACGGTGCCGGCACGCAGGACGCCGCCACCAGCGGCGCCGACGCTGGGCGCGCCGACATCGACACGCCGCCGATCGTCCCGCCGACCATCCCGCCGAGCAACGGCGAGTGCGCCGTCGCCATTCGCGTCGACGACTGCTGCCAGGCACCGCAACCGGTAGCCCTCGCCGACGTGCTCGCCGACGAGTGCCTGGTGCTCTGGGAAGACCGCTACAACATCCCCGAAGCGTGCAAGAAGCGCTGGCCCAAACGCTGCGAGCTCGTCGACTGCGCCAGCGCCGAGCCGCTCTCGCGCGTGGCCAAGCGCATCGGCGGTGTTTGCAAGTACGCCGACGAGTGCACGACCAACACCGACTGCACCGTCGCCACCAACACGCGCACCTGCTGCGCGTGCCCCGAGGTGGTGCCGCGCGCGCTGTTGCCGATCAACGAGTGTCTGCACGAGCACAACGCGACCCCGTCCGGCCCGTGGCCCAAGCGCTGTCTGCAGCCCTGTCCCGAGGTGCTGTGTGCGCCGTGCGGCGTTCCGGCCTCGGTGGAGTGCGTGCTCGGCGACGACATCAACCGCTGCACGGCCCGCTGACACGCCGATGGCGGCTCGCGCCTTGCCGCGCGCGCGCCGCCCGCCACCTCCCCACGCTGCGCCTGCGCCAGAGCCCGCCGGTAGGGCTTTTTCTGCCCCCGCCGGTTTGGCCCGCCTGTTGCGAATACAGGCGAGGCTAACCGCTGACGTTCCGTATGGTGAGGTGGGCCGATGCTCCAGAAGTTCAACAAGACGCCCTCGCGCGGTGGCGTCATCGCCGCCGCCCTGATCAAGACCCCCTTCAAGCTGCTCGCCATCGCGCTGCTGATCGGCGCGCCGCTGCTCGGCGTCTGGATCGCCTCGTCGCTCGCGGTCTATCGCAACCAGTCCGTCGCCGGCGCGATCATCGCCGCGCTGCTGATGTTTCCCGTGGCGCCCCTCGCCTGGGAGCTGCTCTCGCAGCTCTGGCGGCGCTGGCGCGGTAAGTCCGGCAAGAAACGCATCCTGACGTTCTTCGACCGCTTCGTGCTGCGCACGCTGGCGGTGAACGGGGCGTTCATCGCGGTGATGCTCTTTTCGTGGCCGCTGCAGGCCTTCAGCGCGCTGTCGACACGCGGCGACTGGATGCTGCATGGCAGCAAGACCGCGACGGCGCAGACCGTGCGCCGCACGCTGTTTTCCGTCGCAGACAACCTCGAGTGGCTCTACAAGCTCGGCAAGCGCGAAAACCCGTACGCGCGCTACAAGGGCGACGACAAGCCGATCCCCAGCGCCGACGAGCTGCGCCGTTCGCACGTCGCCGACAACGTCCACAAGAAAGGGCGTTCGGCCGGCCGTGGCAGCGGCAGCGGCAGCGGCAGCGGCGCGCCCGCTGTCACGCAGCCCAAACCGCAACCCGGCACGCCGCCGGCGATCTACGCGCGCTGGCCGCTCGCGGGCCGGCACGCGCTGGCGAGCACCGTGCCGTCGTCGGCCACGACCTCGGTCAAGGCGCTCGGCGCGTACATCAAAGCCAACACGCAGGGCGAGCTCGATCGCGCGCGCGCCATCCATGACTGGGTCGCCGCTCACATTCGCTACGACGCCGTGGCGCTGGCGGCCAACAAGTTCCCGCCGCAGGACGCGGCGACGGTGCTGCGCACGGGCAAGGGCGTGTGTGCTGGCTACGCCAAGCTCTATGCCGCCCTCGCGCAGGAGGTCGGCCTCGAGGCACGCTACGTCGTCGGCCACGTGCGCAAGCGTGATGGCGGGGTGAACCTCGAGGATGCGGGGCACGCCTGGAATGCCGTGCGCATCAACAAGCACTGGTACCTGGTCGACACGACCTGGGACGCCGGGTTCGTCCACGGCACTGAGTTCACGCGCAGCGTGCGTTCGGTCTACTTCGCGGCGCCGCCGGCGGTCTTCGGCACCGACCACTTCCCCGAGGACGCGCGCTGGCAGCTGCGCGCCAAGCCGCTGACGCGCGCCGAGTTCGTGCGCCAGCCGATGATGCGCCCCAGCTTCTACGCGGCTGGCCTCAGGCTGCGCTCGCCGCAGCGACCGCAGGTCACGGTGGCGAGCTCGCTGCGGCTATCGCTGCACAACCCGCGCGGCGTCTTTCTGCTGGCGAGCTTCAAGGGGAGCGCCAGTGGTCGCTGCGCGAGCAACGCCGCGGCGGGTGGCGCTGGCCACAGCGGCGTGACCTGCAGCTTCCCCAAGGCGGGACGCTACAAGGTGCAGCTGTGCATCAACAAGCGCCAGGCCTTTGGCAGCTTCGAGTGCGTTGGCGGTGTGTCGGTCAATGTCAGCGTCGGCGCCAGCGCGACCAGTCAGGCTCGCTGACCGAGAAGGAGGAGGGGAGTCCGCTGACTACTTGCCGCTCATGATCGCCTTGAACTTGGCGATCGCTTTCGGGTCGACCTTCTCCTTCGCCTTCTTGCACTTCTCCTGCTCCTTCATCGCCACCTGCGGGTTCATGCAGTTGACGACGTCGGCCGGAAGCACCTTGCAGGCCTCGATGAACTTGTCGCGCGGGGGCAGCTTCTTCGACTTGGAGGCCTTGCCGAACTTCTTGCTCAGCGCCGCCATCATCTTCTTGAAGAAGTCGTGCAGCGCGCCGCAGTTCTTCTCGGCGTCCGCCGCCGAGGCCGTCGCCGCGCCCGAGCCAG
>JAGQIK010000581.1 GCA_020431405.1 Myxococcales bacterium
CGAAGCGGCGCTGGCGGCGGGCGCGCGCGCGGCCGAGCCCGGCGAGTTCACACGGCGCGCCTTCATCGCCGGGCGCATCGACCTGACGCAAGCCGAGGCGGTGGCGCGGCTCGTCGGCGCGCGCAGCGAGCGCGCACTGCACAACGCGCGCGCGCAGCTCGATGGCGCGCTAGGCCGCCGCGTGGCTGCGCTGCGCGAGCAGGCGCTGCTGCTCGCCGCCGATCTCGAGGCCTGCATCGACTTTGCCGACGACATCGCCGCGCCGGTGCCGCGCGCGCGGCTCGAGGCGCAGACGCAGGCGCTCGGCGCCGACGTGGCGGCGCTGCTCGCGACGTACGCCGACGGCCTGCGGCTCGACGGCGTCGCGGTGGCGCTCGCCGGCGCGGTCAACGCCGGCAAGTCGAGCCTCTTCAACGCGCTGCTGGGGCGCGAGCGCGCGCTCGTCTCGCAGCACGAAGGCACCACGCGCGACTACCTCGAGGCCGAGCTTTCGTGGCACGGCACGCGCGTGACGCTGATCGACACGGCGGGCTCGCGGCCGGCCGAGAAGATGTCGCCGCTGGAGGCGGCCGGCCACCGGCTCGGCGCCGAGCGGCTGGGGCGCTGCGATCTGGTCATCGACGTGGTCGACGTCCACGCACTGGCCGCAGAGCGGCCGTCCGCGGCGAGCTCCGTGGCGCCGCTTCGTGGAGGCGACCCCGAAGGGATCGACGCGATCGACGCGGGCGAGGCGCTGGTCTCGCCGCGCGCGCGGTTGGTGGTGGCGGCGCAGTGCGACCGCGTGGCCGACGAGGCCGAGCTGGCGCAGCGCGTGGCGTGGCTGGCGGCGCGAAGCGGCGGGGCGCCGGTGATCGTCGTCTCGGCACACGCGCGGCGCGGCTTGGAAGACCTGCGCGCGGCGGCGCTGGCCGCGATCTTCGACGGCGCGTCGGTGGGCGCCGGCGACGAGACCGTACACGTCACCGAGCAGCGTCAGGCCGACGCGCTGCGGCGCGCGCAGGCGGCGCTCGCGCGCTGCGACGCGGCGCTCGGCGAAGATCTGGCGCCCGAGCTGGTGGTCGAGCACGTGCGCGAGGCGCTGGCGGCCTTGGGCGAGATCACGGGCGAGCAGTTCAGCGAGGCCGTGCTCGACCACGTCTTCGCGCGCTTTTGTATCGGCAAGTAGCTACGCGCGTGGCGCGCAGCCCGGCGGGCTAGGCGAGGCGCGCGGGCAGCCCGCAGGCGGCGAGGATCGCGTCGCAGTCGACGTGCACGTGCACGCGCTGGGCGAGATAGTCGAGGTCGTCGCGCTGCGCTTCGCTGACGTAGGGCATCACGCCGCGCACCACGTCGCCGGCGACGCGCTCGATCTGCAGCGGGTTGGACGCCTCCTCGGGCGCGGCGTGCTCGGCGAGGCGATTGAGCACCACGCCAGCCAGCGGGATGTCGCGTTGCCTGAGCGCCTCGAGCGTGAGCAGCGTGTGATTGATGGTGCCGAGCGTCGAGCGCGCGACGACGACGGCGGCTAGGCCGCTGCGCGCGATGAGGTCGACGAAGAGCGCGTCGTGCGAAAGCGGCACCAGCGCGCCGCCCGCGCCCTCGACGACGATCACGTCGGCGAGGCTCGCGAGCTGCTGCATGGCGTCGAGCAGCGCGTCGAGCGCGATCGGCGTCTCGGCCAGCGCGGCGGCGACCGCGGGGGCGACCGGCGGCGCGAAGCGGTAGGGGTTTATCAGCTCCAGCGGCGCCATCACGTTGCTCGCGGCGCGCAGCCTCAGCGCGTCTGCGGGGCGCAGCGACGCGGGCGGCGTGCGCCCGATGACCTCGGCGGGCGGCGGGCCGGCGATCTCGGCGAGGCGGCGCAGCGAGGCCATCGCTTCGGCGTCGACGAGGCCCGGCATGCCGTCGACGATGTGTCCGGCAGCGTGCGCGGCGCCGTCGGCGTGCGCGTCGTCGTCGGGCGCTGCGAGCGCGCAACCGGTTTCGGCCGGCTTCATCACCGCCACACGAAAGCCGCGCCGACAAAGCTGCGCTGTCAGCGCGCAGGCGACGAGCGTCTTTCCCACGCCCGTGTCGGTGCCGGTGATGAAAAGGCCCTTCACGCGGTGACCTCGGCGATGGCCGCGGCGGTGGCGTCGACGAGCGTCTCGATCTGCGCCTCGCTGATCGTCAGCGGCGGCATCAGCACCACGACGTCGCCGAGCGGGCGCAGGATCACGCCATGGCGCCGCACGGCCATGCAGACGTGGTGGCCCATCAGCGACGCCGCGTCGTAGGGCGCGTGACGCTCGCGATCGGCGACGAGCTCGACGCCGACCATCAGGCCGCGGCGGCGCACCTGCCCGACGTGCTCGAGCGGCGCCACGCGCGCGTCGAGGGCGGCGCCGAGCTGGGCGGCGCGCGCGGCCGCGGTGGCGAGCAGGTCCGTGCGCTCGATGCGCTGAAGCGACGCCAGCGCGGCGGCGCAGGCGAGCGGGTTTCCGGTGTAGGTGTGGCCGTGGAAGAACTTGCGCTCCTGCGCGCCGCGAAAGGCGTCGTAGATCGCTTCGCTGCTGAGCGTCGCGGCCAGCGGCAGGTAGCCGCCGGTGATGCCTTTGGCGATGGCCATCAGGTCCGGGCGTACGCCCTCGGCGTCGCAGGAAAAGAGCGGCCCGCTGCGGCCGAAGCCGGTGGCGACCTCGTCGACGACGAGCAGCACGTCGTAGCGGCGACACAGCTTCTCGACGGCGCGCAGGTAGCCGTCGGGGTGTACGAGCATGCCGGCAGCGCCTTGCACGCGTGGCTCGATGACGAGCGCGGCGATCTCGTCGTGGCGCTGCTCGAGCAGCGCGCCGAGCGCGTGCAGCGAGCGCTCGGCCGACGCGCGTTGGCCAGCAGCCGCGTGAGCGAACGGCTCGGCGGGCGCCGGCACGCGCAGCGCGGCGAACAGCAGCGGGTGAAAGATTTTGTGAAACAGGTCGATGCCGCCGACGCTCACCGCGCCGATGGTGTCGCCGTGGTAGGCCTGCTCGAGCGCGATGAACTTGTGCTTTTGCGGGCGGCCGCGAAGCTGCCAGTACTGGTAGGCCATCTTGAGCGCGACCTCGACCGCGGTGGAGCCCGAGTCGGAGTAGAAGACGCGCTCGAGGCCCTCGGGCGTGACGCGCGCCAGCTCGCGCGCGAGCTCGATGGCCGGCACGTTGGAGAGGCCGAGCATCGTCGAGTGCGCCACGCGGTCGAGCTGCGCGCGCACCGCCTCGTCGATCTCGCGGCAGCGGTGGCCGTGCACGCTGACCCACAGCGAGGCGACGCCGTCGAGATAGCGCCTGCCGTCGGTGTCGATGAGCTCGTTACCTTCGGCGGCCGCGATGACGAGCGGCTCGCTTTCTTCCCACTGTTGTTGCTGCGTGAAGGGGTGCCAGAGGTGGCGGCGGTCGAGGTCGGCGAGGGTCTCGCCAGGGCGGCGTTGGCGCGGCGTGTCGGTCATGCGGCCTCTTTTTGCAGGTCGAGCTCGGCGAGCGCGGCGCCCAGGCGCGCGATGTCGGCGCGCTCGAGCGTCGCGCTGGCGGCGAAGCGAAGGCGGCTGGTGGGCACGGTGGGCGGACGGATGGCCTGCACGAAGAAGCCGCGGGCGAGCAGCGCACGCGAGGCGTCGACGGCGCGCTCGGCGTCGTCGACGATCAGCGGCGCGATCGGGCCCGTGCCGGCGGGCGCGCGAACGCCGAGCGCGGCGCGCAGGGCGCGGCTGCGATCGGCCAGCTCGCGGCGCAGCCGGTCGCCCTCGTCGCTGTCGACGATGTCGACGGCGGCGTGTGCCGCGGCGGCGATGGCCGGCGGCAGCGCCGTGGTGAAGACGAAGGTGCGCGCGCGGTTGACCAGGTAGTCGACGAGGCGCCGCTCGCCGAGCACGGCGGCGCCGAAGCAGCCGAGGGCTTTGCCGAGCGTCGAGACCTGCACGTCGATGGCGGCGCCGCACTCGGCGACCCAGCCGCGGCCGCGCTCGCCGAACACGCCGGTGGCGTGCGCTTCGTCGGCGAAGGTCAGCGCGTCGTAGCGGCGCGCCAGCGCGGCGATGTGGCGCAGCGGCGCGCAGTCGCCGTCCATGCCGAAGACCGAGTCGGTGACGATCAGCCGCCGCCGCGCGCCGGCGCTCGCGACGAGCTTGCGTTCGAGGTCCGCCACGTCGCAATGTGCATACACCTCGACGTGCGCGCGGCTGAGACGGCAGCCGTCGATGATGCTGGCGTGGTTGAGCGCGTCGGAGAGGATGACGTCACCGCGCCCGACCAACGCGGCGATCGTGCCGACGTTGGCGTGGTAGCCGGTGGAAAAGAGCAGCGCTGCCTCGGTGCCCTTGAAGGTGGCGAGGCGCGACTCGAGACGACGATGCACAGCGAGGTCTGCACCGATCAGTCGTGCGGCGCCGGCGCCGGCGCCGTGGCGGGCGGCCGCCTCGGCGAGCGCCGGGTGGCGCGTCAAGCCGAGGTAGTCGTTGCTGCAGACGTTGACGACGGTCTTGTCGAGCGGACCCGAGAGCACTCGGCGAAGGCCGCGCGCTTCGAGGTCAGCGAGCGCGTCGTCGATAAAATCCAAGGGCTTCACGCCGCGAGCATGGAGGCGAGGCAAGGTGATGTCAACCATGGTTAAACATTTGAAACTGTTAGCTTATTTTGGTTCCGTGGTGATGCTGTTGTCGCTCGCTGGCTGCGACGACGACCCCGACCTCGGACCGTCGAGCTCGCCGAGCGACGACCCGTCGCACTACACGGTGCCCGACAAGGCTTACACGCCCGTGCTGTCGAAGCCCGTCTGGGTCGTGCCTGGTGACAACCTGCCCGCGGGCGTGGTGCCAGCCGCCGCCAACAACAACGTCGAGATCATCTTCTTCAACGGGCGGCTGTTCATGGCCTGGCGCACCAACAAGACCCATTTCGCCTCGGCTGACGTCAAGATGTACGTCGTCTCGTCCGACGACCTCGGCAAGACGTGGCGCTTCGAGCACGAGATCGCCATCGGCACCGACGTGCGCGAGCCGCGCTTTGTCGGCATCAAGGGCCGGCTGCTGCTCTACTACGTCAAGCTCGGCAAGATACCGACCGCGTTCACGCCGCTGGGTGTCTACCGCATCGAGTACCTCGGGCCGGGCAGCTGGAGCCCGCCGGTGCAGACCGCCGACGCCAACGAGGTGCTGTGGCGCCTCAAAAAGCGAAACGGCCTGGTCTGGATGACCTCCTACCGCGGCTTGGACTACGGCCCCAGCGCCGGCGAGCTCGAGGTGTTGTTTCAGCGCTCGAGCGACGGGCTGACCTTCGAGCCGCTCGGCGGCGACGGCGTGGTCTACAAGGGCGGCGTCTCCGAGGTGGCCTTCGAGTTCGACGAGACGGGCGCGCTGTGGGCCGTCACGCGCAACGAGGACGGAGACGCGAGCGGCTTTGGCTCGCATCTTTGCACCGCCAAGGCCGGCGACCTCGGCAACTGGGACTGCCCCAAAAAGAGCGACCCGTATCGCTACGACTCGCCGTGGATGATTCGCCACGGCCGCGACCTTTACCTCGTGGCGCGCCGCGACCCCAACGGGCCCTTCGACCAGGGCGACGACGCGCTGCCCTTCGAGCAGCGCAAGGCCAAGTACCTCTCGGCCTACTCGACGAGCACCAAGCGCACCGCGCTGTACAAGATCGATCGCGACAACAAGAAGGTCGTACACCTGCTCGACCTGCCCTCCGCGGGCGACAACGCCTTCCCGTCGGTGCGGCGTCTCGACGCGCATCGCTTTCTGATCGCCAACTACACCTCGCCGCTCGAGATGACCGAGGCGAGCTGGATCGATGGTCAGATCGCGCAGCAAGGCACGCAGCTATACTTCATCATGCTGACGTTCGAGCCGCAGTAACTAGTGTGTGCTATGCACGAAATGATATCTAATCATGCATAGACAACACGATTAGGCGCGGGTCGTTTCACGTGAAACGTCGCCGCTAGGTGGCTTCTGCCTGGCGCGAGCGGAGCATCGAGAGCGCCAGCAAGCCCACACCGACGAGCACCAGCACGTCGGCGACGTTAAATATGGGCCAGCCGCGGATGTGGATGAAGTCGACCACGGCGCCGCGCACCAGGCGATCGATGATGTTGCCTAACGCGCCGCCGATGACAGCCGCGCAGCCGAGCCGCGCCAGCCAGGTCTCGGGCGCCTTGCGACAGACGAAGAAAAACAGCAAGCCGGCGGCGAGCAGCTGCAGCCCCAGCACCAGCGGTCGACGCGTGGCGCTCGGCACGTCGCGCAGCAGGCTGAAGGCTACGCCGGGGTTCTGGGTGTAGCGGAGCTCGAGGACGCCGCTGATCAACGTCTTCGGACCGTCGCTGAGGCCATGCTCGGCCAGCCCCTTGCTGACCTGATCGCAGCCCGCCAACCCGGCGACGAGCAGCACCAACAACACCCCACGCAGGCGACGAGGCATAGGCCCTCCTAAGTAGACGAGGCACGGCCACGACATTCACGTCGCCTGCGCAACCCTCGTCGTGGGGGCCGCATTCCTGAGCCCGTCATGGGGCGCAATGTTTCACGTGAAACAGCGCCCGCGGCGCTGCGTTAGCTCAGGGCTCGGGTCAGCGCGTCGCGCAGCGTCTCGTGGTGCGCCGGCGTGCGGTCGGGATGCGAGAGCAGGTAGTAGTGGGTGCTGCCGAAGAGCTTGCTCACCTCGCGCATGACCACACCGCGCGGCGGGCGTGTCGCGGCGCTGCCCACCGACGCCAGCAGCCCGACGGCAACGCCGACCTCGGCCAGCGCCAGCAGCGCGTCGCGGCTCTCGGCTTCGATAGCCACCGAGCCGCCGAGCGTCGCCAGCCGGTCGAGCACGCGGCGCCGGGTGTGCGCGTCGCGCGCTTCGACGGCGAGCGGCAGGCGCGCCAGGTCGCGCAGCGCCAGGCGCGCGCGGTCGGCGAGCGGGCTCTCGCGCGCCACGGCCAGCATCACGTGTTCCTCGCAGAGCAGCTCGGCGACCAGCCCGTCGGGCGGCTGCTCGAGCCGGACCACGGCGGCGTCGAGCGCGCCGTGCCGCAGTTGGTCCACGGCGGCGTCGGCGTCGAGGCGCAGCAGCGAGAGGGTCAGCGACTCGTCGGCGCGCCGCACGCGCTTGATCAGCGTCGGCATCACGTCGGCGCCGAGCGCACCATCGTAGGCGAGCGCCAGGCGCGAAGGCAGCTCGGCGAGCGACTCGCGCAGCCGCTCGATGTCGAGCAGCAGCCGGCTGCCGCCCGCCACGATGGCGTCGCCCGCGTCGCTGAGGCGCAGCGACTGGCCACGGCCTTCGGTGAGCCGCACGTCGAACCAGCTGGCGAGGCTCTGGATGCGGCGGCGCAGCACGCTGACGTCGACGCCGAGCTCCTCGGCGGCGGTCTCGTAGGCGCCGCGCGGCTCGGTTTCGATGCGATGGGCTAGCACCACGTAGGAGGCGAGATGCAGGAGCAGGTCGCCGTTGTAGGGAGTAAATGCCATGCGTGCACAGTAATGCAGCACGAGCATGAAATAAAGCGCATAAATGCAATATGCGCATGGTGACGCCGAGCGCTTGCGAAGCTTCGCGAAGCCGGTCACACCCAAGGCATGTCCCTGCTCTCTCGGTTTCGTGTGCCACGCGTCGGCCTGCAGCCGCGAGAGCTCGACGCGCGCGACCCGCAGCTGATCGCGCGTATGGCCGACCTCGTCAGCAAGACCATCGTGCGCTATCACCGCGCCGAGGTGCGCGGCGTCGAGCGGGTGCCCGCCGGCGGGGCGCTGTATGTCGGCAACCACAACAGCTGGGCCTACACGCCCGACACGGTGATCTTCTGCGACGCCGTCTACCGCGCACACGGCGTCAGCGCCGTGCCGCGCGGCCTCGCGCACTCGCTGCCGATGAAGGTGCCTCTGCTCGGCCCGCTGCTGCTGCGCATCGGCGCGGTGCAGGCCAACCACGGAAACGCCGAGGCGCTGCTCGCACGCGGTGACAAGGTATTGGTCTACCCCGGCGGCGACGTCGAAGCGGCGCGACCGTTTCGCAAGCGCCACCAGATCGACTTCGATGGTCGGCGCGGCTACGTGCGGCTGGCGCTGCGCGCGAAGGTGCCGATCGTGCCGGTGGTCGCCGCCGGCGCGCACGCGACAACGATCGTCATCGATGACCTGCGCTGGCTCGCATCGCTGCTCGGCGTAGACAAGCTCTTTCGGCTCAAGGTCTGGCCGCTGACGCTGAGCTTTCCGTTGGGCCTGACGCTCGGTCCGCTGCCGCTGTTCATCCCGTTTCCTACGCGCATCCTCGTCGAGCTGCTCGAGCCGATCACCTTCGAGCGCGGCGGCGAACGCGCCGCGGCCGACGACGCTTACGTGCGCGCCTGCGCCGATCGCGTCGAGGCGACGATGCAGTCAGCGCTCACGCGGCTTGCGTCGGAGCTGTGAGCTCGGGCCTCGGGCCTCGGGCCTCGGGCCTCGGGCCTCGGGCCTCGGGGCAGCGGAATGATCAATCGTCACTAACGAGCGTGAATACATGAACGACGGAACAAGAAACGCGAGCCTCGAATGACCGCGTCGCGCTCCGAGGTGCACATAACATTCGCCGGTTCTCTAGCGCGCGAGCTCTTCGACGTGTGCGCCGAGCACGTCGCGCAGCTCGAGAAGGTGCGGTATATGCTCGAAGGCTTCGACGATCGTGCGTAGCGTGCGCGGGATGTGAACGAGGAAGCTGTCGTTGTTCTTGACGCGCTCGATGAAGACGAAGCGGCCCGCGTCCTTGAGCTTGCGCTGCACGGTCTGTAGCCAGAACAGCCGCCGGTAGTCATCGGGGTCGACGCCGAGCTCGCCCATCAGCTCGGCGCCGCCGCGCTCGAGGTAGTAGCCGATCAGCGTGTCGACCAGCGGCACGCCGAGGTGCACGTAGGAGTCGCGCAGCAGCGCGACCATGTCGTAGGTCGGCGGTGCCAGCAGCGCGTCCTGAAAGTCGATCAGACACAGGCGGCTGCCCTCGTCGGTGACCTGCAGCATCAGGTTGCGGCTCTGATAGTCGCGATGGGCGAGCAGCGGGGGCAGCGCCGCGAGCTCGCGGGCGATGGTGTCGAAGTGCTGCTCGACGATGCGACGCTCGCGCTCGTCGAGCTCGCCGCCGCGCTGCACCTCGAGCATCCACTCGACGAAGTGGTCGAGCTCCCAGCGCAAGAGCGCCTCGGTAAAGCGCCGCGAGTGACATAGCGCGTCGCGCGCGGTGAGGCTGTGGCGCTGGAAGCGCAGCAGCAGATCGATGGCGCGCTCGTAGTGCGCGCGGCGCGCCGAGTCGTCGAGCGGCGCCACGATGTCTTCGAACGTCTGGTCGCCGAGGTCTTCGAGCAGCAAGAGCCCCTGCGCTTCGAGATAGGCGTAGACCTCGGGCACGGGTAGACCGCCCGCGGAGAGGTAGCGCTGCACGGTGAGAAACGGCAGCTCTCGCGGGCGCTCGCCGCCGCTCGCCTCCTCGGAGGCGAGCGGGTCGCCCCGAAGCTCCATCAGCATCAGCGAACGATCACCGCGGCGCACGCGGTGGTAGAGGCGGTAGGAGGCGTGGCCGCCGAGGCTGTCGAGCTCGATGTCGCCATCGGCCGCCAGCAGTCGCTTGGCTTCGGCTTCGATGAGCTGCTTGAGGTCCTGCTGAGCCTGTCGCACGATCGTCTCCACGGTGACGCTGTCCCTACGATACGACATCGCGCGCGAAGCGGCGCGCCATCAGCTCGCGCTCGACGACGAGACGGGCGAGGCGCTGGCGCGTTATGTCGAGCTGCTCGGACGCTGGGGCGCGCGCATCCGGCTCACCGGCGAGAGCAGCCCCGCGGTGGTCATCGAGCGGCATCTCGCCGACGTCTTCGCGGCGGCTGCAGCGCTCGGGCCGCAGGTCGCCGCCGCCGCGCCGCGTTCGATCCCCGCCATCGACGTCGGCAGCGGCGCGGGGCTTCCCGGTGTGGTGCTCGCGCGTGTGCTCGCGGCGCTCGAGATGCACAGCGTGGAATCACGCCAGCGCAAGGCGAGCTTTCAGCGCAGCGCCGCACACGAGCTCGGCGTCGAGGTCAGCGTACACGCGGCGCGCCTCGAGTCGCTCGCCGGGCTCGACGGCCGCTTCGCGCTCGTGATGTCGCGCGCGACGTTCGCGCCCGCGACGTGGCTCGAGCGAGCGCAGCCGCTATGCGCCGCCGCGGCGCGGGTGTTGGTGTTCTGCGCGGCGCGCGAAGACCTACCCGACGCGCCCGCTGGCTACGCCGAGCACGAGGTGCACGCGTATAGCCTCGCCGACGGCACGCCGCGGGTTATCGGTATATACCAGAAATAGGCGATATGCCTGTAAGGCGCGATATCAGTTCGTGAACGAGACGTTGACGTCGACGGTGGGCGTTGGCGGCGTCGGGGGCGTGTCGCCGCCGCTCTGTGTCACGCCGACGACGATGCCCGCCGTGGCGCCCGCTGCGACGGCGCCGATGATGGTCCAGAACCACCACTTCTTGTAGAGCGGCGTGGGCGTGGCGACGACCTTCTCCTTTTCCACCGCGATGCGCAGCGGCAGCGACGCCTGGCCGACGGTGGCCAGCACCTTGTCGCCTTCACCGAGCGCCTCGAAGTAGTACTCGATGCGCGGCGCGAGGACCTTGGGGCCGACGATGCGCGCTTCGTAGCTCGCACCGCGCGTCTTCTGCGCGACGACGGTCTCGAAGCCGCTCGCGCCGATGCGGCGATGATGCAGGCGCACCGAGCGCGTCAGTTGCTTGGGGTCTTGCACCGCGACGGTCAGCGAGAGCGGCAGCCCGGGCTCGGCGCGCACGGGCGCGACGTGGCTGAGCGAGATCGGCCGCACCTCGACCTTGGTCTTGGCTTGCGCCTGGCGCTGCGCCTTGACCTGACGAAAGACGTCGAGCGCGCGCGGCGTGGTCATGGCGTCGAGCTCGTAGGCCGGATCGAGATCGAGCAGCGCTGAAAAGGCCGCCTTGGCCTCGGCCGGTCGGTTGAGGATCGCCTTGCACAAGCCGAGCAGCTTGTAGACCTCGATGCGGCTCGCCCGGTCGAGACCGGATTGCCCGAGCAGCCGCTGCAAGAGGTCTGCGGCGCTGCGGTACTCGAGATCTTTGTAGAGCTTTCGGGCCTTGGCCAGCATGGCGGGCTCGGCGAGCGCCGGGCGCGACGTGCTGATCGTCACAGTGGCCGTGGCCACGGCGACGAGGCTGAAGAGCGCGATAGCCCGCGAAAATGCGTACATCGGCGCATACTAGCTCAGCCGCCGTCCAAGAGACAGTCCACCTGCGGGGGTCAGAGGGCGAGGAATCATCGACGGAGAGGGCCGACTTTGTGTAGCCTCGCGCCGGGATTTGAATGGCTTGCGATTCGGGCGGATAATCCCGGCGCGGCAGCGATGCTGTTGCCGGCGATGCGCCGCGTGCGCTGTTTGGCGATCGCGAGGTGGTTGTGAGCGGACCGCATGACTGACGGCGTCAAGTTCGGCAAGTACGAGCTTCTCGAGCGCTTGGCGCGCGGAGGCATGGCCGAGATCTTTCTGGCCCGCGCCGCCAGTCTCGAGGGCTTCGAAAAGCTGCTCGTCATCAAGCGCATCCGCCCGACCAAGGCCAGCGATCCGCAGTTCATCCGCATGTTCCTCGACGAGGCGCGCGTCGCCGCCTCGCTCGACCATCCCAACGTCGTGCAGATCTATGACGTCGGCGCCGTCGACGGCGAGTACTTCCTCGCGATGGAGTATCTGCACGGCACCGATCTGCAACAGCTCGTGGCGGCGTGCATGCAGAAGGGCATGGCCAAGCCGCCGCTCGAAGCGACGCTGACGATCACCTCGTGCGCGCTCGCGGGCCTTCACTACGCGCACAACAAGCGCGCCTTCGACGGCAAGCGGCTCAACATCGTGCACCGCGACGTCACGCCGCAAAACATCGTCGTGACCTACGAAGGCTCGGTGAAGGTCGTCGACTTCGGCATCGCTGCCGCGCGCATTGTGGAAGACGAGAGCATCGAGGGGCTGCGCGGCAAGGCGCCCTACATGTCGCCCGAGCAGGCCAAAGGCGAGACGCTCAACGGCCGCTCGGATGTCTTCTCGGTGGGCATCCTGCTCTACGAGCTGACCGTCGGCCGGCGTCTGTACAAGGCCAAGAGCGAGGCCGAGTCGCGCCGCATGATCATCGAAGACCCGGTGCCCGATCCGGCCGCCGTCGACGCGGACTATCCGCCCGAGCTGCGCGAGATCGTCATGAAGGCGCTCGCCAAGTCGGTGGACGAGCGCTACGGCTCCGCGCGAGAGATGCAGGAAGCGATCGACGCGTACTGCCGCACAGCGCAGCTTCGCGTCGGCTACACCGCGCTCGGCGAGGTGATGGAGAAGGTCTTCGACGATCGCATCCAGGCCTGGCGCGAGGCCGAGCAGGAAGGCAAGACCCTGCTCGACCATATCCGCGAAACAGCGGGCACCGCGGGCTACGCCGGCGAGGCGATGGCCGTCGGTCGCGACGTGAGCTGGTTTGGCGAGGCGCGCCGCAAGGGCCGGCTCAAGCGCGTGTTGGGCGCCATCGCCGCGCTCGCGGTGGTCGGCGTGGTGGGGCTTCTGATCTGGCAGCGCACGCAGATGGCCGACAGCGGCAGCGGAAGCGGCGCCGCGTCGACGAGCGCGCCCGCGCCGACGGGCACGCTGCAGATCGCAAGCGTGCCGAGCGGCGCGCGCGTCGTGATCAACGGCAAAGACAGCGGCCGCACCACGCCGTGCCGCATCGACAAGCTCGCGCTCGGTGAAGCGATCAACGTGCGACTGGAGCTCGCCGGACACCGCGCCGCCGAGCGCACCCTGACGCCAACGCGCAAGACGCCGGGTCTGATGGTCTCGCTGGCGCTCGTGGCGCTCGCGCCCGACACGGGCGTTGGCGACGCGTCGCCCGAAGCAGCGCCGCAGGACGCGGGCGTCGACACGACGACCCGGCGCCGTCGTCGTCGTCGCCGCCGGCCCAAGGGTTATGGCTACCTGTCGATCGCCACGCGGCCATGGGCGGAGCTGATGATCGACAACCGCCCCTACGGACAAACGCCGCAGGTGCGGCTCAAGCTGCGCGCCGGGCGCCACAGCCTGCGCCTGTTCAACGCGCGCTTCGGTATCGACAAGCGCATGTCGATCTATATCCGCCGCGATCAGGTGCTCAAAAAACGGATGAACCTCAAGTGAGTCGTGGCGGCGCGCTGCGCACCGCGCGCGTCGTGGCATGTATGGTCGCCGCTGCCGCGCTGCTGCTCGCGCCGGCGTTAGGGCGCGCGCGACGTCGGCCGCTGTCGGAGATCGAGGTCAAGGCGCTCATCGCTGCGGTGCGCGACGGCCCGCAGGGCGCGCGCGATCGCGCCGTACAGCGCATTTTTCACCTGCGCGATAGGCGAGCCGATCGCGCGCTGCTCGCGCTGGCCGCCGACGCGCGGCCGGATCTGGCGATCCACGGGCTGTGGGCACTTTCCATCGCGCGGCCGCGCGGATCGCGTGCGCTGCTGATCACGCGCGCGCGCCGCGGCAGCAGCGCCGCGCTGCGCGCGCAGGCGCTGCGCTCGCTCGGTTTGATCGTCGCGCGCCGCACACCGCGAGCACCGGCCAAGCCGCTGCGCCTGTCGGTGCGCGAGCGCCGTGCGTTCCTGCACGGCGTCGTCGACGCGAGCCCGCTGGTGCGCCGCGTGACGTTTCGCGCGCTGGCGCGTCTCGGCGCGGCGGGCCTGTTCGGCCTGCGGCGCGCGCTGTCGCATCGATCGCGCGACGTGCGGCTTCTGGCCTTGTCGGCGCTAGGCGGTATTCGCGGTGCGGGGGCGCGCACGCTGCTGGCGGCGCAGCTGCGTCGCGGCGAGGCGCAGCTTCGGCTCGAGGCAGCGAGGCAGCTCAGGCGCCGCGCGCGCCGAGGGGTCGAAGGCACGGCGGCGCGCGAGGCACCCGTCGCCGAGCGCGCCATCTGCCAGCTCGCGCGGCGTGGCCCGCGCGGGGTGCGGCTGCA
>JAGQIK010000582.1 GCA_020431405.1 Myxococcales bacterium
AACGACGGCCGTCACGCCGGCGCGCTGGCGCCCGCGGGCGGCGGTCGGCTCAAGCTGTGGCCCAGCGCCGCGGCGACCACAGCGCGCGCGCTCGCCGCCGGCAAGCGCCCGGCGCAGCTGTCGCTGTTCGTCTACGAGTCGCTGCACAAGAACATCGACCCCAAGCAGAAGAAGTCGGCCGTCGAGATGATCAACGCCGGCGGCCTGATCGGCTGGGTCATCGTGGTGCTCGGTCTGGCGGCGCTTCTGATGATTCTCGGTCGCGTGCTGATCCTCGGCGTCGCCGCCGCGCGCGGGCGCGGGCTCGCCGACGCCTTCGAGTCGCTGGTGCGCATCGGACGTCTCGACGAGGCGCGCTCGGCCGCGCGTCGCGCCGGCGGCAGCATCGGGCGCGTGCTGCGCGCCACGCTCGACGGCATCGAGCTTCCGCGCGAGCAGCTCGAAGACCGCGTCTCCGAGGCGATGCTCGCCGAGCAGCCGCGGCTCTCGCGCTTCGGCGCGGCGATCACGGTCTTCGCCGCGGTGGCGCCGCTGCTCGGTCTGCTCGGCACCGTCACCGGCATGATCTCGACCTTCGACATCATCACCGAGCACGGCACGGGCGATCCCAAGCTGCTCTCGTCGGGCATCTCCGAGGCGCTGATCACCACCGAGCTGGGCTTGATCGTCGCCATCCCGGCGCTGCTCGTCGGCACCCTGCTCGGCGGCTGGAGCACCAGCATCGAGACCGGCATCGAGCGCGCGGCGCTGCGTCTCGTCAACGCGCGCTGCGAGCTTCCCGAAGGCCCGCCCGAGCGCGTGGCGGCCAGTGGCAGCGCCGGCGAGCCGCTCGGTCCGCGGCTGAGCGCCAGCGCGCAACCGGCAGCCCCCGAGGGGACGTAGATACGATGTGGGCGACGTGGCAGCGCTGGTCGAGCTACCTCGCTGACGGCGGCTTCGTCATGCCGTTTCTCGCCGCCAGCGCGGCGCTCTTGTGGTTTGCCCTCGGCTATCGCTGGCTCACGCTGCGACGTGGCAGCCTGCGCGGCCTGCGCGCGCTGGTCGACGAGGCGCGCCACGAGACGAGCACGCCCGCGCGACACGAGCGCGCCGTGCTGACGACCGCTGCGCGGCGCGCGGTGGTCGTCGAGCGCTCGCGGCCTCGCCATCTGCGCCCGGCGCTCGACGACGCGCTGGCGCCGATCTCCAGCGAGCTTTCGCGCTTTGCCACGCTGGCGCGCGCGCTGGTGATCGTCGCGCCGCTTCTGGGGCTGCTCGGCACGGTGGCCGGCATGATCGAGACCTTCGACTCGCTGGCGGACATGTCGCTGTTCAGTCAGTCCGGCGGCATCGCCGGCGGCATCTCGCAGGCGCTGATCACGACCCAGATGGGGCTCGCCGTGGCGATCCCGGGCCTGCTCATCGGCCGCATGTTGGCGCGCAAGCAGCAACGCCTCGACGACGAGCTCGAGCAGCTCAAGGACGTCGTCTGCGGCGATCGGACGGTGACGGCATGAGAAGGCGACGACGCCCCGCGCAAGACAGCGGCATCGACATCTCGCCGCTGATCGACATGGTCTTCATCCTGCTCATCTTCTTCATGGTCTCGACGACCTTCGTCAAGGACCTGAAAGTCGACATCGAGCGGCCCAAGGCGTCGAGCGCGCAGCGCGCTTCGACCAAGGCGATCCGCGTGCATGTCGAGCGCAGCGGCGCCGTCTATGTCGACGGGCTGCCGGTCAAGGTCTGGATGCTGCAAAGCCGCGTGCGCGAGCTGATCAAGGCTGGCGCTGCGCGGCCAGTGCTGGTCGTCACCGACCGCCTGGTGCCCGCCGAGAAGCTGATCGAGGTCGTCGATCAGTGCCGCCTGGCGGGCGCCAAGGATGTCGGCGTGGCGTCCGAGCGGGAGGCAGGCTGATGCGTGGACGAACGGTTCGGCTCGGCTTCGCGTTGCTGAGCTCGCTGGTGGGCACGGCGCTGGTGTTTCAGGTCATCGACTGGATGAACCGACCGCCGCCGCCGGCCAAGAAGACGCGCCACCGCGCGCCCGTCGCGTTCAAGGTGAGCAAGAAGCGGCCGCCCAAGGTGCGCCAACGCACGCCGCCCAAGCAGCCGCCACGCCGCACGCGCGCCCAGCCGCGCGCGCCGATCCCGAACCTCTCGACGGGCCTCTCGGGCGTCAGCTTCGGCATCCCGCCGATCGCCGCGAGCGCGCTCGGCGCCGCGCAAGACAAGCTGCTCGGCGCCGACTCGGCGCTGCGCGACGTGGTGATGACCGCACGTTCGGTGGACCAGCCGCCGCGCGCCACGCAGCCCGTCTCGCCGAGCTACCCGCCGCGCGCGCGCGCGCAAGGCATCACCGGCTACGTCAAGATGCGCCTGCTCGTCGGTGCCGACGGCGCCGTGCAACAGGTCAAGGTCATCGACGCCAAGCCGCGCGGCGTCTTCGACGAGGCGGCCACCGCGGCGATCCGCCAGTGGCGATTCTCGCCGGCGCGCTACCGCGGCCAAGCGGTGAAGCTGTGGGTCGTGCAGACCCTGCGCTTCAAGCTGGGGTGAGCTCGATGTCTCGCGCGGCCATTGTGCTGCTGCTGCTGCCGGCCACGCTGCTCTTGGCCGGAGTCGACGTCGCGAGCGGCGCGCCGAAGAAGCACAGCGCGGCCGACGACCCCAAGGCGCGCGCGCAGAACCTGCTGCGCGTGGCCTCGCTGCTGGTGCGTGATGGGCACCTCGATCGCGCCGCCGCCGTGCTGCGCGAGATCGACATCAAGACCAAGGGCCTCGACCGCGCCCGCTATCACACGCTCTCCGGGCTGGTGGCGCTCAAGCGTCGCGACTACCGCGTCGCCG
>JAGQIK010000583.1 GCA_020431405.1 Myxococcales bacterium
TGCGCTACCTCGACTTCTACAAGAACAACGCGCGCGGCCGCCGACTGATGCGCCACTGGCTGGCGCGCGCCGGCCGCTACCAGCGCCTCATCAGCGACGTGCTGGCCAAGCACAAGCTGCCGCGCGCCCTCGCCTTCGTCGCGATGGTGGAGAGCAGCTTCAACCCCACGCTCACCTCGCGGGTGGGCGCCGCCGGCATCTGGCAGTTCATGCCGCGCTCGGGCCGCTGGTATGGCCTGGCGCGCGACTACTGGATCGACGAGCGCCGCAACCCCGAGCGCTCCACCGACTCCGCCGCGCGCTTGCTCAAGCGGCTGCGCGGCATGTTCGGCACCTGGGAGCTCGCGCTGGCGGCCTACAACGCGGGCGCCGGCGCGGTGATCGTCGCCATGAAGCGCTACAACACCAACGACTACTACCAGCTTTGCCGCTACGAGGCGGGGCTGCCGTGGGCGACCACGCTCTACGTGCCCAAGATCCTCGCCACCGCCATCGTCGCCAACAACCGCGCCGCCTTCGGCTTTGCCGACGTCAAGGGCGACGCGCCGCTCGCGCACGACCTCGTCGCGCTGCCGCGCTCGCTGTCCGTACGTCAGATCGCGCGCGCCGCCGGCGTCGATCGCGACGTCGTCGAGACCTACAACCCCGAGCTGCGCCGCGGCCGCACGCCGCCCGGCAAGTCGTGGATCCGGCTGCCCAAGGGCAAAAAGAAGGGCTTCTACGAGGCGCTGGCCAAGCTCGGCAGCGCGCGCTATCGCCCCTACACGGTGCGGCTCGGCGAGAGCGACACGAGCCTCGCCGCGCGCTTCGGCATCAGCCGCACGCGCCTGCGCGCCATCAACGGCGTGCAGCACGCGCGCGAGCTGCGCCCCGGAACGACGATCCTCGTGCCCGCTCGCGTCAAGCCGCAGCGCAAGCACAAGCGCCGCCGCGGCAAGCGCAAGCGCTCCGTCAGCGCACGCGACGACGACGACAGCGCCACCGTGCTCGTCGCCTTGCCTCCCGGCGTGCCGCGCCGCGTGTCCGGCCGGCGCCACGTCTTCTATCGCACCGTGGTCGGCGACAGCATCGACGAGATCGCCAAACACCTCGACGTATCGGCCGCCGACCTCGCCGCGTGGAACGGCCTCGACCCGCGCGCCAAGCTCGTCTCCGAGATGGTGCTGCAGGCGTTCATCAAGCCGAGCTTCGACACCAGCAAGGTCGTGCTGCTGCCCGACGATCGCGTCGAGCTCGTCGTCGCCGGCAGCGCCGAGCACATGCGCGCGCACCTCGAGCGCGACGGCCGTCGCCGCGTGGTCTACACGGCGCGGCGCGGCGACACGCTGGTGCGCCTCTCGCGTCGCTTCGGCCTCAGCATCGGCAGCATCATGCGCATCAACCGCTTCTCGCGCAGCACCAAGCTCGAGAAGGGCCAGAAGCTCGTCATCTACATGCACAAAGACCCGCGCGTGCGCCGCCGCAAGGCGCGCGAGATCGCGCGGGCTCGCTACAAGCGCGTCGTGCGCATGCGCCGCGCCAAGCTGCGCGCGCGCCGGCGCAAGCTGCGCGACAAGCGCCGCCGGCAGCGACAGGCGCGGCTTCGGCGCAAGACGCAGCGCGCCAAGAACTAGCGGCCTGACCACTAGCCGCGGCCAACGCCTTGCCCAGCCCCATCGAGCTCTTCGTCTCTCTCTCCGAAGAAGGCGAGCGCCTCGACCACTTCATCCGCGCGCGCCTCAACGGCGTCTCGCGCGGATCCGTCGCGCGCCTGATCGAGCGCGGCCAGGTGATGGTCGCCGGGCGGCGCCTCAAGAAAGGCCACCGCGTCAGCGCCGGGCAGCACGTGGTCATCGCCGCCGCCAGCTGGGACGAGGCCGTGCTGCCGCAGCCCGAGCTGCCGCTGCGCGTGATCCTCACGCGCCCGCACATGGTCGTCGTCAACAAGGACGCCGGCGTGGCCTGTCACCCGCTGGTGCCCGGGGAGACCGACACCATGGCCAACGCCATCGTCGGCCACTTCCCCGAGTGCGGCGACGCCAGCCCGCGCCCGCGCGAGGGCGGCCTCGTGCATCGGCTCGACTACGGCACCAGCGGCCTGCTCATCGCGGCGCGCACGCGCTCGGCCTACACCAACCTGCGCGCGATGTTCTCCGGCAGCGAGATCGCCAAGGAGTATCTGGCGCTGGTCGTCGGCCACGTCGATCGGCGCCACCTCGTCGACCTGCCCATCGAGGGCATGCCCGGCGACCGTCGCCGCGTGCGCGTGGTACGAGAGCGCAGCGATCGCGGCCAGCCCGCTAGCTCCGAGGTGCTGCCCGAGGCGCTCTTCGCCGAGCGCGACGAGCGCGCGCCGACCACGCTGGTGCGCGTCAAGTGCAGCACGGGCCGGCGCCATCAGGTGCGCGTGCACATGTCGAGCCTCGGCCACCCGCTGGTCGGCGACCCGCTCTACGGCGGTCCGGTGTGGCCCGACGTGCACGGCGCCTTTCTGCACGCACACCGCATGAAGGTCGCCGGCGACCGCCTCGAGGCGGGCCTGCCCACCGACCGCCTCGACCTGCTGCGCGAGCTGGCGACCTAACCCGCCTATAACCCCTTGTGTTTTCTCGCATCCGTCGCTAGGGTGCCCGGCGCGCGCGCGTCGGATGTGCGTGCGTGTGGGAGTGCTGTAGATGACCGTTCGAATCGTCCTGCTTGGCGCCGCGCTGGCCATCGCCGCCTGCGCCAAATCCGAGCCGCCGCCCAACGCGCCCTGCACCGTCGGCGAGATCCGCTGCAGCTTCGACGGCACGTCGGAAGAGACGTGCACGATGAAAGACACCGGCGCGATCCTCTGGGAGAAGCAGGTCTGCGCCGGCGGGGCGCGCTGCGACGCGCAGCAGCAGCGCTGCATCGACCTGTGCGGCGCGTGCGACCAGCCGCCGAGCGTCTGCCACAAGTCGACGGGCACCTGCTGGAACGGCAAGTGTCAGTACGAGCTCGCCGACGGCAAGGCCTGCGACGACGGCAACCCCTGCACCGAAAACGACTTCTGTCAGAGCGGCGCGTGTCGCGCCGGTCCGCCCAAGACGTGCGACCAGGTGCCGGGCGATCGCTGCGTCGACGCGAGCAAGCTGCAAGCCTACGCCGCCACGGGCGTCTGTAAGAACGGCGCCTGCGACTATCCATCGGCCACCGTCAACTGCGCGCTCGGCTGCGAAAACGGCAAGTGCAAGGGCGATCCCTGTCAGGGCGTGACGTGCAACCAGCCGCCGAGCAGCTGCCACCAGGCCGTGGGCATCTGTTCGGGCGGCGTGTGCACCTATCTGCCCGACGACGGCAAAGGCTGCGACGACGGCGACCCATGCACCGCGAGCGACAGCTGCGTCGCCGGCGCCTGCCGCGGCACAGCGATCGTGTGCGACAAGCCGCCAGCCAACACATGCAAGAACGCCAATACCCTCGTCAGCAACAGCACGCAGGGCACCTGCAAGCTCGGCCAGTGCGAGTACACCAAGTCCGAGGTGCCGTGCTCGCACGGCTGCGACAGCAGCGCCGGCGCGTGCAAGGGCGATCCCTGCGCCAACGTCACCTGCAACAACCCGCCGAGCGGCTGCTACAAGGCGCAAGGCACGTGCAGCAACGGCAGCTGCACCTACGCGCCAGACAACGGCAAGAGCTGCAGCGACGGCAACCCCTGCACGCAGAACGACAAGTGCACCAACGGCACCTGCAGCGGCAGCCAGATCGTGTGCAACACGCCGCCCTCCAACACGTGCAAGGACGCCAACACGCTCACCGTCTTCACCGCGCCCGGCTCGTGCAACTCGCAGGGCAGCTGCGCTTACGCCAGCGCCGACGTGACCTGCCCCTTCGGCTGTGACGGCGCCACCGGCACGTGCAAGGGCGATCCCTGCGCCACCGTCACCTGCGACAGCCCGCCCAACACGCAGTGCTACTCGACGCCGGGCATCTGCTCGGGCGGCAACTGCACCTATCTACCCAAGAGCGGCGTGACCTGCGACGACAACAACCCGTGCACGCACACCGACGTGTGCAATTCGGCGGGCCAGTGCGCCGGCACTTCCTACAGCTGCAGCGACAGCCTGGTCTGCACCACCGACACGTGCGACGGCAACGGCGGCTGCACCTTCCCCGTCGCGCAGGGCTCGTGCCTGCTGACGATCAACTACGTCAAGACATGCTTCCAGAGCGGCGCGCAGAAGAGCGGCAACGCCTGCCAGTACTGCGACCCGACCAAGAGCCAGTCGACCTGGAGCGTGTCGAGCGGCACGCAGGTGCAGAGCTGGAGCTTCGACGACAACACACTGCAAGGCTGGACCGTCGTGCCCAACCCCGACACGCCGGCGAGCCCCGTCACCTGGCAGGTCGACAGCCAGCGCGCGCACAGCGGCCAATACAGCCTCTACTTCGGCAACCCCACCACGCGCACCTTCGACGACCCCGGCCTGCGCGTACGCGCCACGCTGGTCAGCCCGACCGTCACGCCGCCCAGCGGCCAAGGCAAGCTCTGCCTCGAGCTGGCGTACTTCAAGGACACCGAGAACACCGGCCTGTGGGACATCCTCACCGTGCGCATCAACAACGGCGGCACCAAGACCGACGTGTGGGTCGCCTCCGACGAGGTCAACCGCGGTGACACCCTCGGCACGTTCCTCGTCATCTCGGCCGACGTCTCGGCCGCCGCCGGCAGCGCTGTGACCTTCGAGATCGAGTTCGACTCGGTGGACGACTTCCTCAACGGGTACGAAGGCGTCTACATCGACAGCGTGCGGCTGCTCTCGAACTGCACCCCCTGATCGAAGGGCCTCGGGCCTCAGGCCTCGGGAAACGATCCCGTGGCCTGTGGCCTGTAGCCCGTGGCCTTAGTACGATGCGGCCATGGCCTGGGTTGCCACCAACCTCTTCGCCGAGGTCGAAAGCGCCGACGCGCTCGCCGATGCGCTCGCGCCGCTGCTCGCAGGCGGCGAGCACGCCGCTGACCGCGAGGGCCTGCTCGGCGATCCGCCGGCGATCACGCTGAGCGCGCCCGTCGACGGTTGGGCCGTGGTCTGCGGGCTTCGGCGCTGGGTCGACGATCTGCCCTGGATCGCGCGCGAGCTGTCGCGCAGCGCGGCCGTCGGGCGCACCGCCAGCAGCGAGCTCATCGCGCAGGCCTTCAGGCTGCGCCACGCCGTCTTTCGCGACGGCGAGCGTGTCGGCGACATCTCGCGCTATCCCGACGAAGGCTGGGACGCGCCGCAGGGGGCGAGCGACGGCGCGCCGATGCCGCTCTATCGCGACGTCGAACAGCTCGCCTACGCGCTGCTGCTGGATCTAGGCGTACCGGCGCGTCTGGTGCTGCTCGGCGCGACGCCCGCCGACGTCGGCGACGTCGGCGACGCGTCGGCGCCGGCGCGCGCCGCCGAGCTTGTCGATCTCGACGACGGCCTCTCGCTCGCCGGCAAGCGCGACGCGCTCGCGCGCTCGCCACTCACGCTGCGCGGGCTCGACTACCACAGCAGCGACGCGCTGGTGGTGCCCGCCTCGGTGGGACGCGACTTCGGTCTCAAGCTCTACGACGATCGCTTCCTCGAGGGCGTGCCGCACGATCGCGCGGTCAATCGGCTGGTGCAGCTCGAGACCAAGATCCAAAAGCGCGCGCGCGACATCTACGGCGTCGCCGAGCTCGAGCTGGAAGTGACCTACCACAACGCCGAGTATCAGACCGAGCTCGACGCGATGCTCACGGCGCGCGGTCGACACGTCGCCATCGAGAACACGCACCGCCGCGACGTGCCGCGCTGGTGGGAGTTCTGGCGCTACTTCGGAAAGTTCAAATGAGCGGCGGCGGGGGGCAGCCGCAGCAGTCTCCGCCGCGCGCGGGTCTCGCCCTGGCGCTGCTGTTCGCCATCAACCTGCTCAACTACCTCGACCGCTACGTGCTCTCCGGCGTGCTGCCCCTGCTGCAGAAGGCCTTCCCCGACACCAACAAGGCGACCTTCGGCTTCCTCGCCAACGCATTCTTGTGGGTCTACATGATCGTCTCGCCGATCTTCGGCCGCCTCGGCGACCGCGTGCCGCGCAAGATCCTGATCGGCATCGGCGTGCAGCTGTGGAGCATCGCCACCGCCGCCGGCGGCTTCGCCAAGACCTACACGCAGCTGTTCGTCAGCCGCATGTTCGTCGGCGTCGGCGAGGCCGCCTATGGCACCGCGGCGCCGACGGTGATCTCGGATCTCTACCCGCGCGACCGCCGCGGCTGGGCGCTGTCGATCTTCTACATCGCCATCCCGGTGGGCAGCGCGCTCGGCTACGTGCTCGGCGGCGTGATCGGCTCGGCGATGGGTTGGCGCGCCGCGTTCTTTATCGTCGGCGTGCCCGGCCTGCTCGCCGGCTTTTTCACCTACATGATGCGCGAGCCCAAGCGCGGCGGCAGCGAGGGCGTCTCCGACGAGCAACTGTCGGCCTACCTCGCGCGCAAGGTCGGGCTCAGAGAGATCCTCGCGCTCTTTCGCAACAAGAGCTACGTCGTCAACACGCTCGCCATGGCGGCCTTTACCTTCGCCATCGGCGGCATCTCCTATTGGATGCCCGAGTACCTGCACTCCTCGCGCAACCTGCCGCTGGCCAAGGGCAACACGATCTTCGGCGGCATCACCGTCGTCGCCGGCCTGCTCGGCACGCTGATCGGCGGCACCCTCGCCGACCGCCTCAACAAGCGCTTCCGCGGCAGCTACTTCTCGGTGAGCGGCGTCGGCATGCTGCTCGCCGTGCCGGCCTTCTACGTCGCGCTGGTCAGCCAGACGCCGGCGGTCTACTGGACGATGTTCTTCATCGTCGAGCTGATGCTGTTTCTCAACACCGGCCCGAGCAACACCATCATCGTCAACGTCACCGAGCCGAGCCTGCGCACCACCGCCTTCGCCATCAACGTCTTTCTGATCCACCTGCTCGGCGACGCCGCGTCGCCCACCGTGCTCGGCGCCATCGCCGACAAGTCCGACCTCGGCGTCGCCTTCCGCAGCCTCACCGCCGTCGTCGCCTTGAGCGGCATCCTGTGGGTGATAGGATCGCGCTTCTACATGGCCGACACCGATCGCGTCGCAGCGACCATCGGTGACGCCAAGAAAGACGCGGACGATTAGTGGCCGAAATCGTCGAGTACCTCGCCGCCGATGTGCTCCAGATCGGTGTCGTCACCGCCACCGACAAAAAGAAGATCACCGTCGACGATGGGCGCGGCCGCCAGAGCAAGATCGCGCCCGACAAGGTCGTCTTTCGCCACCGCGGTGACTCGATCGACGAGGTCCGCGCGAGCATCGAGGCGCTGCGCGACGAGGTCGACGTGGCGTTCCTCTGGGAGGCGCTGCTCGCCGAAGCCGACACCGACGGCAAAGAGGCCGGCGAGCTGGCGGCGCTGTTCTTCGACAGCGACGACGACCTACACGCCTCGGCGGTCTTTCACGCGCTGTGGGCCGAGAAGCTGCACTTTCGCCGGCGCGCGCAGCGCTTCGAGCCGCGCAGCGCCGACGACGTGGCGCAGGTGCGCGATCAGCGCGAGAGCGAGGCCGCGGCCGCCGCCGAGCACGAGCGGCTCGTCGCGGTGATCAAGCGGCGCGACGTCGACGACGAGCTCGCCGAGCGGCTCGAGCGCTTCGTACGCGGCCAGGCCGACAAGGCGCTCGAAGGCGCGCTCGAGGTCGTGGCGCGCGACGGCAAACGCCTCGCGTTCGATCTGTTGGTGCGCTGCGAGCGGCTGCCCGCCTGGTCGGACCTCGAGGTCGTCGCCGCCAACCTCAGCGCCGATCATCCCGCACCCGTCGTCGAGCACGCGCAGGCCAAGACGCTCGAGCCGCGCGAGCCGCTGCTCGAAAGCGACGTCACCATCGACGATCCCGAGACGCGCGAGGTCGACGACGCGCTCAGCCTCACGCGCGACGGCAGCAGCTGGCGCGTCGACATCGACATCGCCGACGCCGCGGCGTTTGTCGAGACCGGCGACCCGGTCGACCGCGAGGCGCGGCGCCGCGCGTCCACCTGCTATCTGCCTACCGGCACGTTCTACATGCTGCCGCGCGTGATCGGCGCCGAGCGCGCCAGCCTGCACGTCGGCGAGCCGCGCCCGATGGTGCGCACCAGCGCGTGGCTCGACGACGAAGGCCACCTCGAGCGCTTCGAGATGCAGCGCGTGTGGAGCCGCGTCAGCAAGCGCCTCGACTACGAGGGCGCCGACGCGCTGATCGACGGCCGCGCGCGCGGCAACGAGGAGCTCGCCGACAAGCTGACCAAGCTCGCCGAGCTCGCCGATAAGGTGCGCAGCCGCCGCCTCGAACGCGGCGCGCTGACGATCTCGCGTCGCGAGTGGAAGATCCGCGTCACCGAGGGCGGCGCCAACATCGACGTCAAGCGCATCCAGCAGGGCTCGGCGGCGCGCGAGCTGGTGGCCGAGATGATGATCCTCGCCAACTCGCTCGGCGCGCGCATGGCGATCGAAGGCCGCGTGCCGATCATCTTTCGCGTGCAGCCGCCCCCCGCCGAGGTGCTGCCCGACATCGACCCCGACGATCCGGTCGGCTTCGCGCGCCTCAAGGGGCTCGTGCCGCCGGCCAGTCTCTCGCTGCACCCGGGACAGCACTTCGGTCTCGGCCTCGACGCCTACACGCAGATCACCTCGCCGCTGCGGCGCTACGGCGACCTCGTGCAGCAGCGGCAGCTGACGGCGCACCTCGCCGGCGAGACGCCGCCCTACGACGCCGCCGCGCTGCTCAAGGTGCTCGGCACCGTCGAGAACACCGAGTCGGAGCTCAAGCGCATCGAGATGGCGGTCACGCAGCGCTGGGCGCTCGAGTACCTAGCGCGGCTCGAAGACCCGCAAGGCCTCGAAGCGCTGGTCATCGGCGAGGCGCACAAGGGCTACCGCGTACAGCTGTCGAGCTGCGGCGCCGTGGCGATGGTGGTCGGGCGCCGCAAACGCGAGCTCGGCGACACGGTGCGCGTCGATGTGGAAGAGGTCAAGGCGCGCAAGGGCCTGCTCAGGCTGCGCGTGCGAGATTAACGTCGATATCGCACCAGGCCTCGCTGCGCTCCCACAGCTCGCGCGCGAGCCCTTCGTCCTGGGCGACCTCGCTCGGCTCGCGTTCTTTGCTGTGGTCGTAGTAGCGGCCGCTCACGCCGGCCAGCTCGGGCGCCGTCGCGCAGTAGAGTGACGTCTCGGCGCCCTGCTCGACGGTCAGCATCTTGCGCGTGTAGAGCTGGCGAAAGGGCCACGGCATGCGGCGCCAGACGTCGCTCTTGACCACGCCCGGATGCAGCGAGTAGGTCGTGACCTCGGCGTCGCTCGAGAGCCTGCGCGAAAGCTCAGCGGTGAACAGCACGTTGGAGAGCTTCGAGACGGCGTACTCGGGTAGGCCGGTGATGCTGCGCGTCTTGCGCCGCAGCTCGGAGAAGTCGATGCCCTTGGCGTCATAGTGCGCCTTGCTGGAGACGTTGACGATACGCGCCGGGCCGCTCTCGCGGATGCGATCGAGCAGCAGCGCGGTCAGCAGGAAGTGCCCCAGGTGGTTGACGCCGAAGTTGAGCTCGAAGCCGTCGGCGGTGATGCCACGCTGTCCGCCGACGCCGGCGTTGTTGATCAAGAGCTGCAGCGGCTCGTCACGCTCGAGAAACGCCGCGGCGGCGCTGCGCACGGAGGCGAAGCTGCCGAGCTCGAGCTCGAGCGGTGCGGCCGCATCGTCGCGTCCGGCGAGCGCTTTGATCTCGTCGACCACCGGCTGCGCCTTGTCGCGCGTGCGGCAAGCGACGTAGACGCGGACGCCGCGTCGCCCGAGCTCGCACGCGGTGACGCGCCCGATGCCCGTGTTGGCGCCGGTAACCAGCGCGACCTTGCCGCTCGACGTGTGGGTCTTGTCCATGGCGCGTGTTTACGATCGTCCTCGGCGGCGCTTCCAGAGATTCTGACGCCGTAGCGCGTGCGCCACGATCGCGAGCAGCAGCAGCAGCAGCAGCAGCAGCAGCGGCAGCGGCAGACATGGCTGCGAAGACGTGGCGCTGCCCACGGCGCAGCCCCCGCCGGACGCGCCGCCGCTGCGGTTGTCCGCATCGGCGTTTGCCGTGTCGGCCTGCAGCACGTCGGGCCGCGGCGAGCGCGCGTCGGCGCCAACCCCCGCGTCACCCTGCGCGGTCCCGCCGTCCTCGCTGCTTGGTAGGGTCGCCAGCGGCTGGCAGAGCTTGTCGTCGGGCACGCTCTGTTTGCCATCGACGAAGATGTCGTAGAGGTCGGGCGCCACGGGCTGCGCTCCCGGCGCGTGAACGGTGGCGTCGGGCAAACCGATGCAGGCCGTGTCGTAGCGCTCGATGAAGTCCCACTCGGCGCGGCACTTCGCCTCGCCACCAGCGTTGCACTGGTAGTAGACGAGGCCGCGCTGCGGCGCCTCGAAGACGAAGAACTGGCTCGGATCGGAGGTGTCTTTGCGCCGAAACCAGCCTTCGAAGACGACGCGGGTGGCGTTGCCCTTGTCCGGCTCGTAGCGGATCGTGTCGATGCGAGCGATGAGGTTCTTGGTGAATCCGGCGTGGGCCGAGCGCGGTGCGGCGAGCAGCGCCAACAAGCCGAGCAACAGGCGCGAGCGCAGGCTGTGTCGCGTCATGAGGTGTCCTCCAGGCGTTGCTAGATCCTGATCCGCGGCCGGAGAACATTCTCTCTTTATTATCTATACTCCACAGGATGGCTGCGAATTACTATCGCAAGGGTCGCCTAGTCCTTCTTCACGCCCGCGTCGAAGCGGCGCAGCTTCAGCACCGGAACCCGCCGCGCGTAGCCTGGCACCATCGCGTCGCGCTCGGTCATCGGCGGCGGCCCCTTGGCGCCGTCGTCGCCCTGCATGCCGAGCATCGTGCCGATCGCCGCGCCGGCGAGCAGAAACAGCAGCGCGCTGGCGGCCACCAGCAGTCGCAGCTTCTTGGGCGACATGCGCTCGCCGCGCGCGTCGCTCTTCGCCGCGCGGCGGGCAGAGCCTCCCTTGGCCGCCGGCGCCTGCGACGGCAACGCCTCTTTCGCCGGCGGCGGCGGCGACTTGGTCACCCGCGCCGTCACCACCTCCGCCGACGAGATCGACTGCAGCGCGGGCGTCGGCGGCTCGGCCGGCTCGATCTCCTCCAGCTCTTCGATATCGTCGTCCACCGCGAGCAGCCGCTGCACCAGCTCGGCGAGCGCCGCGCGCCCGCGCTGCAGCGGGTCGCCGGCGGCGGCGCCCAGCACGTGCTTGAGCAGCATCTGCAGGTGCCCGCGCAGATCGGCCGCCGTCGGCGGGCGTCGCACGGGATTGGGCGACAGGCAGCGCAGCAGCAGCGCGTCGAGCTGACGCGGCATCGCGCGCAGCGTGCCGGGCGACTTGGGCAGCCGCGCCAGGCGCACGCTGTCGAGCGTGGCGCCGTGTCGGATCGGCTGGCCGCAGACGATCTCGTAGAGCAGCGCCGCCAGCGAGTAGAGGTCGCTGCGCGGCTCCTCGGCGCCGTTGACCTGCTCCGGCGCCATGTAGGTCAGCTTCTCGCGCAGCCGCTGACTCTCGGCCGCCGAGGCCACCTGCGCCGGCGGCCTGCCTCCGGCGCCGAAGTCACCAAGCTTGACCATTCCATCGGACGCCAGCAGCACGTTGCCTGGGCTGATGCCGCCGTGCACCAGCGCCATCATCATCGCCGCACCGCTGTGGCGATGGGCGTAGTGCAGAGCGGCGCACAGCTCGAGCGCGATGTAGAGCGCGACCTCGAGCGGAAGCTGCGCCGACTGCTCCTGCAGCGCCGCCATCACCTGCGCCAGCGAGAGCCCCTCGACGAGCTCCATCACCAGGTACGGCTGTCCTTCGAAGGTGCCGCCGCCGAAGGTGCGCACGATGTTCTCGTGCGTCAGAGAGGTCGCCACGCGCAGCCGCTGCTGAAAAAGCGGCGCCTGCGCCGACGCGTCGCCGAGCACCTTGAGCGCCACGTGCGGCAGCGAAGCCGGCGGAACCGGCGCGCCCGCGGGCGACAGTGGTGCAGAGGCCCGCGCGCGGTAGACGATCGCGCTGGCGCTCTTGGCCAGCGGCGCGATCACGTCGTAGCGGTCGATGCGGCGCGGAATCCCCACGCTGACGATGCTAGCAGGCTGTTACGCGCCGCGACCGCCCGATCAGCGACGGCGTGCCGCGAATAGCCCGAGGTGGTTGCCCACCACGCGCTCGCGGCCGGGGATACGCCCGTGCACGGGGCTGTTGAGCAGCTGCGGCTTGCCGTCACTGCCTTCGATGACCATCGCGCTCGAGCCGCCGCCGTCGAGGTTGACCGCGTCGTGCGCGCCGATGCCGAGCAGAAGCTGGGCCGTCTCGCGCAGCGTCATGCCCTCGCTGTAGTTGGGCTGCCGGCCGTCGACCACGACGAGAAACAAATAGCGCTTCTCCGCGTCGAGCCCCACGGCGGTGCGCGGGTGAAGCCACACGCGGCGCGCGCGCGTCACTCGGCGCGACAGTCGCCCGCCGTGCAGCAGCAGCTGCTGCCCGCTGAGGGCGTTGTAGATCGCGCCGCGTGGGCTGCCGATGCTGGCCTGGTTGTCGCGCGAGATGAACAGCGTGCGCGAGCGGCGCCGCCCGCGCGAGTAGACCACGCCGCGCGAGACGTTGAAGCCGCTCACCGAGACTGGATCACCGCGGTGCGGGTAGTAGTCGAAGGGCCCGCGCGCGTGCCAGGGCGAGAAGACCTGGCCGTTGATCGCGAGCTGCAGCCGATGCTTGGCGAGAAAGTCCGACGTTGTCGCGCCGCGCAGCGGGCGCTTGCTGCCCAGCGCCGCCGGCGGTGTCACGAGAAACGACAGCCCCTTGGCGCGCAAATCTACGCGCACACGGTGGATCACGAGCGGCCGCGGAAAACGCCGCACCTCGCGCACGTAGCGCACGCCGGCGAACAGCGGCTGGCGCAGCGCCGGCGGCTGCGGCCGGTGCCCGTACCAGCCGAGCACCGCCGCTGTTGCCAGCGCGGCCACCGCCATCAGCAGCGACAGCGCCTGCAGCGCGCGCCAGGCGAGACGTCGCGTGCCGCCCACGGTGGAGCCCGTGACACGCCTGCGGCTCGCGCGCGCGAGCCACGCCGCCGACGCCGCGACGAACGCCGCGACCAACGCCGCCGCCGAGACTTCGCTCATCATCTCACCGGACGTGACTTGTCTTGCCGCTACCCAAGCGCCCGCGCGCGACTCTGCTCGAACAGCGCGCGCACCTGCGTCCAGATCGCATCGACCCAGGCTTCGTCGGTGTCGAAGTCGCGCGGGTCGAGCGCCTCGCCGATGGTCACCGCCACGTGCTGCCCGCGGTTGACGCGGTAGTTGCCCTTGGGCACGGCGCGCCCGGCGCCATCGAGCCCCACGGGCACCACGCGAAGCCCGGCCTCGCGCGCCGCCACCAGGCCACGCGGATGCACCTTCTCGCTCAGCGCACCGTCAGCCGAACGCGTGCCCTCGGGGAACAACACGACGGCAGTGGAGTCGCGACACATGCGGATCGTGTTCTCGAGCGCCTTCTGTCGGCTCGCCTTGTCGCGCCGCCAGACGAACACCGTGCCGCCTGCGTAGGCGGTGGGTCCGAGCACCGGCAGAAACAGGATCTCGCTCTTGGAGAGAAACGCCGCCGTCTCGAGCGTGTCCATCAGCACCAGGATGTCGACGTAGCTCTGATGGTTGCAGACATACATGTGCCCGCGGCTCGGCGACGGCAGGTTCTCGGCGCCAACGCGCGAGATGTTCATGCCGAGCAGCGTGCGCGCGCATAGTCGCGCCCACGGGATCATGTTGTGCCAGCGCTGCAGTTGGTCTTCGCGACCGTAGCGCCGAGTCAACAGCAGGGTCACCGGCAGCGGCGGAAAGAGCATCGTCGTCGGCATACCCGCGACCATGCACGCGGCCATCGTGCCCGCGACATCGAGGCGATTGACGAGGTCTCCGACGATACCCACGCGGTCCTTTAACGCACGATCGGCGGGGTGTCGACCGCTATCGACGGCTCAGACGGGCTGCTCAGCCCTTAGCCATCTCGCGATCGAAACGCGTACCGCGACGCGTCAAATGACCCACTCCGCTGCTCTTGACGAGCGCGCCTTCCGCGCCGCGCGAGAGCTCCGCTGCGTTGCCTTCGTCGGTGTCGATGTGCATCTCGAGCTTGTACTTCGGCGAGACACGAACGAGCACGTCACCGAAGACGAGCGAGCGCTCTTCGCTGTCGACGGCGACGTCGACTACGTCGCGATCTTTGACACCGAAGCGCTTGGCGTCTTCGGGCGTCATGTGGATGTGGCGCCAGGCGCAGATAACGCCTTGCTTGAGCTCCACGCGTCCGGCAGGGCCCACCAGCGTCAGACCGGGCGAGTTCTCCACGTCGCCCGACGCGCGCACGGGCGCGTCGATGCCGAGGTGAAACTCGTCGGTGCGCGAGATCTCCACCTGGCACTTGGAGCGCGCCGGCCCGAGCACGCGCACGTCTTCGATGCTGCGCTTGGGACCGACCAACGTCACCGTCTCCTCCGCGGCGTACTGTCCGGGCTGCGACAGCGGCTTGAGCTCGCGCAGCTGATGGCCGGCACCGTAGAGCCGCTCGATGACGGCGTCGGTGAGGTGCACGTGACGCGCCGAGATAGCCACCGGGATGCGCAGCGCTTCGGCGCCAGCGAGCCGGTCGCGCTCGACCGCAATGCGCGCGGCGTCCTCGGCGATGGCGCGCTGCTCGTCGGTCGCGACGACGAGCAAGTGGCAACGGCTGCGCTCCGTCGAGATCTGCGCCACGCGCGCGCTGGCCGTCACCTTGGCGGCGCGGTTTTTGTCCTCGTCGAGGCGCGCGCCGAGAAAGTCGAGCCGCTGCGCGATGCGGTGGCGCATCAACGCGCTGTTCTCGCCGATACCGCCGGTGAAGACGATCGCGTCGACGCCGCCCATCACGGCGGCGTAGGCGCCGATGTACTTGCGCACGCGGTGTGCGAAGACCTGGATCGCCAGCCGGCAAGCCTCGTCGCCCTCGGCCGCGCGCTCTTCGATGTCGCGCAGATCGCGGCCGACGCCCGAGAGGCCAGCGAGCCCCGAGCGGCGGTTGAGCAGCTCGTCGATAGCGTCGACGTCGAGGCCTTCGGCGCGCATCAGCGAAAGCAGCGCGCCGGCATCGATGTCGCCCGAGCGGCTGCCCATCACGAGCCCCTCGAGCGGCGTCATGCCCATGCTCGTCTCCACCGAGCGCCCGTACTCGACGGCGGTGGCGCTGCAGCCGTTGCCGAGATGACAGGTGATCAGACGAACGTCGCGCAGATCGGACTCGAGCCACTCCGCGGCGCGCGCCGAGACAAACGCGTGGCTCGGCCCATGAAAGCCGTAGCGCCGGATGCCGTGCTTGGAGGCGAGCTCCTGGGGCAGCGCGTAGGTCTGCGCGCGGCGCGGTAGCGTGGCGTGAAAGGCCGTGTCGAAGACGGCGACGTGCAGCGCCTCGGGCAGCAGCGCGCGCGCGGCGCGCACGCCGGCGAGGTTGGCCGGGTTGTGAAGCGGTGCCAGCGAGGAGAGCGCGTCGATGGCGCGCTCGACGTCATCGTCGATACGCACCGCCTGCGAGAACTTGTCTCCGCCGTGCACCACGCGGTGTCCGACGGCGGCGACCTGCGCGCCTTCGGGCAGCGCGGCGAGCAGATCGGGCAACACTGCCTCGAGCGCGGCGCGGTGGTCGGTGGCCGCGGCGAGCGGCTTGGCGGTGGCGCCGCCAACGCGAACCGACGGCTCCTGCTCGCCGATGCGCTCGACGCGCAAGGACGCGAGCTCGGATCCCGAGCTGTGGTCGAAGAGCGCGGCCTTGAGCGACGAGCTGCCGCAATTGATCACCAGGATATGCATGGCTTCCTCGCTTCGAGCGGGTCTTTGAGCACTAGGAGCGACGCGAGTGTCGCCTACCCTTGGCGGCGCCGGCAAGGGCGCTGGGCGCGCGCGCGAAACGCTCGGCGAGGTGCTCGACGAAGGCGCGAATGCGCGGCTGCTGATGGCGTGTGGGGGCGGTCAGGGCGTGGATCGGTGCTGTGGGCGCGCCGTGGCCCTCGAGCAGCGCGACGAGCCGACCGCGCTCGAGGTCCTTGAAGACGAGCCACTCGGCGAGCAGCGCCACGCCCAGCCCGGCGCGCGCCATCGCCAGCAGCGCCTCGCTGTTGTTGGCGCCGAATCGCCCTCGCACCTGCGCGCGCGTGGCCTCGCCGCCGCGCCCGCGAAAGACCCACGTCTCGGGCGTGCTGAGGTCGCTGTGCAAGAGGCACTGGTGCTGCGCGAGATCGCGCGGCGACCGCGGCGCGCCGTGCTTCGCCAGATACGACGGCGAGGCCACCAGCACGCGCGCGGTCTCGCCGAGCTTGCGCGTGCGCAGCGTCGAATCGATCGGGATGCCGACGCGCAGCGCCACGTCGTAGCCCTCTTCGATGAGGTTGACGTAGCGATCGTTGAAGGTCAGCTCGAGCTCGAGCTCGTCGTGGCGACGCAGCAGCGCCGCGATGTGCGGCAGCACGAAGAGGCGGCCGAACACCACCGGGACGCTGACGCGCAGCCGCCCGCGCACCGTCGTTTCGCGCGCCGACGCCTCGGCGACCGCCTGCGCGTAGCTCGCCACCAGATCGCGCGCGCGCTCGTAGAAGCGCTGCCCCGCTTCGGTGACTCGGCGCGTGCGCGTGGTGCGCTCGATCAGCTGCACGCCGATCTGTGCCTCGAGCTCGGCGAGCCACTTGCTGACCGTGGACTGTCGCACCCGCAGCTCGCTGGCCACGTCGGCGAAGGTGTTGCCTTCGGCGAGCCGCACGAAGGCCTGCATGGCGTCGAGGCGATCCATCGGCGAGGCGTATTACATCGTTACATCGTTTTCGGAATATATCCTAGGCCATCTTCGCCATCGCTAGCCCGCTCGCGAATATCTAAGCTCATCGGTGCAATCCAGCAAGGAGACCCCCGATGGCCAAAGTAGCGCTGCTCGGACTGGGCGCCATGGGTGCGCGTATGGCGCGACGCCTGCTCGACGCGGACCACGAGCTGACCGTCTACAACCGCAGCGACGCGAGCGCGCGCGCGCTGGTCGAACACGGCGCAGCACGCGCGCCCACACCGCGACAAGCTGCCGCCTCGGCCGAGATCGTGATCAGCATGCTCACCGACGACGACGCGGCGCGCAGCGTGTGGCTGGACCCCGAGCGAGGCGCGCTCGCAGGCCTCGCCGAGGGCGCCCTCGCCATCGAATCGAGCACCGTCACGCCCACCTGGATCAACGAGCTCGGGCGCGCCGTCGCCGCGCGCGGCGCCACACTGCTCGACGCCCCCGTCGCCGGCTCGCGCCCGCAGGCCGAAGCGGGAGAGCTGATCTATCTCGTCGGCGGTGCCGCCGCCGACCTCGCGCGCGCCCGCCCGCTGCTCGAGACCATGGGCAGCGCGATACATCACTGCGGGCCCCGAGGCACCGGCAGCACCGCCAAGCTCGTCGTCAACGCCCTCTTCGCCTGCCAGGTCGCCGCCCTCGCCGAAATGCTCGCCATGGCCCGCAACCAAGGCCTCGCGCCCGAAACGACGCTCGCCCTGCTCTCCGAGCTGCCCATCACTAGCCCCGCCCTGCGCGGCATCGGCGCGCTCATCGCGCAGGGCAACCACACGCCCATGTACCCCATCGCCCTTGTCGAAAAGGACCTGCGCTACGCCAGCGCGGGCGGCAGCACTCCGGTCGTCGACGCGGCGAGGGCTGCTTTTGGCGCGGCGAGAGACAGCGGGCTCGGCGACCAGAACATCAGCGCCATCGCGAAGGCGTACGCCTAGCGCCAGCGTGGGCGTGGGAGGACGCCTCCTGCGTTGGTGGTTGGGGCGCGCTCGGGCACGGCTGGCTGGATACGGGATGGGAGGCTGGGCGGGCCCGCGGGCGTTTGGCGTGGTTGGCGGCGTGGTAGGCGCTGTGCGTGCCTGTGGCGGGCCGTGGCGAGACGCCTCGGGGCATTGTGCGCGCGCGAGCGTGGGGGGCGCGGCGCTGATGGACTGTCGTCTTGGCACTGCGGGCCGAGTTGCAGGGTTCGATGCGTCGGGGGACTTTGCAGCGTATCTAAGCGTATCTAAGCGGCTCCAGCCGCTCTTTGCGGTTGACTTAGGCAGTATTTCAATATAAGCTAGCGGATATCTAGATGGCTACCGAGAACCTAGACCGCCGTAAGCCTCGCCAACTCGAGCTGAGGCGTAGATCACCAGCCACTTGGGGTGGATGGCGTCCGGGTGCAGGGCGCCCGCGCAAGCCTGGGGCCGAGCAGAAGGTCGCGCGCGAGCGGTTTTCGCGGCCCGCCGCCGTGCACGTGACGACGAAGGTGCACGAGGACGTGCCCAATCTGCGCACCCGCGAGGTCGCGCGAAAGGTCGCCATCGCGCTGTGGCTAGGCGCCCGACGCGAGGACTTTCGCCTGGTGCACTTCAGCATCCAGAGCAATCACCTGCACCTCGTCGTCGAGGCGGATGACTGGCGGGCGCTTTCGCGCGGCGTGCACGCGCTCTCGGTGCGCGTCGCACGCGCCGTCAACCGCGCCGCTGAGCGCAAGGGCAAGGTGTTCGCGCAGCGCTACCACGCGCACATCCTTCGCACGCCAACACA
>JAGQIK010000584.1 GCA_020431405.1 Myxococcales bacterium
CTCGAGGTCGCACGCGCCGCAGGCGAGCGCGAGCGCTGCCGCTGTCGCTGCCGCGAGCCATCGCGCGACGTCCGTTCTCACGCCGCGCCCCCGAGCAGGGCCCGCCCCGCCAGCCGCCGCGCGCGCTGGTGTGTGCGCGCCAGCGCGCGCTCCACCGAGCCCTGCGCGCCGTCGATCACGCGCGCTCCGATCACCACCACGATCGTAGTGAAGGGCAGCGGCAGCTGCATGCGATCCCAGCTAGACAGCGTCAGCGCGCGCCGCGCCACGGCGGCTACGGGCACCACGATGGCGCCGCCACAGCGCGCCAGCGCCGCCAGCTTGTCACCGCCGCGATGTCTCGGGCCGCGCGGTCCGTCAGCGGCCACCGCCACGGGCTCGCAGCGGCGCAGGCGCCGCACCAGCGCGAGCGCGCCACTCACCGCGCCGCGGCTGCTCGAGCCACGCACCGTGGGAAACCCCAGCGCGTTGGCCACGCGGCTGGCGAGCTCGCCGTCGCGGCTGCGGCTGACAAGCACCGCCGGCACCGGCTCGAAGTCGAAGGCGCACAGCCCGATCTGATCGCCGTGCCAGAAGGCGTAGAGGCCATCGGCGCGCTGCGCACCGACCACGCGCACGCGCCACGTCACGCGCAACAGTCGCACCAGCAGCAGCGCGAAGAAGGCGAGGATGCGGCGGCCCTTCACGCAGGCAAAGCTAGCACGAGGGGAGACCTAGGAGCTCACGAGTGCTCGGTGTCGCAGGCCTCGGGCCTCGGGCCTCGGCGAACGTGGCAACGTGCAGCAACGAATCCGAATACATGAACGACGGAACAAAGAACGCGAGTTTCGAATCGAGGTCGGCTGGCCTTTCATTCGAGGTTCGCGCTCCTTGTTCCGTCGTTCATGTATTCAATCTCGTTGTTGGCAATTCGCGCGTTCTACTGACGCTGGCGCGAGCCTATGGCTCGAGTGCCTCCAGCTCGCCGCTCGCCAGCTTGCCAGCGATAAACGTCGCCGTCACCGCGAGCTCGTCGTCGAGCACGACGAAGTCGGCGTTGCGCCCCTGCGACAGCGAGCCGAGCTGACTGGCACCCACCAACCGCGACGGGACACGCGAAGCGCACGCGACGGCGCTGCGCAGGTGAACGCCGGCCAGCTGCACCATGTTCTGCACGGCGCGATCCATCGAGAGCACCGAGCCGGCGAGGGTACCGTCCTCGAAGCGCGCCGACCCATCGCGCACCTGCACCGGCCGGTCGCCAAGACGCGCCGCGCCGGGCTCGGCGTCGAGCGCGGCCGTGCAGTCGGTGATCAACGCGACGCGTTCTACGCTCAGCAGGCGCGGCACCAGGCGCAGCGTCGGCGCGGCCACGTGCACGCCGTCGGCGATCACCTCGGCGGTCAGTGAATCGAAGGCCAGCGCGGCGCCCACAACGCCCGGCTCGCGATGGTGCAACGGTCGCATGGCGTTGAACAGGTGCGTCACCGAGCGCGCGCCGGCGTCGACCGCGGCCGCCACCTGCTCGAACGTCGCGTCGCTGTGCCCCACGCTGACCGCGACGCCGCGCGCCGCCAGCGTGCGCACCAGCCCGAGCGCGCCGGGCAGCTCGGGCGCGATCGTCATCACCGAGACGTGACCGCGCGCCGCCGCCAACAGCTCGTCGAGCAGCGCGCCATCCGGGGCGCGCATGTGCTCCACCGGCTGCGCGCCCGCGCGCGCCGGGTTGAGAAACGGTCCCTCGAGGTGCGCGCCGATCACGCGCGCGCCTTCGTGGGCGTCGTCACCGGCGCGCTGCTCGGCCTCGCACGCGTCGGCGATGGCTTCCAGCGCGCGCAGCGTGCGCGCTACGGAGGCTGTGAGGATCGTCGGGCACCACGCCGTGGTGCCGCGCTCGCAGTGTGCCCGCGCGATGACCTGCAGCGCCTCGGCGCTGCCGTCGACCACGTCGGCCCCGCGCGCGCCGTGCACGTGCACGTCGACGTAGCCCGGCGCCACCGTGAGCTCGCCGAGCTGCAGCGTCGTCGCCGCGCTGGCAGGCGGCGCCTCGCTCGCCGCGCCCGACCACAGCACCGAGCCGTCGCGCACGAGCAGCACGCCCGGCGAGACGATGCCGCGGTCGAGCAGCAGGCGAGCTTCGAGGCGTAGGTCGCAGGGGAGGGGGGCGGTCATCGAGGTCTAGTGTAAACGGAGCGCAGGCGGACTTCATGCGTAGTGCTGGCTTGGCGCTCGGGCCTGGGCCTCGCGAATCGCCAACAACGAACTTGAATACATGAACGACGGAACAAGGAACGCGAACCTCGAATGACCGCCACCGCTACCGCGGCGAACACGCGCGTCGACGACGAATTCTGAGCTCGCGTTCTTTGTCCCGTCGATCATGTATTCGGATTCGTTGCTGCTCGTTGGGGCATTCGAGGCTGTGAAGCCCGAGGCCCGAGGCCTGAGGCCCGCTACTTCCTGATCACCGCCCCCACCGCCTCGAACCCCACGCCCAGCGTGAGGTCGAGCTTGCCGTCGCCGTCGACATCGACGTCCCCCTTGAGCAGCTGCGAGACGAGCGAGTTGCCCTTCACCTCGGCGGCGCTGACGGTGTTGTCTTTGTTGGCGTCGAAGAGATTGATCAGTTGATCGCGCGTGCTCTGGCTGGTGTTGGGGTCGTTGATCTCGTCGGTGATCAGCTTCGCCAGCTCGGGGATCAGCACGCCGTCGATGGTCGCTTGCGAGAGGCCGCCGGCGATGCTGCCGTTGCTCAGCGAGCCGTCGTCGTGAAGGGTGCCCTTGACGATCGCGCCGCTGAGCGGCACCTGCACCGGTTGCGAGCCGCTGATCTTGACGAAGATCGGCAGCACCTTGGCGCCGAGCGTGAGCTGGCCGCCGGAGATGCTGCCTTTGAGATCCGTCGCAGGCTGCGTGCTGTCGACGTCGAAGCTGGTCTTGCCGTCGAAGCAGGTCGTCATCGCTTGCGGGCGACAGGCCGCGAGGCTCGACTGGTCGGTGCAGCAGACGCGGTCGCTGCCGAGGTAGTAGCGACCGACCGTGCCGACATGGTTCTTGAAATCGGCGGCGTAGACGCGCATCAGCAGGATCGTCGATCCGCTGAGCACGCTCAGGCGCAGATCATCGACGAGGCTGCGCTGCGGCGTGAAGGCCTGCAGCGTGCTCACGAGCGTGCCGAGGGCGTTGTCGATCTTGCCGTCGTTGTCGAAGTCGAAGCCGAAGCTCGACGCCTCGGCCGCGTCCTTGGGCAGCCGCAGATCGAACATCACGTGGTCGCGCGTCTCGGTCGGTCCGAAGTCGGGCAGCGGGCCGCTCTGGTCGCCCGGCGCCGCGCCATCGGCGCCGTCGGGGCGCGCACTGTCGGGAAAGGCGAGCCGGCTGTCGCCCGCGTCCGCGTCGCCGGTCGCGTGATCGGCCGAGCCGGCGCAGCTCGCGATCACCACCAGCGCCGCGACGAGCAGCGTCCACCTGCACATGGGTTGATGATAGCAGCGGCGGTCGCCGCTCGCGGGCTACGGCGAGATCAGGTAGCGGTCGACCACGAGCACGTCTTCTTTGGGCGGCGTGCCGGGGCCCTGGTGCATCGGCGACTTGGTGTTCTTGTAGGTGCCGATCAGCTCGACCTCGACGCCCTCGCGCAGCTCGGGCTTCTGCTTTTCGTAGATCACCGCGGTGAGCGTGCCGCTGCCGTCGGTGACCGTGAAGATCATGCTCGGCGGCACCAGCCGGATGCCCTTGAACGACGAGACGCGACCGCGCACGCGCACGACCTTGTTTTCATCGACGGTCAGCGAGCCGATCTTCACGCCGGTCGCCGCGTCCGACGCACGATCGGGCTTGGTCGGCGCCGCCGGCTTGGGAGGCGGGTCGGCGCGCTTGGCCGGCTGCTTCTTGTTGGTCGGCTGTGCAGGAGGCGGCGTGCTGGAGGCGCAGCCAGCGACCAACGCCAGCAGCGACAGCGAGCTGAGTGTGGTTCGAAGCATGCCTACATTAGACCACATCGCGTCTAGCGATGCAGCTCGATGTTGTAGACGGTAGTGCGGCCCTCGCGCACGACCACGGTCTTGCGCTGCGTGCGATGGCCGCGCGCCGAGAAGATCAGCTGGTAGCTGCCCGGCTTGAGCTGCACCGAAAACGAGCCGTCGCGCTCGGGTTTGATCGTCTTGTTGAGCTTGGGGATCAGGATCGTCGCCGAGCGCAGCACCTTGCCGCGCACGGACTTGACCTTGCCGCGCACGGTGCCGGGCGCGATGCCGCTGCGCGGCTCGAGCTTGAGCGTCAGCTGCGCCGTGCCGCCTGCGCTGATCACGACTTCGCCTTTGCCCGGCTTGTAGCCCTCGGCGCTAGCCGAGACGGCGTAGCGGCCAGGGGCAAGGCCGTAGCTGACGAAGTTGCCGCTGGGGTCGACCACCAGCTCGGAGACGTCGTCCTCGCCGATGCGCAGCCGCGCGCCAGCGATCGGGTTGCTGTTGCGGCTGTCCACCACCTGGCCGCGCACCTTGCCCGGCTTCGGCGCTGGCTTGGTGCCGCCGCTGCCGTTGCCACCGTTCTTGGTGACGTAGCGCACCACCTGCTTGGGCTTGGCGAACGGATCGAAGCGGTAGCTGAGCCGGAAGACCAGGTTCCAGCGCGGCAGCACGTAGGCGTACTTGTCGGCAGCGATGGGCAGCGGCGTACCGTTGCCGACGCCGGCGATGCCGATGTCGAGCGCGGCGAGCAGCTGCAGACCGCGCTCTTTGGTCGGCCACAGGCGCGCGCCGAATGTCAGGATGCCCGGGCTCTTGCCGATGCCAGGGGCGCCGCCGCCGACGTACGGCTCGAGCGAGAACTCGAGAAACGGCGCCACGTACTTGATGTCGTACTCGGCGCCAACGCGCAGCAGAACACGGTTGAAGGAGCTGATCTGCGCGGCGTAGCGCTGCGCGGGTGTCAGCTGCGAGGGATCGTCGAAGAGGTTTTCGGAGCTGTCGACGGCGATGCCGACGTTGACGTGCGCCGCGAAGCCAGCCCGCTCGAGCGAGGCGAGTAGCGCGAAGCGCAGGCTGGTGGCCGATCCCGCCGCCTCGAAGAAGCCGGCGCCGGATGGGAAGCGCAGGTCGAACGCGCCGCCGATCGCGATGAGGCCGAAGTCATAGCCGCCTTTGATCGACAGCTGCGGGTCACCGACGGCCACTTGCAGCTCGTCCACGCCGGCTTGGGTGCTGTTGTCGGTGATCACGTGCAGCGCGAAGGCTGCCTCGAGGAAAGACAGCGGCGCCCAGGTCACCGAGTACGTGTTGACCAGACGCGAGTGGTTCTGATTCTGCGCGAGGAAGCCGCTGGCGCGGAAGAACTGCAGATCAGCGCCCAGCGCGATCAGCCCGGCGGGGTGGTTCTTGGCCGCCAGCGTGCGCACGATGCCGCGGTGACCGAGCAGGTTGCCCCCCCCACGGGGGGCGGCCTTGACCTTGGCGGCGCTCGGCTCTGCGTCGGCGTCAACGTCCTGCGCCAGCGAAGGGGCAGCCAGCAAAAGTGTCGTGATCAGTGCGCTACAGCTCAAGAGATTGCGGCGCATTCAGCTTCGCCTCCGATGTGCCGGCCGGCTCGACCTAGACCCCCGGGCCGCGTCATGTCTCCGCGCCCCACCAGTATTCACGCAGATGGTACCCGAACGAGCGCTGCCTTGGTGGACAGCGTGAGGCCACGATTGTAAACTTGCGTACGGATAATATTCCACTTTTACCGGAGCGAAGGTGGCTAGCGCAGCCACAGCGATTCAAAGGCCGCGCGAAGACGGGGCTCAGACCCACTACGGCCGCTACGAGATCGTCCGCAAGCTCGCCACCGGCGGCATGGGAGAGGTGTTTCTAGCGAAGTCTCGCGGCGCCGCGGGCTTTCAGAAACACGTCGTCATCAAGAAGATCCTGCCGCACCTGGTCGAGCATCAGCAGTTCGTCGACGGCCTCGTGCGCGAGGCCAAGCTGCTCGTGCTGCTCGACCACCCAAACATCGTGCAGGTGCTCGATCTGGGGCGCGACGGGCCCGACTACTTCATGGCCATGGAGTTCGTCCATGGCTACAACATGGCGACCATCGCCCACTACTGCGCGCAGAAGCGGGTGCTGATCCCGCAAAACGCCTGCGCGTACATCGCGCTGCAAGTGCTCGGCGGGCTCGAGTACGCCCACGACATCACCGGCCCCGAGGGCGCGCGCCACAACATCATCCACCGCGACGTCTCGCCGCAAAACGTGCTCATCTCGCGCGATGGGCGCGTCAAGCTGACCGACTTCGGCATCGCCAAGGTGCTCAACGAGGCCGAGGCCGAGGTCACCAAGAGCCTCAAGGGCAAGTTCCGCTACATGGCGCCCGAGGCGGTGGACGGCGGCCGCATCGACCAACGCTACGACCTCTTTGCGGCCGGGATCCTGCTCTTCGAGGGGCTCTGCCGCCGGCACCTGTTCGGTGGTCGCAGCGACGTCGACATCCTCGCGCAGGTGCGCGAAGCGCGCGTCCCGCCCATCGCTCGTTATCACCCGGGCGTTTCGCCCGAGCTCGTCGCCGTGGCCGAGCGCGCGCTGGCCAAGGATCCAAGCGATCGCTACCAGAACGCCGCCGACTTCGCCGGCGACCTGCGCCGCGCGATCCAGCCGGTCACCGACAACGAGGCCGGCAAGGAGCTGCGCGCGTTCATCGAGGATCTCTACGAGCGCGAAGACTTCCCGATCAACAAGCCCAAGCTGCCCGACGTCGACGCGCCGGATCCAAACGTCACGCGCTCGGTGGTGCTGACGTCGAATCTCGGCATCGCGCACGACGAGCTGGCGCCCTCCAAGGGCGAGCGGCGGCCGCAGAAGAAGGTCAGCGGTGTGATGCTGCTGTCGATCGGCTTCGTGCTGATCACCTGCGCCGTGGCCTACCTGGCCTACGCGCTGCTGGTCAAAAAGAACGACATCGGCGCTGGCTCCGCGGGCAGCCCTGTGATCATCAAGGTCGAAAAGAACGGCAGCGGCAGCACCGCCGCTGCGTCGCGCGGCAGCGGCAGCGGCAGCGGGGCGATCGTCGGCGTGGGATCGAGCAGCGGCAGCGGCGACGTGGATCCAGGCAGCGGCGACGGCACCGGCAACGGCAGCACGACGGCTGCCGGCAGCGGCAGCGGCAAGCCCGCGCGCGCCAAGGTCGGCCGTCACAAGATCCGCCGCCACCGCCCGGGGCCGTTCAAGAGCGCTATGGGACGGCGCGCCTTCGCGCGCCACCAGGGCAGCCTCTACAAGTGCTTCCAGAAGCACGTCAAGCCGGGCGATCCGGCGGTCTCGCTGCGCGTCGTCTCGACGATCCTGGCCAGCGGCCACGTCAAGCAGGTCGTCATCGAGCCGCCGACCCGCGCCAACTCACCGCTCGGCCGCTGTGTCGCCGCGGTGGCCAAGCGCATCCGCTACCCGCGCCACGACAAGGCCGAGGTTGCATTCCACCAGCCGCTGAAGGTCAAGATGCAGTAGCCAGGCTTAGAGGTCGCGCCGCAGAGAGAAGAGGCCACAGGCAACAGGCCACAGGCCGCAGGATCGCAACGCGAGCGCTCGTGCTCGCTTCGCCGGCGCGTGGACGCGCGTCGCTAGCGCGCGCCACCGGCGGCCCTGCCGCAGAACGCTGCGGCGAAGCGTTCCATGTGGTCGCAGGCAGGCCTGTGGCCCGTGGCCTGCGGCCCGTGGCCTTGCCCCAGGTTTGCTCGCTAGCGCAGCTTGATCGCCGCGTAGCGCGCTACCTCGCGCCAGGGCGGCGGCTTGCGTCCGACGCGTGCGCGCGCGTGCCCGCGCGTGACGTGCGACTCGATGGCGCTTCCCAGCGGCGCGCCGAGCACGCCGATGGCGGCGTAGCCGTCGTTGGGTGTCAGCCACAGCGGGGTCTTGGCGCCGAAGCGGGCCAGCATCGGCGCGGCGGTCTTCTGTTTGAAGGCGCGACCGGCGTCGCCGCGAGCGCCGAAGGCGACGATGGCGCCCTTGGGGAAGCGGTCGAGGTAGCGCGAGAGCTCGCCGAACATGGCGGGGTGGATGTGCACGTCGAAGCCGCGCTCGTCGATGACGGCGCCGCTGTTGCGGTCGATGATGGCGACGTTGAGGCCCTTGCGGTTGTGGCTGACGCGACGGCCGGCGACCCAGATCTCGCAGAAGCGCCCGCCGTAGAGGCCGCCGCTGACGACAGCGATGTCGACGGGGCTCTTGCCGAGGTTGCCGCCCAGCTCGCGCGCGACCGGGCGCGGGCGCGGCAAGAAGTGGTAGAGGTCGAGACGGTTGATGCCGCGCTCGACGAGCTTGGCGGGGATGGCGAGGCGCAGCGTCGACCAGTGGCCGTGCGCGAGCGGGCCCTTGCCGACGCGCTTGCCGTTGAACGTGGCGAGCAGGCGTGTGCCGGGCTGAGCCGCACGCGCGCGCAGCAGCAGCGTCACGGCGCCGGGGCGGTTGATCGGCAGGAAGATGTGGCCGTGCGGCCGGCGCAGCGGCACGTAGTGCACCGGACCGTCGCGCACGGGGAAGCCGAAGTCGCGCGAGAGGTTGTAGCGAAAGCGCAGGCTCGCCAGGCCCATCATCGAGTGCAGCAGCGGCTTTCCGGCCGGGTTGGTCGCCGGGTTGACCTCGCCGAGCAGGTAGCTGCCATCGATGCGATCGTAGACCTCGGGCGAGCCGCCGCGGCGGAAGGTGAACGCCAGCGAGCCAGGCAGCGACAGCGGGTTGCCGACAGCGCGATAGAGCCGGTCGACCAGGCCGTTGGTGACGGTCATGTAGAGGCCCTGCGTCGAGCGCACCTGGTACCAGCGCAGGTTGCGCCGTCCGAAGTCGCGCATCCAGGCGATGTTGAAGATCGCCGCGGCGACGATGGCCGCGCCGGCGACCACGGCCGCGGTGCGGCGCGGGCGTGCCGCGAGGCGCGCGATGACGAAGCGCAGCGAGACGGCGAGGCCGTAGATGAAGATCGGCAGGCACGACGTGAAGCGCCGCGCCGAAAACTCCCAGCCCCACCAGTCGTGCACGGCGCCGCCCATGAAGGTGAACGCGGCGAAGACGAGCAGCAGCCAGCGGGCGCCGTAGAGGCCGCGCCACGCCGCGCCGAGGATGCCGAGCAGCGACAGCGCGTAGAGCGGCGCCGACGGCAAGAGCCCGTTGCGTGGCGAGAACAGCGTCGAGTGCCAGGCGCTATCGGACCACCACAAAAAGCCCTCGCCCTGCGGGACGGTCAGCGGTGAGCCATAGAGGTACGACCACATCAGAAGCTGCGGCGAAAAGACGAGCAGCGCTACGGCGGCGCCGAGCAGCGGGGCGCCGAGTGCGCGAAAGTCGCGGCGCATCAGCGCGGGCCACACGGCGGCGACGCCCGCTTCGAGCGGCAGCAGCACGAAGGGCAAGCACGCCGGACGCACCAGCACGGCGAAGCCGGTGAGCGCGCCGAGCAGCACGAAGCGGCGTGTGGTCATCTCGCGCCGCCAGCGCAGCCAGGCGAGCACCAGCAGCGAGGTGGCCATCGCGGCAGCGGCGTGCGAGTAGGAGGCGCGCGTCAGGCAGTAGTAGGGCAGCGGGCCGGCCAGCGCGCCGCCGATGGCGGTCCACAGCGCGAGCGACTCCTTGCGCCGCGCCGACAGCGGCGCGCTGATGAAGCGCTCGCCCGCGCTCCGCGGCGGCGCTGGCGACTCGAAGCGTGCATCGGAGAGCAGGCGCAGCACCATCAGGTAGCACAGCAGCACGGCGAGCCAGCCGAACAGCAGCGAGCCGTAGAAGGTGCCGATCTGGTGCGCGCGCGAGAAGCCCTCGAGCGAGAGCGGCCGGCCCAGCGCGCGACCGATGCGCACCAGCGCGTGGGTCGCGGCGAAGAAGGGCGCCCAGCAGATCGCCGGACCGATGCCGAAGACATTGCGCGCGTGGCCCGTGCGCGTGGTGCCGAATCGGAACGGGTTGCCCCACTTGTCGTACTCGTTGGCGAACTCGAGATCACCGTCCATCTGCAGCGAGCGCAGGTAGACGTAGTAGTAGTAGCCGTCGAGCTCGGCGACGCCGCCGATGTGGCCCTGGTAGTCGCGCAGCGTGAAGTAGGCGAGGGTGCCCAGGCCGAGCAGCGCCAACAACCAGCGCGCGTCTCGGCGGCGCACGAGGCGCGATATCCTGCCGCTCTCTGCCATATGCTCGCCGCAGTGTATCCCGCTGATTCGGCCGGCGCGATTGCGGTAGCATCGCCAGTCATGGCGCCGACACACGAATACCCGGGCGGCTATCTCGTTTTCGACATCGAGTCGGTGCCCGATCCGCGCCTGCACGCCCCCGTAGGCGAGCTGCCGCCGGGCGAGCGCGCGCCGATGGCGCCGATCCCCGAGCAGCGTATCGTGGCGCTGGCGGCGCTGCGCCTCGACGCCGACTATCGCCCGCTCTGGCATCGGCTGCTCGGCGGCAGCGCGCGCGACGAGGCGACGATGCTGCGCGAGCTGGCGGCCGAGCTCGACGGCGCGCACGAGACCACCGCCATCGTCACCTTCGCCGGCCGGCACTTCGACGTGCCGCTGGTGCTGCTGCGCTCGATGGCCCATGGGCTCTCGGCGCGCTGGTACTACGCGTCGCGCGCCTACCGCGAGCGCGGCGGCGGCGGCGCCCACGTCGACCTGCAGGACTCGCTCGGCTACGTGCGCAACCTCTCGCTGCGCCGCGCCGTGCGGCTGTTCGGCCTGCCCGGCAAGCTCGACGTGCAGGGCGACGACGTCGAGGCGCTCTACGCCGCCGGCGAGCTCGAGCGCATCGAGGCCTATTGCCTGTGCGACGTGGCCCAGACGGCTTTTCTGCTGCTGCGGCTGCGCCTCGTTCAGGGTGTGCTGGACGGTGCGGCGTACCAGGCGCGGGCGCGCGCGCTCTACGACGCGCTGCGCGATGACGCCCGGTTGGCGGCACTTTTTGCCGCTACCGATACCAAGGCGCTGCTCGGCGCCGCTTGACTCGCCCCGAAGCCCCACGGTAATCGTGCCGCAATGGCGTGGTGGAGACGCAAACGAGCCGTCACCGGCGAGGTCAAAAAGTCCGTGCCCAAGGGGGTATGGTCCAAATGCCCCTCGTGCGGCGAGATCCTCGTCGAATCGGACATCGTCGACAATCGCAGCGTCTGCCCGGCCTGCGGCTACCACCACCCGCTGACGGCACGCGACCGGCTGGCCTCGATCATCGACAAGGGCAGCTTCGTCGAGCTCGGCATGGGGGTCGAGCCCGAGGATCCACTCGGCTTCAAGGACTCCAAGCGCTACCGAGACCGTATCAAGCAGGCCAAGAAGAAGTCGGGCGAGAGCGAGGCGGTGATCGCCGGCACGGCGACCATCGGCGGCCGGCCGGTGGGCGTGGGCGTGATGGTCTTCGCCTATATGGGCGGCTCGATGGGCTCGGTGGTGGGCGAGCGGCTGACGCGCATGCTCGAGGTTTCGCTCGAGCGCCGGCACCCGGCGATCATCTGCTCGGCCTCGGGCGGCGCCCGCATGCAGGAGGGGATCCTCTCGCTGATGCAGATGGCGAAGGTCACGGCCGCCATCTCGCGCCTGCGCGAGGCCGGACAGCCGTATATCTCGGTGATGCATCACCCGACCACCGGCGGCGTCGCGGCGAGCTTTTCGATGCTGGGCGACGTCAACATCGCCGAGCCGGGCGCGCTGATCGGCTTCGCCGGCCCGCGTGTGATCGAGCAGACGATCCGCCAGACGCTGCCCGAGGGCTTCCAGCGCTCGGAGTTTCTGCTCGAGCACGGCCACGTCGATATGATCGTGCAGCGCGAGGCGCTGCGTGATCGGCTCGACTACCTCGTCCGCATCCTCACGCATAGGTAGAACGGATGACGGTGCTGGCGCCGGTGCTGGCTCGACTGCTGGCGCGCGCGCGCTTCGGCCTGCGCCCCGGGCTCGAGCGCACGCGGGCGCTGCTCGACACCCTCGGCGCGCCCGACGAGGGGCTGCGCGTGGTGCACGTGGCGGGCACCAACGGCAAAGGCTCGGTGGCCGCGATGTGCGCTGCAGGGCTCTCGCGTTGCGGGGTGCGGGTGGGGCTGTTCACGTCGCCGCACCTGGCGCGCTTCGCCGAGCGCGTGCGCGTCGACGGTCTCGAGCTCGACGACGCCGCGCTGGCGCGGCAGCTCGATCGCGCGCTGCAAGCGAGCGAGGAGGCGACGTTCTTCGAGATCGCGACGGCGGCGGCGCTGTGCGCCTTTCGCGAGGCGGGCGTCGACATCGCCGTGCTCGAGGTGGGCCTCGGCGGGCGGCTCGACGCCACCAACGCGGCACGCGGCGGGGTGGGCTCGGTCTCGCTGATCACGGCCATCGCGCGCGATCACCAGGCGGTGCTCGGCGAGGATCTGGCCGGCATCGCGCGCGAGAAGGCCGGGATCCTGCGCGTGGGTCGCCCGGCGATCGCGCTCGAGCCCGAGGATCCGGCGGTGCGGGCGGCGCTCGAGCAGTGCGCCGCCGAGCGCGGCGCTGGGCTGCGCTTCGTCGAAGCGCCGCGTGGTCGGCCCTTCGACTTCGAGGGATCGCGCTGGCGCTTGCGCAGCGTGACGCCGTCGCTCGGGGGGATCCACCAGTGCGCCAACGCCGCGCTGGCCCTCGCGGCTGGCGAGGCGCTCGACGTCGACGCGGAGCGCTACCGCGCCGGGCTCGAGCAGGCGCGCTGGGCCGGGCGCCTCGAGCAGATCGACGACGTGCTGCTCGACTGCGCCCACAACGAGGCGGGGGCGATCGCCCTAGCTTCGTACCTCGCAGGGGCCAACCGTGACCGTGCGTTGGCGTTGGTGTTCGGGCATCTCGACGACAAGGACGGGCGCTCGGGGATCGCGCCGCTGCTCCCGCATATCGGCGAGATCGTGCTCGTGGCGCCGCCCGGCGGGCGGGGGGCAGATCCGGCGTCGTTGGCGGCGTGGCTGCGCGCGCGGGGGCGTTCGGTGCGCATCGCTGACAGCGTGGCTGAAGCGCTCGCGGCGCGTCGCGGGCCGACGCTGGTGGCCGGGTCGATCTACTTGGTGGGCGCGGCGCGTGCGCTGCTGCTCGGCGAGCGGCCCGATCCCGTCGCCACCTCGGACCCCGCCGCGAAGCGCGAAATTCCATCGCGGCTCGCGCCGCGAGGAATATCAGATTGATTCGACCGCTGACGCGGTCAAATTCGTCACCGCCGAGACGACGGACTACAATAGGCGCTCCCCTTCGAGGAGGCCCACCATGCGAAGCACGACCCTCGTCGCGTTCCTGCTGCTGACGCTCGTCGGCTCGGACGCGCTAGCCCAGCGCCGGCTCGTCGTGCGTCCGGCCCGCAATGTCGATCACAGCGACCGCGACCCGTACCTGCCGTACGGCGGCGTGACCCTCTCCAAGGGAGGCGAGCCGCCCAAGCCGGTGCAGGCGCCAGCCGGCTGGGTCAACGTCAACTGGCCGGGCTTTCGCTACGTGCGCGACACGGGCACCGCCGAGGTGTTCCTGCAGATGAGCGGCACGCCGAGCTACAAGGTCAAACGCTCGGCCTACCGCGTGGTGGTCAAGCTCGAGAAGACACAGGCGCACCTGCGCAACACGTTCCGGCCGGTGATCACGCGCCACTTCCCGGGCGCTGTGTCGCGCTTCCGCGTGCGCAAGCGCAAGAACGGCGAGCTGTGGCTCGACATCCGCCTGCGCTACGCGCGCAAGCCGATCGTTCAGGTCAAAAACATCTCGCCCTACACCTACCTGGTGGTGTCCTTCCCGCGCGGTCGCCAGTACCGCATCCGCCGCGTGCGTCGCTGGAAGCGGCGCAGGATCGGCAACGTCAATCCGAACAAGTAGCCCTCTCGGGCTTTCTGGCCTCGGGCCTCGGGCCTCGGGCCTCGGACTGGTAGGCTCGCGCTGCGCGCTTCGCCGTGCGAGCCCCTCACGTGCATCGACGCAGCCTGCAACTCCTGACGCTGGTCACAGCGCTCTGCGCCGCTAGCTCGGCGCGGGGGCAGACGCTGCGCGCGGTGCGGCTGCGTATCACGCGCGCGCGCATCGAGGCCGAGGGGAGGGTGCGCCTCGGGCTCGGCGGCTGCCGATTGCTCGCCCACAAGCTCGTGCTCGATCGCCTGCGCCGCCGGCTCGAGGTCTTTCGCCCCGAGCTGCAGACGCCCGGGCTGCGGCTCACCGCCCGCCGTTTGCTGCGCGTGCCCTCGCAGATCGTCGCCGAGCACGCGCTCGTCGAGCTGTGCGCCTGCGCGTCACGCGGCGCCGGCCCCTCGCTGCGCGTTCGCGCGCGCCGCGCCCGTGTCTCGAGCGACGGCGCGCGCCTTCATCTGAGCTGGCCGGTGCTCTCGCTGGGCCGGCTGCCGCTGCTCGCCGCGCCTTACTGGGCGGTGCCGTTGCATCCCGGCGTGAGTGGCCTGCTCGCGCCGCAGCTCGGCTACAGCGCGCGCGACGGCGTGCGCTTGGCGCTGCCGGTCTACCTCGCGCCTTCATCCATCGCCGACGTGACGCTCGCCCCCGGCTTCGTGCAGTCACGTGGCGTGTCCATCGCCGCGCGCGCGCGCGTCTTCGCCCACGGTGACGCCGGCGCCACCATCGCCACACGCGTGCTCGACGACAGCGGAACCCTGCGCGCCGCCGCGCGCGGCGGGCTGTGGATCGACGGCGCGCGCCCGGGCACCTCGCTCGGCCTGGCCCTCGATCTCGTCTCGGACGAGACGTTGGTGCGCGACCTCTCGCGCGATCCCGACCGCGTCTTTTCGCCCTACGCGCGCACGCGCTTGTGGAGCGGCTGGGCGCGCGGTCCGGTCTACGCGATGCTGGCCCTCGACGCGCTCGAGCGCCTGCAGCCGCCGGCGCTCGAGACCGGCGCCACAGCACGCCCCAGCGATCCACGGCCGCTACGCGCGCGCGCGGCCGCCCGTATCGCGCTGGCGCCGCTGCCGCTCGCGTGGGGCTTCTTCGCGCTGGCCAGCGTCGACGCGGTCTACCGCAGCGACGCGCTGGCGCCATCCGCAGCGGGGGCGCCGACGCCCGCCCTCGGCAGCGAGCTCTTCCTCGAGGTCAGCCCCGCGCTGGCCTTGGCGCGCAGCATCGGTCGGTTGCTGCGCTTCGATGCCCTCGCGCGCTACCGGCTGCAGAGCGCGTTCGGCCTCGAGCGCGAAAACGACGGGCGGCGCAGCGAGCACTCGGCGCGTTTTGGCGCCGAGCTCTCGTTGCCGCTAGCGCGCCTATTCCGCGGGCCGCACGCCGAGCTGCGCCACGTGGTCTCGCCCTTCGTGGGGTGGCAGGCCGCCGTCGGCACGCGCCGCCTGGTCGAAGGTGGACGCTCGCTCGCCATCGGCGAGCACAACGCCGCGCTCGCCGGCGTGCGCAGCCAGCTGTGGCGCGATGGTCGCGCGCTCGCCCGCGGCGCGCTGGCGTTGCTCGCCGGCAGCGACACGCGCCGTCTGCTGGCGCGCCTGCGCCTCGGCACCCGCCATCACCTGGTGCTGCGCGGCCTCTTCGATCTCTCCTCGGCCGACGCCGGCGCGACGCCGCGCGCTGCCGACCTCGAAGGCCGCCTCTGCCTCGCCCCCGGCGCCGCGCTGCTGTGCGGCGGCTTCGTGCGTCAGCGCCTCTCCGCCCTCGGCGAGCTGCTCGCCACCGACGGCGCGCGCTGGTCGATCGTCAGCGCGCTCGACGCCGGCCCGGTCGACATCCCCGCTGCCGACCAGCTGCGCTTCGCGCTGCGCGCGCCCCTCGGTCGGCTCTCGCTAGCCCTCGCCCTCGCCGTCGACGCGCGCAGCGGCCGGATTGCCTACGCGCGCTACCACGCCTCGGCGCGCTTTGGCTGCCGCGACTGCTACCGCGTCGGCGTCACCGTGCTGTCGCGCGACGGCCAACGTTACGATGGGCTCGTCGAGCTGACGATACGGCCGGGCGCCCTCTGGGGCTGCCGCTAGCTGAAAGCGAATCAGTCGCTCGATCCCGAGCCCATCGCCGCCTCGTAGGCTTTGCCTGGCGTCCCGCCGAGCGCCAGCACCAGCGCCGCCTCGTCGCGCGTGACGAGCTTGCGTTTGACCTCGGGCGCCACGCGCACCATCTGGCCCGCCTCGAGCACGTGCTCTTCGCCGCGCGCCTGCAGCACCACCGAGCCGCGCAGCACCACGTAGACCTCCTCGTGCGCTTCGCTCTGGTGGTCGTGCTCTGGATAGCCGTCGCAGTGGGCGTCGAGCGACAGCACGTTCATGCCCCACGACGTGACGCCGAGCGCCTGCCGCGCGGTGCGGAACTTGATGCCCGGTATCTCGTGCGGGCCGCTGTAGGCCTCGATCTCGTCGGCGCGAAGGATGGTGATAGGCTGCATGGGCGTGTGCTCCTGTCGGTCTTTTCCCCGATTCGCTGTCGCCTGAGAGCCTAGCCTTGGCCAGCCAAGACAAGCTTGAACAAACGCGACCGAGCGGCCACGGCCGCGCCCGTGGGCTGGTCAGCCGGCCCAGCGGCCCCGGCGTGCGTGCGCGCTTCTATCGCGCCCCCGAGGACCTGCGCGAGATGGTCGAGCGCTTCTGGGTCGGCGAGTGGGACTTGCCCGCCGAGGCGCCGCACGAGACGCAGCTGCTCGGCGATCCCTGCGCGCACGTCGTGTTCGAGCGCGGCGATCACACGGGCGAGCCCGAGCGCCGGCTCGTCGGCGTGTGGACCAAGCTGTGGCGCCGCCGTCTCGAAGGGCGCGGCCGCGTGCGCGCCGCCAAGCTGCGCGCCGGCGCCTTCGGCGCGCTCTTCGCCGGCGCCGCCGCGCGCTTCAGCGATCGCATCGTGCCGCTCGACGATGCCCTCGACGGTGCTCTCGACATTGCGCTCGAAGACGACGTGGCGCTCGCCGCCGAGCTCGACGCGCTGCAGGCGGTCGTGCTCGACGCCGATGACGACGAGCCCGCCTTCGTCGCGCTGGCCCAGTGGCTGCGCGCACGCCGCCGCACCGATCGCCGCGAGCACGTCAGCCTCGCTGTCGCGCTCGTCGAGCGCATCGCCAGCGACCACGAGATCCGCTCCGTGCAGCGCCTCGGCGAGGCGTCCGGCCTCGACCCGCGCTCGCTGCAGCGCCTCTTTCGCGAGCACGTCGGCGCGTCGCCCAAGTGGGTCATTCGCCGCAGCCGCTTGCAGGAGGCAGCGGCGCGCATCGAGCGCGGCGAGGCGCCCAACCTCGCTCAGCTCGCCGCCGCCCTCGGCTATAGCGATCAAGCCCACCTGGCGCGCGACTTCAAGACCGCCGTCGGCCGCAGCCCGAGCGCGTTTCGGCGCCAGGGCGGCTGAGCCGCGCGCCCTCGATGCGGGTGCGTTTCTCAACTCGCTCGAAACGCTGTGATACGATCGAAGCTCTCCAATTGTGATCTGGCTTACGAGGAGGGCTGCGACCGTGCTCACCCGCTCAAAGGTACTGTGTGTTGCCGTCATCGGGCTGCTCGCCATCGCCTGCGGCGACGATTCGAAGCAGCAACAACAGAGCTGGCCCGACTTCGGTGATGGTCCAGCGGCACGCCCCGATCAGGGCATCACCGACATCGGCGAGCTGCCCGATGGCCTGCCGGCCAACCCCGAAGGGCCGGTGATCGAGTTCCAGTCGCCGATGGCGGGCGAGGTCGTCGCCGGCGCGGTGGTGAAGATCCGCGCCAAGATCACCGACCCCGACGGCATCGATGATCAGTCCGTCACCGTCACCGCGCTCAACGGCGATCCGGTCAAGATGACGATCACCTCCGAAAACGACGTCTACGAGGGGCTCGTCGACATCTCGGTGTTCACCGACAACGTGGCGGTGCGCGTGCAGGCCGCCGATCTCGGCGGTCAGGCCAACACCAAGGACCTGCTGTTCAAGCGCGACCCCGGCCCGCAGATCCAGATCATCTCGCCCGCCGAAGACAGCCGCCACAAGGGCAGCGTCTCGGTGCGCGTCGTCGTCACGCCGCGCGGCGGCCGCACGATCAAAGCCACCGAGGTACGCATCGGCTCGGTGATGGTCACGACGACGAGCAAAGATCTGGCGAACGGCAAGAAGGAGTACACGGGCACCATCAAGTTCGATGACCCACAGTTCGTGCCGCCGCTGTCGGGTGCGCAGGTCATCAGCGTCGACGCCACCAACAGCGAGGACACCACCAGCAGCGCCCAGCGCAACTTCGTCGTCGACGACGCGGGGCCGACCATCGCGATCACCAGCCAGGTCGCCGGTCAGCTGATCGGCGGCATCATCCAGCTGCGCGCCGAGGTCAAAGACGAAGCCGGCATCGTGCCTTCCACCGTGCGTGTCGTGATCGGCAACAACCTCGACACGCGCAACGTGGTGCTGCGCAACAGCGCGGGCACCAGCGTGTGGACCGGCCAGTTCGACACGCGCACGCTGCAGCAGAACTACCTCTGGCCGGTGATGTCGTTCCGCGCCGCCGACACCCTCGGCAACGAGTCGCACGAAGACATCGAGGTTGGCCTCGACAACGGCGCACCCGTCATCGAGCTCGACCAGCAAGGCACCTACTACCACTGGCGCGAGAAGGAGAAGAAGTTCGAGGCCTCGCACCCGTTCGACGCCCTCGGCACCGACACCGCCAACGACGGCGACCAGGTGCCGCAGATCACCAAGCTGCGCGCGCGCGTCGAGGACTCCGGCAACTACGCGCCCTCGGCGCCGTGGATCCCGATCTCGGCCGTCGACTTCTCCACGGTGCGCATGTTCGTGCTCGACGACACCAGCCAGGCGCTCGTCGTCGACACCGACGACGACGGCTACTGCGACGCGATCAACCCCAACTTGATCCCCAAGGGCAGCACGCCGGCGCCGGGGCAGGCGGTGGCGGTGACGATGGTCGGCCTCGCGCCGTCCGGCACGGCCGACTTCACGCCCACCGGCAGCCCGCCCGGCGGATTTGACGACGGCACGGACCCAGACCCACCCAAGCCGCTGTGCAAGACGACGCCGTCGACGGTCTGGACCTACGCCAACTCGACGGCCAACCGCCCGGCGATCTTCACCATCCCGCCGATCTCGTCGACGAGCATCGGCTGCGAGGGGCTGCCCTTCGACTTCCTCGCCAACCAGTTCACCGACAAGAGCTGGGTTTGCGTCGCCGTCTCCGCGCGCGACAACCTCGGCAACCGCGGCGTCTCGCAGCCGCTGCGCGTGTTCTACGATCAGTCGTACGTCCCCACCGCCTACGGCTACACGCCCTACACCGGCGGCACGGCGATGCCCAACTGCACGGGCACGCTGCAGGCCAACGGCACCGTCGACACGAGCAAGCCGTGCATGTTCCGCGCCGCCGGCGACCCCAAGCCGCAGCGCTTCCCCACCTCTTGGCTCAAAGAGCAGTAGTAGCCGCCGCCTCGAGCCCGAGCTCGCGCTAGAGCAGCTCGGGCGGTCCGAGCGCCTCGCCGCCCGCCGGCGACGTCAGCACCTTCAACACCCCCGCCGACTTCTTGCCGCTGCCGCCGCCTCCGCCGCCACCCTTGGCCGGAGGCTGCTGGCGCGGCTGCGGCCGCGGCTGCGGCTGCGCGCCGGGCGTCGCCGGCAGCGGGTCGAGCTTGATGTTGATGAAGAACAGCAGCTTGACGAAGCGGTTGCGGCCGATGCGCTGGTAGCCGAACAGACCACCGGGCAGCACCTCCCAGCGGAAGTCGCCCGGGCGGTCACGCGCCACGGTGAACAGCGGGAAGAAGTGAAACGCCCAGCGGTCGTTGACCTTGCTGCGCCAGTAGTAGGCGTTGGCCACCAGCGTGTAGTGGTCCTTGGCCTTCTCGATGTCCCAGAACAGCGGGAACACGACGCGCGTGCGGTAGCTCGGACGCCGGAAGTACCAATACAGCGGAAAGCCGATCGTCGTCGCGCGTTTGACGCCGCCGAAGTGCCAGAACAGCGGGAAGACGAGCACGTCGGATGATTTCTCGCGCGAGCGCACGTAGACGTTGGGCACCACGAACCACGAGGTCGCCTTCTCGACGTTGTCGCGGTGGCGCATCAGCAGCGGAAACAGCACCGTCGTGCGCGAGGCGAAGCGGTTGTTGAAGTCCCAGTACAGCGGGAACGCCACGGTGGCGCTCGAGTCGACGTCGCGATAGCGCCAGTAGAGCGGGAACAGCAGGTGGAAGGCGCTCTCCTTGGACCAGGTGCCGTAGTACGACGGCAGCGAGAAGAACGTCGAGCGCTGCGTCAGGTGGTTGCGGTGGTAGACGAACAGCGGGAACGTCATCGTCAGCGTGCGCTTGAGCGTGCGCGCGTGCAGGATCGGCGGCACGTACCAGAGCTTCTGATCGCTCGACAGCTCGAGGCCGAAGATCGGCGTGAAGAAGCGCCACTTGCCGATGCCCTTGTGGTTGTAGAACAGCGGGAAGAACGCCGTCGTGCGCTCGCTGGGCGACGAGCCGTGATAGAAGATCGGCGCCAGGCCGAAGGCGCTGTGGTCGTTGTTGCGGCGATAGAAGAACGGCCCGACAAACGTCGTCGACGTGCGCGCCTTGGTGTTGCGCCAGTGCCAGAACAGCGGCGGCACGTGCGTGTAGCTGCTCACGCGCGTGTTTTTGTGAAACAGCAGCGGCATCAGGCCGAGGCTGTAGCCGTGCTCGTCCTTATCCTCGCCGCGGTAGGTGCGGTAGTAGAACGGGCCGACGATCCACAGCCGACGACGCTCCTTGAAGTCGTTGTGATAGAAGATGAACGGCAGCGAGGCGAGGTAGCTGCTCTTGTTGTCGCGCTGGTAGAGCGCAAACGGGAACAGCACGTCGGTGCGCTTGTACTCGCGCTTGGACCAGTGCCGATACGAGATGTAGGGGCCGTAGACGAGCGTCTTGCGCTCCTGATTCCAGAAGCGCCACACCAGCGGGAAGATGACCGTGAAGTTCTCGCCGCCCTTTTCGCGCTGCCGGAAGTAGAACGGGAACACGGCGAGGTTGCGCTGCTTGGGGTCGGCGATGTGCCAGTAGATCGGAAACACGACCAGCGCCTTCTGCTTGGGCGAGTCGTGGCGCACGCCGAAGGGCAAGATGATCGTCGTCGTCGACTTCTCTTTGGGCCGCTTGTAGTGAAAGAGCAGCGGGATCACGGCGAAGCCCGATAGCTCGCTGCTGTGGCCCCAGATCACGGGGCCGATCACGTTGCGGCGCAGCCCCGTGCGCGAGTTGCGCTCGAAGCCGCCCAGCGGCGTGACCAGCAGGCGCTGCTCGCGCGTGCGCTTGTAGTAGAACAGCGGAAGCACCGTGGTGTCCGAGCGCAGCACCGCGCCTTTGGCGTCGAGCTGCGCGCGATGGTGCGCCAGCGGAAACACCGTCCAGCCGGCGCGCCGCTTCTCGCGGAAGCTGTAGTAGAGCCCCGCCAGCGTGGTGTGCTCGCCGGTGCGCGGGTCGCTGCTGCGATAGAACAGCGGCGGTAGCACGGTGGTGTAGTCGCGGCCCTTCCAGTGGCCGGTGGCGAAGAGCGGCAAAAGCCCGGTGACCGTGCCTTTGCGGCTCTTGCTGCGCACGAAGGGGCCGGCGATCCACGTGTCGTAGCCGTCGGACACCGAGCTGACGTGCCAGAACGCCGGAAACAGCACCTGGTAGCGATCACCGCCGCGGCGGCCGGCGAAGAAGATCGGCGCCAGGCCGGCCTGCCAGCCGCTGCCGTATTCGCGCCGGAAGTACAGCGGGCCGAGCACGGTCGTGCTCGTGCGCGGGTTCTTGATGTGCCAGAAGGCCGGAAACAGCACGGCGTGGCGATGCCCCTGCGTGGCGCCGGTGAAGAGCAGCGGGAAGATGCCCGCCGACCAGCCGGTCTTCTTCGAGCGGTAGTACAGCGGGAAGAGCAGGTTGAAGCTCGTGCCGTCGGGGCTGCTGTTTCGATAGAAGATCGGAAACAGCACGCTGGTGGCGTTGCCGCTCTGCCGATCGGCGAAACGCCAGAACAGCGGAAACAGGATCTGCGTGTCGCCTTCGGGATCGTGGTGATACCAGAACGGCGGCACGACCCAGTTGGTGGTGCGCTCGACCTTGTCGTACCAGCGCCAGACCAGCGGGAAGAGCGTGTCGACCTCGCGGTGGCTGTCGCGGCGGTGGTAGAACGGCGGCACCAGCATTCCCCACTGCGTGACCTTCGCCGCGTCGTCGCGCTCGTAGAGAAACAGCGGCGAAAAGACGTTGGCGCGCCGGCCGCCGTCGACCTTGCGGTAGTAGAAGATCGGCAGCAGCGTCGTGTAGCTGCGACGCGGGCTCGACGAGTGCCACAGCAGCGGAAACAGCACGGTCGTCGCGCTGTCGCGCGTGCGATGGCGATAGAAGAGCGGCGCGATGGTCGTCGATTCGCCGGGGCGCCGCCGGTAGTAGAACAGCGGCAGCAAGGCGGTGGTCTTGGTGTCGCCTTCGCGCGCGTGGAAGTTGAGCGGCAGCACCCAGGTAAACGAGCTCTGCGGTCCGCTCGAGTGATAGAAGAGCGGGAAGATCGCGTTGGCGCGCTGCTGCTCGTGACGCTTCCAGTAGTAGATGCCGAAGAGCAAGCCGCGCGAGTAGGCGTTCTTCGAGTCGCTGCCCCAGAACGTCAACAGCGGCGGCAGCACCAGCAGGCGCTTGGTGTCGTTGCGCGAGTAGTGAAACAGCGGCAGCACCGTCAGGCCGGCGCCCTTGTCGTAGTCGGTCCAGAAGAGCAGCGGCCAGAAGCGATAGTTGCGCTCGCCGGGCGCGCGCCGGTACTGGAACGGCGGCACGATCACGCTCACCGTCTTGGCTTTGTCGTCTTCGAAGCGCCAGTAGAACGGGAAGAACACGCGCGAGCGCGAGGTCTTGTCGCTGAAGCGCCAGTAGAACGGAAAGACCACGCGGTAGCCCGGCGTGCCGGCGTGGTGCCAATAGATGCCGAGTGCCTCGGTGAAGCGTTTGTCGCCCGAGCGATAGAACAGATACATCACGTTGATCGGCGTCGTGACCTTGTGGCACTTGTGGTCGCCGAGGATGTGGCAGAAGTTGCCGACGCCGCACTGCGCGTCGCTCTGGCACGACTTGCCGATGGCGGTCTTGGGGTCGACCTTCGGCGGCGGCGCTGACGTGGCCGGCGCCGCGGCAGCGGGCTGCGTCTTCGCGGGCGGCGGCGACTTCTGCGCCACGCGTTTCCACTGAAACGGCGACGCGTCTTTGGCCCGACCGTCTTTGGCCCTAGCGAGCCGGAAGAAGGGCGAGCCTGGGCCTGCGTGCGCCAGCGAGGGCAGGGCGACGATCGACAGCAGGAGCGCGAGGCGGAGCGAGTGGAGGCTCAAAAGTAGCGGGGAGTGTCTGCTTGGGAGGCTCGGCTTAGAGCGGGAGGATCATCTTCCACTCTTTGTTTTCGCGCACGAAGCGCAGCTCGCCTTCTTGCGACTGCGTTCCGTTCTTGCGGCGCACGCGCATCACCGCGACCGCACCTTTGATCTTCGTGCCCACCACCGATAGCTGCGCGCTGCCCCACTGCTTCTTGAGCTGCGCGATGAACTTCTTCGGCGACGCCATCTGCACCTGGTGGTTGAGGATCATCTGGTAGTAGGTCGAGTGCGTGTCGATATACGTCGCGAGGTCGCCCTTTAGCGCGGCGCGACGCAGGCGCTTGAAGCTCTTCTTCGGCGTCGACAGCGCGACACGCGGCTTGGGCAGGCGAAACTGGATGCGGCGGATCTTGGAGACGGGCAAGCGCATCTTGCTGCCGTTGGGCAGCCTGATCGTCGCCTGGCCGTCGTAGTAGTGCAGCAGCTGGCCGACGATCTTGGTGCGGTCGATGAGCTGGATGACCTCGTCGGCCAAGGCGGCTCGCGGCGCGAGCAGGGCGGCGGCGAGCAGAAAGCAGGCCGCTGCCAGCCGATGCGCCGTATGGCGGCGAGCGTAGATGCCGCTTTGCATGGGGTCCTCCAGATCTTCCTCAAGTCCAAGTCCCTTGGATCGCTAGGGAACTTGCGGCGCCTTTACCGCATGGCGGCTGGCAGTGTCAAGGCCTGTAGCCTGGCGCGCTGGTCGGTTGGACGCGCGTATAACGCTTGGGGCTGCCTGCGTGGCCGCCGCGCGCGCCCGGCGGCTGCGGCAGCTAGATCAACTTCGCGAGATGTCATAACATTAACAGTTGTTTGTCAGAGAGCGCGCGGGTGCCCGTCTCCGGGAGGGGAGGGGTACGCGTGTAGCGCGAAGGCCGGGGGTCTTTGGAGCAGTTCGGACAATATACGCTTCTCCGCCGCATCGCCGTCGGCGGCATGGGAGAGCTGTATCTCGCGCAGCGTCCGGGCATCGCTGGCTTCGCCAAGCAGCTGGTGGTCAAGCGCATCCGGCCTGGCTTCGTCGACAACCAGGACTTTCGCGAGATGTTCCTCAACGAGGGACGTGTCGCGGCGCTGCTCGACCACCCCAACATCGTCCACATCTACGAGCTCGGCGAGGTCGAAGGCCGCTACTTCCTGGCGATGGAGTACGTCGCCGGCAAGAACCTCGGCAGCGTGCTCGAGAAGCTCGACGGGCCGCTCGACCTGCCGCTGGCGCTGTTCGTCATCGCGCAGCTGTGCGAAGGCCTCGGCTTCGCGCACGACGCCGTCGACAGCTACGGCCGCCCGCTCGATCTCGTACACCGCGATGTCTCGCCCCCCAACGTGCTGCTCAGCTACTCGGGCGCGGTCAAGCTCACCGACTTCGGCATCGCCAAGGTGTCGCAGACGCAGGGCGGCAACCAGACCGCCGCCGGCGTGCTGAAGGGCAAGTTCGCTTACCTCTCGCCCGAGCAAGCGCGCGGCGAGAAGCTCGATCGCCGCTCGGACGTGTTCTCCATCGGGCTGGTGCTGTTCGAGGCGACGGTGGGCAAGCGCGCCATCGGCGGCGAGGCTGACACCGAGATCCTCTACAACGCCGCGCAGGCGCAGGTGCGAAAGCCCAGCGACCACATCGAAGGCTATCCCCCGGCGCTCGAGCAGATCTATCTGCGCGCCTGCGCGCGGCGCCCCGAGGAGCGCTACCAGTCGGCCAAGGAGCTGCAGGACGCGCTGATCCGCCTGCAGGTCGAGCACAGCATGGTCGTCTCGGCGAGCCGCATGGGCGCCTTCATGCAGCGGCTCTTTCGCGAGGACGCGCGCGCCGAGGGCGAGTCGATCTACGACTCGGTGCCGCCGGCGACGTCGGCGAGCTTTGCCGCCGGCCGCAGCGGCAGCGGCATGCCGCGCTTCGCCAGCGACGACTTTGGCGCGCTCTCGCCGATGGCTTCCGGTCCGGTGGATCCCGACGAGTTTCGTGACACGGCCGAAGGTGGCGGGCACCACGGCGTGAGTTATGACGGCTACCGCCAGCCCGATCGCCTGCAGGAAGTCAGCACCGGCTACATCGGCAGCAACGCGTCGGCGAGCCGAGGGCACGTGGTCGGCGCGGCGAGCAGCCCCTTCGACGACTACGACGATCTGCCCACGCGCATGGGCAACCCGGCAGGCAACAGCTACATCGGCAGCGACTACGACGCGGGGCACGCGAGCTCGGCGCACTACGGCGGCCAGCCGGACTACGAAGGCTACGCCGACTTCGACGACAAGACCTTCGAGGGCAGCACCGGCGACGGCGATCCGCTGCGGCGGACCGATGACTACCTGCACAGCGACTACACGCCGCGCGGCTACAGCGCCATCGAGAAGCTGCCCTCCGAGGACTTGGTCTACGACGGCTCCGGCCCGCACTACGATCCATCGGGCGGCTCGTACGACAGCGGCGCGTCCTCGTCGCACTCGCAGCCGGCGAGCCTCGCGGGGCACTTTCCGCGCGAGGGATCGCAGCCGTCGTATAGCGGTCCGCACGTGCTGCCCAGCACGGGGCTGCCCAGCACCGGGCTGCCCAGCACGGGGCCGATGCCGCAGCCGTCGTTTCACGACGAGCCGAGCCACTCCAGCGTCTCGCGGCTGGCGCGTAACATGAACGACGGTCGCGGCTCGTACACGGGACCGACGCCGGGCGGAGCGCCGCCGCCGCACAAACAGTCCGGCGGCGACCTGATGTTGACCACGCCCTATCCGCGTGCGAGCCAGTCGTCGCTCTCGGCGCTGACCGCGCCGCCGCCGCCCGATGCGCTCTATCCGCCCATCGGCGAGCCACCCGCCGACACGCCGGCCGCGCTCGGCCCGGGCTTCGACACGTCCGTCGAGTCGCCGGTAGGCTCGGTGACCGGCGCCATGGGGCAGGTCGGCGAGACGCCGCGCCGACGCGGGCGGTTGGGCATCGTCGTGTTCCTCTCGCTGGCGTTGATCATCGGCGGCTTCGTCGCCTACGTGATCGTGGCGCCTGCGGGCGCGCCCGGCTGGGTGCACGGGCTGCGCGCGGCCGTGGGGCTCGAGGACGAGGCGGTCAAGGGCGGGGACTCGGGCAGCGGCTCGGGGCAGGGCGGCTCGGCTCACGGCAGCGCGGTGGCCGCTCGCAGCACCGTCGACAAGAAGAACGGCGTGCACACGCAGCCGCTGGCGCACGCAAAGAGAGGCGGTAGCGGCAGCGGTTCGGGCGCGGCGAGCGGCGCGGGCAGCAGCAGCGGCAGCGGCGTAGCCATCGCGCACGCCGGCAGCGGAAGCGGCAGCGGCGCGGATGACAGCGCTGGCGGTGCAGACAACGCGGGCAGTGCGAGTAACGCGGGCAGTGCTAGTAACGCGGGCAGTGCTAGTAACGCGGGCAGTGCTGGTAACGCCGCGAGCGGCGACAACGCTGGAAGCGCCGGCAAGAAGGCGGCGATCGCTGCCGCAGCGGCGACGGCGAGCGGCAAGCTGCGCGTGGTCTCCACGCCCGAGATGGCGCTCGCCAGCGTCGCCAAGGGCGGGCGCGTGCTGCGGCGCGAGCTGGGCACCACGCCGCGCTCGCTGGCGCTGCCGGTGGGCAGCTACGTCGTGCGCCTGCGCAATCGTCGCCTCGGTCTGCTCGCCACGCGCCGCGTGCTCGTCACCGCCGACAAGACGACGACCTTGCGCGTTCGCATCGGTCGCGGCCAGCTGGTGGTCAAGGCGCGCCCGTGGGCGCATGTCGACGTCAACGGCCGGCGTCGCGGCACCACGCCGATGGCGCCGATGGTGCTGTGGGAGGGCCGCTACAAGGTCGTGTTGAGCAACGACTCGGGCAAGAAGATCGTCAAGCTCGTGCGCGTGCGCCCCGGCGCGACCACCACCGTCACGCACCTGTTCCGCTAGCCGTGTACGTGCGCAGGCGAAAGCGTAAGAAGCGGCGCCGCGTCGAGCCGCAGAAGATCGGGCAGCTGCTCGAGCAGTGGCTGCGCGACGAGCACCTCTCGAGCGAGATGGTGCTCTACCGGCTGATCGAACGCTGGCCGAAGCTGGTGGGTGATCGCATCGCGAGCCGCGCGCGGCCGACGCGCGTCGATCGCGGGCGCCTCACGGTCAGCGTCGCCAACAGCGCCTGGCTCAACGAGCTGACGTTCCTCAAGGACGGTCTCGCCGAAAAGCTCAACCAGGCCCTCGGCGCCCAGTCGAAGGTCTCGTCGAGCGACTCGTCGAGCGACAACCCGATCCGCGAGATCCGGCTCGTGATCGGGCGCGTCAACTGGCGCCCGCGTCCCGCGCCGAAGCCGCCCGCGCCGCCGTCGCCACCCGCGCGCGACGCCATCGAACGGGCGCTGGCGCCGCTAAGCGCCGAGATCTCGCGACACGGCACGCTCGACGCCGAGCTCGTGCGCGCCATCGAGCGCGCGCGTCGCATGCAGCTCGCCGCCGCGACGCGCGCGCCGGCAGCCACGCGCTCGCCGACAGCGACGCGCTAGCCGCCAGCCACGCGCCAGGCTGGGAGCCGACTCCTCGGATCCACCCCCGCTCCCCCACGCGCCGCGCGCGTGCAGCGCTACATCGCCGCGAAACGAGGGGCTTCGCGTCGCGGCGCGCTTCTTGCTCGACTCGCTCGTGCGGGAGCAATGAGGGGAAGGCATGAGCACGAGGGAGCACTCGCGCGCGGCCGGCGCGATCACCATCGCTTTTGTCGTAAGCGCGTTGTCTTGGGCCTGCGTACCCGACACGTCATCGAGCTCGCGGCCGGCGGTATGTCAGCCAGGGGCAACGCAGGCGTGTCTGTGCAGCGCCGCCTTGCAAGGCGTGCAGCGCTGCGCCGACGACGCCCTGCATTGGGACAACTGCGACTGCAGCGGCTCGCAGCCGCAGCAGCCGACGCAGCCGCCCACCCAGCCGCCGACACAACCGCCCACGCAGCCCGATCCAGGCGGCACGCCGCAGACGCCCACCGTCACGCGCGTGGACAACATCTCGGGGCTTCCTGGCAGCGTGCTGTTCGAGAACAGCGGCGCCACGCGCGGCGTGGTGATGCTGCACGGCAGCGAGGGCGGCGCCGGTGTCGACCCCGACGCCGAGCCGCTCGCCAAGCGTGGCTTCACGGTGCTGGCGCTGTGCTGGTACGGCTGCACGGGACGGCCCGACAAGATCCTTCGCATCCCGCTCGAGACGGCGGTCGACGCCATCAAGTGGCTCAAGCAGCGCGTCTCGTCCGGGCGTGTCGGCCTCTACGGCATCTCGCGCGGCGCCGAGTTCGCCGTGCTGCTCGCCAGCAAGCTGCAAGCGACCGACCTCGCCACGGCTGTCGCCGTACACGCACCGAGCGACTTTGTCGTCGGCGCCTTCGACCCGCTCAAGCCCAACGACGGCATCATGGAGTACGGTCCCTACGGTCAGTTCGTCTCGGCGCCCTCGTGGACGTGGCAGGGCCAGGACGTGCAGCCAGGGGCTGACGGTTGGACCACAGGGCCGCGCATCGAGATCGAGCGCTACCCCGGCCCGCTGCTGCTCAGCCACGGCACCAACGATCAGCTGTGGTCGGTGGATCGCTCCAAGCACCTCGCTGCCGCGCGCCAGGGTACCTCGCTGATCACCGAGACGAAGTACTGGCAGGGCGAGGACCACGTCGTCTCGCCCGCCAACTACACGGCGTTTACCGACATGCTGGCGACGTTCTTCGGCAAGTACATACAGTAGCCAGTCGTCGCGGAGCTAGTCGCCGAGCAGCCGCGCGTGCTGCATGCACGGCAGCTCGCGGCGCACGCGCGCGACGCGCTCGAGGTCGAGCTCGGCGATCGCGACGCCGTCGCCATCGCTCGCCTGCGCCACGACCATGCCCCACGGATCGATGATGCAGCTCTTGCCGTAGCTGACGCGCTGCTTGGTGTGCCGGCCGTGCTGGCCGGCGGCGAGCACGTAGACCTGGTTTTCGATGGCGCGCGCGCGCAGCAGCGGCAGCCAGTGGTCCTTGCCGGTGTGCAGCGTGAAGGCCGCCGGCACGGCGACCACCTCTGCCCCGCGCCGCGCGAGCTGCCGATACAGCTCGGGGAAGCGCAGGTCGTAGCAGATGCTGAGCCCCAGCGTCGCGGCGCCCACCGGCGCGCAGACCACCTCCGCGCCAGCCGTCACGTGCGCTGACTCCTGAAACTCGGCGCCGTCGGGGATGGCCACGTCGAAGAGGTGGATCTTGCGGTACGCGGCGACGAGCTCGCCCTGGCCGTCGTAGAGCAGCGCGGTGTTGTAAAAATGCGCGGCGTCGATGGCGTCGTCGCGCGTGGCGACGCCCCCCGCCAGCAGGTAGGCGCCCCAGCGACGCGCCAGCTCGGCGGCGTGGGTCAGCACTTTGCCCGGGGTCTCGAGGCGCTCGGCCATCGCCGCCTTGTCGCCCAGGCGCCCGATATACGGATAGTTTTCGGGGAGCACGAGCAGGTTGGCGCCGCGCGCGACGGCCTGCTCGCAGAGCGCGCTGGCGGTCGCCAGGTTGGCGTCTATATCCTGTCGCGCGCACATCTGGACTACGGCGGCGACGAGCGGATCGGGTGCGTTGGTCATCTGCGATATCCTCGCCGGAAGACTGCCATTCCCATTTGCAGTTGCATACCCCCGCGGCCCTGTGCTAGCTCATACCCCGATCGCAGGTGGGCCTGAAGGTCTGACGTGGCGTTGTCGTATCGTCACCACGTCCGTCCCGAATGCTCAAAGCACTAACCGGTGAGCCTGCTGGCTCGCCGTTTTTTTTGGGACAAGGACAAGCTTGAGTCGTCGTCACCACATCGCTTCGCCGCAGCGCGAGGCAGCCACTCCGAACCAGGCTTCGCGACAGGCGACGCCGTGGGCGATGCCGGCATGCGGCCTATGACGCTGTCGGTATGAGACGCCACCGATGGTGGATATCAGGCGCCTGCAGGCGATTTGTGAGCGAGGCCTCGATCCGCTCGGGCTCGAGTTGGTCGAGTTGGAGTACGTGCGCGAGCCGCAAGGCTGGGTGCTGCGTGTCTTCATCGACTATCCCCCGGCGGGCACGGAGGGCGACGACGACCTGCGCTCGCGCATCGCACACGGCGATTGCGAGCGCGCCAGCCATCAGCTGAGCGCCGTCCTCGACGTCGAAGATCCCATCGACTCCGCCTATCGCCTCGAGGTTTCGTCGCCTGGCGTGCAGCGTCCGCTGCGCCGTCAGCGCGACTTCGCCCGCTTCTGCGGGCATCTCGTGCGTGTCGAGCTCGCCGAGCCGCTCGACGGCCGCCGCCGCTTCGCGGGTCGGCTCGTCGCGACGCAGCCGGGCGAGGGTAGTGAGACAGAAGCGGGGGGAGACGGCATGGGAGCAAACGGAACGATCACCGTCGACGTCGATGGCAAGCAGTTCGAGCTGTCCATAGAGGGGATCAAGAAGGCGCGGCTCGACGAAGACCCGCGTGGCGTTAGCGCAAGCGGAGCATAAGGAATAGAGGTCCATGCAGCCTAACCTCAACATGATCATCGACCAGGTCGGCAAGGATAAGGGCATCGATCGCGATGTCCTCGTCGAGACGCTCAAGCAGGCCATCGTCACCGCCGCGAAAAAGACGTTCGGGCCGCAGTACGAGCTCGAGCCGCAGTACAACGAGGAGACCGGCGCGGTCGACCTGTTCCAGATCGTCAACGTCGTCGACGTGGTCGAGCACCCCGGCCGCGAGATCACGCTCGAGGCAGCGCAGGACGCTGACCCCGATGTGCAGGTCGGCGACGAGCTCGGCTTCCAGCTCTTCTACCGCCCCGAGGACTCGAAGAAGGCCGAGGAGCACGACAGCAAGTACGGCGACCTGCTCGACCTGCGCACGCGCGGCAAGGGCTTCGGCCGCATCGCCGCGCAGACCGCCAAGCAGGTGATCATCCAGCGCGTTCGCGAGGCGGAGCGCGAGATCGTCTACAACGAGTACAAGGACCGCAAGGGCGAGCTGATCAACGGCATCGTGCGGCGCTTCGAGCGCGGCAACATCATCGTCGACCTCGGCCGCGCCGAGGCGATCCTGCCCGTGCGCGAGCAGGTGCCACGCGAGTCCTATCGCGTCGGCGACCGCGTGGTGGCCTACGTTCTCGATATCGACCGCACCGCCCGCGGCCCGCAGATCATCCTCTCGCGCACGCACAAGGGCTTGCTCGTGAAGCTCTTCGAGAACGAAGTGCCCGAGATCTACGAAGGCATCGTGCGCATCGAGTCGAGCGCTCGCGAGCCGGGGGCGCGCGCCAAGATCGGCGTCTCGTCGCGCGACTCCGACGTCGATCCCGTCGGCGCCTGCGTCGGTATGAAGGGCTCGCGCGTGCAGGCCGTCGTGCAGGAGCTTCGCGGCGAGAAGATCGACATCGTGCCCTACGACGAGGATCCGGCGCGTTTTGTCTGCAACGCCATCGCCCCGGCCGAGGTCTCGCGCGTGCTGATCGACGCCGAGAGCCACACCATGGAGCTCATCGTTCCCGACGACAAGCTCTCGCTGGCCATCGGCAAGAAGGGCCAGAACGTGCGGCTCGCCTCGCAGCTGACGGGCTGGCGCATCGACATCCACAGCGAGACCAAGGTGCGCGAGCTCGAGGAGCGCGCCAAGCGCGAGCTCGCCGAGATCGAGGGTGTCTCCGCCGATCTGGCCGACACCATGTTCAAGCTCGGCTGGCGCACCGCCAGCGAGGTCGCCAACAGCGCCCCCGAGGAGCTGACGGCGATCCCGGGGCTGGGCGGCGCCGAGGCGGCCGGCCGCATCATCGAGGGCGCCAAGGTCGCGCGCGAGATGCAGCGGCAGCGCGCCGAGGTCGAGCAGCAGCGCCTCGCTGCCGAGCGCGAAAAGAGCGACGAGGAGCGCCTGCTCAGCGTCGAGGGCCTCACCGAGGAGCTCGTCGAGAAGCTGCGCAGCTACTACTCGACCGTCGAGCAGATCGCCAAAGAGCACGACATGAGCCGCCTCGCCGAGCACGGCAAGATGACCATCGGCCGCGCGCGGCAGCTGCACTGGGCGGTGCGCGTGTACCTCGGCGAGCTCGACGCGCAGGCGCCGCGGCCCGAGCTCGATCCCGAAGAAGAAGCGGTGTTTGCCGCGCAGCAGGCGCTTGAAAACTATCAGCCGCCGGCTAGGGAAGCGGACGGTGGCGCGGATGGCGATGGCGACGCGGGGGCTGACGGGGAGAAGTCGGCGACCGTGTGAGAGTGCGCTCAGTTGTTGGACGTGTTGGACGTGAACCCGAGGAGATTCAACGGATGCCGACTCGCAGCTGCGTAGGCTGCCGGCGGCGTCGAGAAAAATCAGAGCTTCTGCGGCTGGTGGCGACCAGCGTGGGGCGGCTGTCGCTCGATGCGACGCAGCGCGCGCCGGGGCGTGGCGTATATATATGCGCCTCGGCGAGCTGCCTGCAGCGAGCGCATGTCAGTCGAGGGTTCGCGCGCGGATTGCGCCGAAAGCTCGCCGACCAGCCGCTCGATCAGCTGCAGCAGCGAGTGCTCGCGGCGCTCGACCAGGCCGTGATCGCATTGCGCCAGCAGGCGCGGCGCGATGGCCGGGCGGTCGACGACCCCGAGGCCGACGGCGGCGTGAGGGTCGTCGAGCCGAAGTGTGCGGCGCAGCTGGAAAGCTGGGCGGCGCAGCGAGCAGCGGTGGCCGAGCCCGTCGGCGAGACGGACGCGGTAAGAGGCAAGCGAGGGCGGCGCGGCAAACGCGCGCCGTCGGAGCAAGAGAAGAAGTAGCGAAAAGCGGCGGCGCTCGGGCGCCCACGTGCTGAGGACAAGATGGAGGCAGTTACGGTGGCCAGGGTTCGAGTCTATGAGCTCGCGCGGGAATTCAATATGCCCCAAGCGGAAGTCGTGGCGAAGGTGCGTGGGTTGGGCATCGACGTGAAGAACCACATGAGCAGCATCGAGCTCGAGGATGTTCAGCGGCTCAAGCGCGCGCTCGAGAAAGAGCGCAGCGAGAACCGCGAGACGAAGCGGCTCTCCAAGACCGTATTCCGCCGTCGCTCGCGCGGTTCGGCGGACGACGCCCCGGCCAAGCCGCGGGCGGCTGCTGCCGCTGCCTCCCCGGCGCCGCGCAGCGCCCCCCCGCGCGC
>JAGQIK010000585.1 GCA_020431405.1 Myxococcales bacterium
CGCGTCGAGGCCGCCGCCGCCGCCGAGCGCAAGGCTGGGCTGTGGCCCAACCCCACGCTCGAGCTGGCCATGGGCACGATCCCCATCGGCCCCAAGAACCCCGAATTCACCGGGCGCGACATCGGCTTCAACGACATCGTCAACTACAGCGTCGCGCTCAGTCAGACCTTCGAGCTCGGCAAGCGCGGCCCGCGCATCGACGCGGCGCGCTGGATCCGGCGCGCCCGCCACAGCCTGCTGCTGCGTCAGATCGGCGAGCGCGCAGCGCAAGCGCGGCTCGCCATCGTCGAGCTGTTCGCCGCCCGGCGACGGCTGGCGATCCTCGAGCGCATGCTCGCCGACGCCAAGCGCGTGCGCGAGCTCGAGCGCGTGCGCCTGCAGCAGGGACACCTCTCGGGCAACGACTTCGATCGCTTGCAGGTCGAGACCATCAGCCTCGCCGCGCGCCGCACCCGAGCAGCCGGTCAGCTGCAGCGCGCCATCGCCGGCTGCGCTGCGCTGCTCGCCGCGCCGTGCACCCTCGCCGACAAGGCGACGCTGCCCGAGCCGCGCCCCGTCGACGCGTCGGCGCTGCCCTCGCCCGATCGCCGCCCTGACATCGTCGCGCTCGAGCAAGCGCGCAAGGCGGCTCTGGCGCGCGGCAAGCTGGCGCGCCGCACCGCGATCCCCGACCCGACGCTCACGCTCGGCTATACGCACGACCGCTACATCCTGTCGGGCAGCCAGCGCAACTCGCTGATGGTCGGCCTCGCGCTGCCGCTGCCGATCTTCGATCGCGGCCAGCACGACAGCGCCAAGGCGATCCACCAAGCCGCCGCCATCGACGCCGAGCGCGCACGCCGCGCCGCGCTGGCGCGCATCCAGCAGCATGGCCTGCGCGAGCAGCTGCGCGCCACGCTGGCTGCGCTCGGGCGCCTCGAACGCGACGCGCTGCCGCGTTCTCGCCGCGTGCTCAAGCAGAGCTCGCAGGCGCTGGCACGCGGCCAACTCTCCATGACCGAGCTGTTGCTGGTGCGCCGCGCGCACACCGGCGTTTTGCTTTCCATCGTCGACGCGCGCCTGGCGGCGCACCGGCTGGTCAACGCCCTGCGCCGCACCAGCGGTGCAGACGCCACGCTCGCCGATAAGTCCCAAAGTGAGGCCAAACGATGAGTGACGAGACATCAGAGCGCGAAGCCAGCGAGAAGGTGCTCGAGCTCGAAGCGCCCAAGGCCAAGGTCAACGCGCGCTCGCGCACGCTGGTGCTGCTGGCCTCGCTGGCGGGCGCCGTGACGATGGTGTGGCTTTCGATCAGCCTGCTCGGTCACGCGCCAGCACAGACGCGCAGCGCGCACCCGGGCATCAAGGTGCGCGGCAAAACGGCGCTCGAGCTGGCCAAGGACGCGCCGCAGTGGAAGGCGCTCGCCCTCGCCGCCGCCAAGCCGGCCGCCGCCCGCTGGACCGATCCGATACCGGGCAACGTCACCTTCGACGCTCGTCGCGCCTCTCGCGTCGACTCGCCGCTCTCCGGCCGCGTCTCGCGCACCTACGTCGAGCTCGGCCAGCGCGTCGCGCGCGGCGCGCCGCTGTTCACCGTCACCAGCACCGACATCGCCAACCTCAACGCCGACATCGCGCGCGCCAAGGTCGACCTCGTCACCGCCAAGGCCAACGTCGCGCGCGTGCGCGCGATGGTCAAGGCGCGCGCGCTGCCGGCCAAAGACGAGTTCGCCGCCGTGCAGCGCCAGAAGGCCGCCGAGCTGGCCCTCTCGCTGGCGCGGCAAAAACGCGCGGCGCTCAAGGTGCGCGGAAGCGCCAGCAACGCCTTCACCGTCGTCTCGCCGCAGGCCGGCGTGGTCGTCGACAAGAACGTGCTCGTCGGTCAGGAAGTCTCGGCGAGCAGCTCCAAGGCGCTCGTGCAGGTGGCAGACCTCGCCCAGCTGTGGGTCGTCGCGTACCTGCCGGAAGCCGAGGCCACCAACGTCGCCGTCGGCGCGCGCGCGCGCGTCAGCTCGCCGTCGCTCAGCGCCGCGGTGGAGGGCGAGGTGGAGCTCGTCTCCGCCGTCGTCGATCCCAAGCGCCACACCGTGCCGATCCGCGTGCGCGTGACCAACACCAAGAGCGTCCTGCGCGCCAACATGTTCGTCAACGTCAGCTTCTGGGCCAAGGCCCTCGAAAACGCCGTCGAGGTGCCCGCCACCTCGGTCGTCTCCGACGGCTCCGAGCAGTACCTCTACGTCAAGAGCGGCGCGAGCGCCTTCAAGCGCCGGCGCGTCGTCACCGGCGCCATGCACGCCGGCCTGGTGCCGATCTACAGCGGCGTCAAAGCGGGCGAGATGGTCGTGGTACGCGGCGCCATCCTGCTCGACAACCACCTCGCCCTGGCCAACTAGCGCTCACGCGCGGAGACCACGACCGTGATCGACGCCATCGTCCGCTATTTCATGCGGCAGCGGCTTGCTGCGTTCGTGCTCGCGGCGACCCTCGCTGTCGGCGGCTACTACGCGTTTAGACAGCTCAGCATCGAGGCTTTCCCCGACCCCACCGACACCCAGGTGCAGGTCATCACTCTCTTTCGCGGCCAGCCCACCGAAGAGGTCGAGCGGCGCGTCTCGCTGCCGCTCGAGCGCGCGCTCAACTCCACGCCTGGCTTGGCGCGTATGCGCAGCATCTCGCTGTTCGGTCTCTCGTTCGTCACGCTGACGTTCTTCGACGGCGTCGAGCCGCTCATCGCGCGCCAGCAGGTGGGCGAGCGCCTGCGCGGCGCCGACCTGCCCGATGGCGTCACGCCCGAGCTGGGGCCTAACTACACGCCCATCGGCGAGGTCTACCGCTACACGCTGACTGGCAAGGGCGCCGACCCGATGACGCTGCGCACGCTGCAAGAGTGGGTCGTGCGCCCGCAGCTGATGCGCGTGCCGGGCGTCGCCGAGGTGGTCAGCTACGGCGGCCTGCTGCGCGAGATCCACGTCAGTCCTGATCCGGCGCGCATGGCCGCGCTCGGCGTCGACCTCGACGACATCTTCAAGGCACTCAAGAAGGGCTCCTCGAACGCCACCGGCGGCTATATGACGCGCGGCTCCGAGATGTTCGTCATCCGCAGCCTCGGCATCTTTCGCGGCCTCGACGACATCGGCAAAGTGCGCGTCAAGTTCCGCGACGGCGCGCCGGTAACGGTCAAGGACGTGGCGCAGGTGCGCGTCGGGCACGCGCCGCGCCAAGGCATCGTCACGCGCGGCAACAACCCCGACGCCGTCGAGGGCATCGTGCTGATGCGCCGCAAGGAAAACCCGTCGGTGGTGCTCGACAAGCTGCGCGCGCGCATCGCCGAGCTCAACAAGCAGATCCTGCCCGACGGCATCACCGTCAACCCGTTCTACGATCGCTCGGAGCTGGTCGACACAACGCTGCGCACGGTCTTTCGCAACCTCGCGGAAGGCGCCGGGCTCGTCATCCTGGTGCTCTTCGCCTTCATGCTCTCGATCCGCGCGTCGCTGATCGTCGCGACGGTGATCCCGCTCTCGCTCGCCGCGGCCTTCGTCTACCTGCACTGGCGCGGCATGTCGGCCAACCTGCTGTCCATGGGCGCGATCGACTTCGGCATCATCGTCGACGGCGCGGTGATCCTCGTCGAGCACATCTTCCACCGCTCCGAGTCACTGCCGCCCGGAACGCCGCACCCGACGTACGCCGAGCAGATCCTGCACTCGGCGCGCGAGGTGGCGCGTCCGACGCTCTTCGCGCTGCTGATCATCATCGCCGCCTACATCCCGATCTTCTCGCTGCAGCGCGTGGAGGGGCGCATCTTTGGCCCGATGGCCGTCACCGTGGTGAGCGCCCTGCTCGGCGCGCTGGTGATGACTTTCTCGCTGGTGCCGGTGCTGGCGTACTTCGCGCTGCGCAATCGCAAGCGCCCGCCGCGTCAGTCGCCGCTGCTGGTATGGCTGCGCAACGCCTACCGGCGCACGCTGAGCTGGGCGCTGTGGCGCCCCATCGCGGTGATCATCCTCGCCTGCGGCGCGCTGACCTCGTCGCTAGTGGCGCTGCCGCGCCTCGGCTCCGAGTTTCTGCCAGCGCTCAACGAGGGCGCGCTCTACATCACGTTCACCCTGCCGCCCAACATGTCGCTCACCGAAGGGCGCAAGATGGTGCCGCGCATCCGCGCGCGCCTCGGCCGCACACCCGAGGTCACCGCGACACTCTCGCAGCTGGGCCGCCCCGAAGACGGCACCGACGCCACGCTGCCCAACAACCTCGAGTTCTTCGTGCGCCTGGCGCCGCCCGAAAAGTGGCGCAAGGAGGTCAAGTCCCTCGACGACCTCATCGCGCGCATCGACCGCAGCCTCAGCGACATCCCCGGCGTGGAGTACAACTTCTCGCAGCCGATCCGCGACAACGTGATCGAGAACATCTCGGGCCAGTTCGGCCAGATCGCCGTCAAGATCTACGGCTCGGATCTCAAGGTGCTGCAGCAGCTCGCCGAGGACGTCAAACGCGAGGTGCTCGGCGTGCCGGGCGCCTCCGACGTCGGCGTCGTCAAGTCCGCCGAGGCGCCGCAGATCGCGGTGCGCCTCGACCGCGCGGCGCTGGCGCGCTACGACCTCGACCTCGGCGACGTACAGGACTACATCGAGACCGCCATGGGTGGCCACGTCGCCGGCGAGCTGTGGCAGGGCGATCGCCGCTTCGATATCACCGTGCGCCTGCCCGAGGCGACGCGCCGCGATGCCGCGCGCATCGCGCGCATCCAACTGCCGCTCAAGACGGGCACGCTGATCCCGCTCTCGGCCATCGCCACCGTCAAGATGGACACCGGACGCGCCGCGATCACGCGCGAAAACGGGCAGCGCTACGTTGGCGTGCGCATGAACGTGCGCGGGCGCGACATGGGCCGCTTCGTCGCCGACGCGCGCAAGCTGGTGGCCGCCAAGGTCAAGCTGCCGCAGGGCTACAGGCTGACCTGGGGTGGCGAGTTCGAAAACCAGCAGCGCGCCATGAAGCGGCTGCAGCTGGTGATCCCGCTCGCGCTCGGCATCACGTTCCTGCTGCTCTTCGCCGCCTTCAGCAGCGTCTTCGACGCGCTGATGATCATGCTCAACGTGCCTTTCGCGCTGGTCGGCGGCGTGGCAGGGCTGGCGCTGGTCGGCATGCCGCTGTCGGTGTCGGCCGCCGTCGGCTTCATCGCGCTGCTCGGTCAGGCCGTGCTCAACGGCGTGTTGATGCTCTCGGCGATCAAGCGCCGCCTCGCTGACGGAGACCCCGCCGACAGCGCCGTCTACTTCGGCGCGATGGACCGCCTGCGCTCGGTGGTGATCACCGGCCTGCTGGCGGCCCTCGGCCTGCTGCCCGCCGCGCTGTCTACCGCCATCGGCAGCGAGACGCAGCGTCCGCTGGCCGCCGTGGTCGTCGGCGGCTCGGTCTCGGCAGCGCTGCTGACGCTCGTCTTTCTGCCCGTGACCTACTACTGGGCGCTGCGCGGTCGCGCGTGGCTCGCCGCTCGGCGGCGCAAGCCCGGCAGCGATACACCGAGCGGCGATACGCCAAGCGGCGACGCCCCGAGCAGCAGCGACACGCCGATCAGCGACAACGTATGACGCGCGCGCCGGCGCAGGCATGATAGGCAGATGCGCATCCCGACGAAGATCAGCCTCGCGCTGAGCGCAGCCGGCCTCGTCGTCTTCGGCACCTACGGCGTCGTCTACTACGCCATCGAGCGCGGCGCCCTGCTCGGTGTCGCCGAGCGCCAGCTCGACCTGCTCTCGCACAGCCTGCAGGTGGCCATCGAGAACGCGCTGCGCGATCGCCAGATCGACGACATCAAGGAGACGGTGAGCAAGCTCGACAAGATCGACCCCTCCTTCGACGTGCTGATCTACGACAAGGACGGCCGCATCAAGACATCGTCGACGCAGGTCGCCCCTTCGAGCGAGCTTCGCCGCGCGCTGATCCGGCGCGTCGTACAAAAACGCAAACGCGAGATCACGACCCTCAACGACGCGGGGCCGCTGCTGGTGGCCGCCGCGCCGCTGCTCTCGGACGGCGGCGAGCTGCTCGGCGCGCTGCTGCTCCTGCGCCCGCTCACAGACATCGAGCGCAGCCTGCGCAGGACGCGCAACGGCGTGGCGCTCACGGTGGCACTCTTCGCGCTCAGCTCGATGCTGTTGGGCCTCTTTTTTGGCGCGGGGCTCGTCACGCGCCCACTGGCGCGCCTCGCCGAGGGCATGCGCCGCGTGCGCACTGGCGATCTCAGCTCGGAGCTCGATCGCCAGTCACGCGATGACGAGCTCGGCCACGTGGTGCACGAGTTCAACGAGATGGTGCGCGACCTGCGCAGCACACGCGACGCCCTCGAAGCCGCCGCCGACTCGCGGCGCCGCCTCGAAACGGGCCTTCAGCGCGCCGACAAGCTGATCGCCATCGGACAGCTCTCGGCGGGGCTGGCCCACGAGATCGCCTCGCCGCTGCAGGTGCTGGGCGGACGCGCGCGCGCGCTGCTCGGCCGCCTCGAACAACCGCAAGAGCTCGAGCGCGGCCTCGACATCATCGTGCAGCAGACCGATCGCATCACGCGCATCGTCGAGCAGCTGATGCACTTCGCCCGCCGGCGCGCGCCGCGCACCACGCCGACGGACCTCGCTGCCGCAGTGCGCGCCGTAGTCGAGCTGCTCGGCGTCGAAGCGCGACGCCGCGACGTCAAGCTGGCGCTCGAGGTCGAAGCCGATCTGCCGCGCGTCGAGGCCGACGCCGACCAGGTCCAGCAGGTGGCGCTCAACATCATTCGCAACGCCCTCGACGCCACCGCCGCCGCTGGCAACATCACGGTCTCTCTGGCTCGCGACGAGCTCGACGACGCGAGCGGAAAAAAACGCCCCGCCCTGCGGCTGCAAGTGCGCGACACTGGAGTGGGCATGAGCGAGGAGACACAGGCACAGCTGTTCGAGCCGTTCTTCACCACGCGCGCCCCGAGCGGCGGCACGGGGCTCGGGCTGGCGATCAGCCGCTCGATCGTGCTCGACCACGACGGCAGCATCCAGGTCGAGTCGACGCCTGGCGTGGGCAGCACCGTCACCGTGATGCTGCCGCTCGAACGGCGCCGCGGCGCCGAGAACAGCGCGTGACGGGCGAGTCAGCGGCGCATGCCGCCCGCGTGCTGGTGGTCGACGACGACAGCGCCGTCGCCGAGCTGCTCACCGAGACGCTGGTCGAGGCCGGCTATCGCGCCGAGTATCAGACCGACGCCAGGCAGGCGCTGGCATACGCACGCGAGCACGCGTTCGACCTGGTGATCTCGGACATCGAGATGCCAGGTCTGCGCGGCGTCGACCTGATGCGCGCGTTGCAGCACGAGCGCCCCGACCAGCTGGTGATGCTGATCACCGCATTCGGCAGCATCGACCTCGCCGTCGAGGCGGTACACGCCGGCGCGTGCGACTTCATCGCAAAGCCGTTCAACCTGCAGGCGCTGCTGCTGTCGGTGGCGCGCGCGCTTCGCGAGCGGCGCATGCGGCGCGAGATCGTGCGCCTGCGTTCGTCGATCGCTGGCCGCGAGCCGAGCGACATCGTCGCGCGCAGCCCCGCCATGCGCCGCGTGCTCGACCTGGCACAGCGCGCGGCGCGCACTGACGCGTCGGTGGTGCTCACCGGCGAGAGCGGCGTGGGAAAAGGCGCCATCGCACAGCTGATCCACTCGCGCAGCGCGCGCAGCGCGCGCCCGCTGATGCATATCAACTGCGCCGCGCTGCCGCCGACGCTCGTCGAGAGCGAGCTGTTCGGCGTGGTCTCCGGCGCGTTCACCGACGCGCGCACCGACCGCGCCGGGCTTCTGCGCGAGGCCAGCGGCGGGTCGCTGTTTCTCGACGAGCTGGCCGAGATGCCGATCGAGTCGCAGCCCAAGCTGCTGCAGGCGATCGAGACGCGCGAGGTGCGCCCCGTCGGCGCCTCGCAGGCCTACCGCTTCGACGTGCGTATCATCGCCGCCACCAACCGGCCGCTGCTGCGCTGCATCGAAAACGGCACGCTGCGCGAGGACCTCTACTACCGGCTGGCGGTGATCCAGATCGACATCCCGCCGCTGCGCGAGCGCACCGAGGATATCGAGCCGCTGGTCGACGCCATGCTCGGCCGCGCGTGCAAAGCCTTCGAGCGACAGATCGTCGGCGTCGCCGAGCCGGCCATGCGCTGGTTGTTGACGCACGACTGGCCGGGCAACGTGCGCGAGCTAGCCAACGTCATCGAGCGCGCGGTGGCGCTAACCGACCACGACGTGCTGCAGCTCGACGATCTGGCGCTGTCAGGGCCACCGATGCGAGCGCCCGCTGCGAGCGCGAGCGTTGCGGGCGAAGGCGACGCCGACGGCTTCCTCGAACGCGCGCTAAGCCGCAAGCTGCCGCTCTCGCTGGTCGAGCGCGCCTACATCGAGCAGATGGTCGAAGCCTGCGAGGGCAACAAGCTCGAGGCGGCGCGCGCGCTCGGCATCGATCGCCGCACGCTCTACCGCAAGCTCGCCGACAGCGACTAGCGCGACGACTTCTAGGTACGGAAGCTGAAGCCGGCGCCGACGACGATGTCTTGCGCGGCGTCGGTAAGACCGATCAGCGCCTGCACGTCGAGCTGGATGTCTTTGGTGAGCAGAAACAGCGCGCCGAAGTCGAAGGAAACAGGCGCGGTGAGGTCGGTGTTGATCGGCACGATGAACGCGCCCTCGACCCACAGGCTGAGGCGCTGGCGCATCACCGGCAGCGTGTAGGTCACGTTGGTCACGTTGCGAAAGCGCGCGTGACGCTCGACGCCCGGCGGCGCGATGATATCGGCGCCGAGGTTGAGGTTGACCGCGAAGCCGGCGCCGAGCCCCCAGGTCGCCATCGTCATGAACAGCGGCGTGATGCCGCGCGCGCGATCGTCGGCGTCGAGGGTCAGCGCGTTGCTGCCCGTGGGAAAGAAGACCATCGTCATGAACGAGAGGAACGGGATCGCGCCGCGATTCTGCGCCAGGATCATCAGCTTGAATCCGAAGGCCAGGTCGCCGAAGCCCACGTGCGTATCGGCGTTTCCCGGTGGCCACAGCGTGGTCAGCGTGTCGCCCTCGATGCGCAGCTCGAAGCGATCGTGAAGGCCGAAGCGGATGAACACCGGCAAGCTCAGCAGCGTGGTTGTCGCGTCGGCGCCGCCAAGGCTCGCACTGTTGTGGCGCACGTCGACGCCGAGCTCGAGCTGAAACTGCAGCTTGTGCACGGTGGTGCTGGCGTAGGCAGCGCCTGGCCGGTCGGTGTTGATCAGATCGTCGGCTAGCGGCGCGTCGGCGCGCGCGACGCCGCCCAGGGCGCCGCTGATCAGCGCGGCCAGCGCCAGGACCAGAGGGGTTCGCATGCTGCGCAAGAGCTCGCTCGCTTCCTATCCAGAGTTGCCGTCGACGAGCATGTCGATGGCGGCGTCGAGGGCGTCCAGTGTCCCATCGAGCGGCGCGTCGCCAGCCGCGTCCGCTGCGTCGACCATAGCGTCCGAGGCGTCAGCGTCCACCGAGGCGTCCGCGTCCACCGAGGCGTCAGCGTCCACCGCAGCGTCGCCCGCATCGCTCGCGTCGGCATCCACGCCGGCGTCACCCGCGTCACCCGCGTCGCCCGCGTCGCCTGCGTCGCCCGCGTCACCCGCGTCGCCCGCGTCGCCCGCGTCACCCGCGTCGCCCGCGTCGCCCGCGTCGCCCGCGTCGCCCTCATCGGCGGCATCCGCGTCGTTGCTGGCGTCGAGGTCCGGGATCGGCCCGTCGGGCAATCCGACGTCGCCGCGTCGGTCGACGCGCGTGTCCTGCGGGATCGCATCGGGCAGCTGCGTCGGGTAGAGGTCTGTGCAGCCAGATCCCGCCAGCAGCAGCAGCAGCAGCAACGCCACGCCGAGCACCAGCACACGCATCGAGCGCCCCGTCACGATCGTCATCGCGTGACCCGTCATCGCGTAACACGGTCGAGCTGCGCGCGCCGCTTGGCCTCGGCCTTCTCGAGCTGCACTCGCAGCGCCTTGATCACCGACAGCTGCTCCGCCGTGCTCTTCTTCTTACCGTCGTCGGTGCAGAGCTCGGCCGTGTGCCGCACCACGCCGAGCGCCCGCGAGGTGCGGCTCGCGGCCATCGTGATCGCCCCCAGGGTCACCAGCAGCGGCAACGCGATCATCAGCACGCGCCCCCAGTTGGGCACCGAGGTGCGGCGCGCGATCCACGGCGAAGCCACCAGCAGCAACAGCGCGAAGCCGCCGATGACCACCATCGCGCCGTGCTCGCGCCACACGCGCGCGACGAAGCCCTCGCCCCCGCTCGCGCGGGCGCGCGCGCAGAACTTGGAGCGCACCAGCTTGCCGTAGACGTCGCGCACGTGCTCCTCGAGCCCCATACCGACCTTGCGGTTGAGCGAGACGTGCGAGAGATCCACCGGCTTGGCCTTGGCGCGAAACGCTTTGGGTACGCGCTCGATCCCATTGACATACACCTTACGCCCTTGAGCGTTGGTGTACGTATAGATCGTCTGCCCCGGCGCCGCCGCCGCGGGCGCCGCGAGCACCACGCACAGCCAGACCACGGCCGCCACAGTCCACGTCCTCATGGCTGCACCTCCGCCAGCGACGCGTCGAGCAGCGACTGGGCGCGCTGCATCTGCGCGCGCGCGATCTCCACCGAGCGCCACACTTCGTCGACGTAACCGTCTACCGAAGCCGACCAGGCGCGGTTGAGATAGCGCTCGGCGCCGGCGAAGCGCGTCATCACGTCGGCGTAGCGCTCGATGCCGAAGCGCGCCACCAGCGCCATGCGCGCCTCGGCCACTTCGGCGAGATCGTCGCGCAGCTCGTCGTCGATGCGCGTGTGCAGCGCGTGTGCGTCCTGGGCCTCGCGCCCATCCCACATCGTATCGATCGCCGCGTTGAGTCGTCCAAGGCCGCGCCGGACGACGTCCACGTCCGCGCTGACCTGCGCCGAGTCGCGCGCCGCGCCGCGCGCCGAGAGATGCGTCAGCACGAGCCCGATCAACGCGAGCGCACCACACGCCCCGTAAAGACGCCAGTCGACAAAGCCGCGCTCGCTGACGCTGAAGAACGCCGCGCCGAGAAAGCCGCCGGCCAGCAGAGCTCGCGAGAGCCGCTTCATCCGACCGCTCCCGCGATGACGGCCGCCATCGCGAAGCCCACACCCACCAGCGCCTCACCGACGATCAGCCCCGCCGCCAGCGGAATGCCGACCTCCTCCGAGTAGCCGCGCCCCTTGACGCGGTCGACCAGCATGCGCGCCAGCGCGCCGATGCTGTAGGTGAGCACGATGTTGAAGGGCATATAGAAGCCAAGGCCGATCAGCACGCCGATGCCGCTCATCCCGGAGAACGCCAGCACGCCACCGAGGCCGGCACCCGCCAGGTAGCGATATCCGGGTACATCACCGCCGATGATACCTCGCACCATGCCCGCGAGCGCGCCGCCTTGGGGCGCAGGCAGCTTGGTGCTGCCCAGCCCGTAGGCCTTGTGCAGGATGAAGATCAGGCTCATCACCAGGATCGGGCCCAGCCACGTGGCGAGGATCTGTCCGATCTGCTGCTTGCGCGGCGACGCGCCGACGAGATAGCCCGACTTGAGGTCGAGCATCATGTCGCTCGCCTGCGAGATCGCGACGCAGATCGCGGCGCCGACGATCACCGAGCTGATGATGGTCTGCTGCGGCGGCAAGCCCGACGCGACGAGGATCAGGATCGTCACAGCGATCAGCGTCATGCCCGACAGCGGCGACCAGTTGGTGCGGCCGACACATTCGCTGACGATCACGCCGGCGATCCAGACCCACAGCGTGCCGAGCAGCGCCATCGCCGCCGCACGCCACAGCGGCATGTCGCGCGCCACCACGTAGGCGATGACCACCATCAGGACCGCGCCCACCACGATCGCGCCGTAGAGCAGCTTGATCGGCATCTCGTCGTGAAGCGCCGCGCTCGCGCCCGCGTCTGTGCCCTTCGCGTCGCGCGCCTCTTTGCTCGCGTCCTGCATCGACTTGATCGCGCTGCGGATGAGCGGGAACGCGAAGAAGATCCCGCCGGTGGCAGCGCCGATGAGCATGCCGATGCCGCTCGGCCGAAAGAGCTCGTCGCGCAACGCACCCGGCACGTCGCCGAAGCAGCCGCTGAAGAGCGCCTTGACCTCCGGCGAGCCGAAGGCGGCGAGCAGCGGCGCGAGCAGGAAGTAGCACAAGAAGCCGCCGGCTCCGAACCACAGCCCGCCGCGGCCGGAGAGGAAGCCGGCCGCCACGGTCAGCAGCGACGCGTACAGCGAGATATTGAGAAACGGCGGCAGTCCCAGCATGTCGCCGAGGGCGATATTTTCCTGCGGCAGGTGCACGACCTTGACGACGATGAAGTGCACGACGCCGGAGACAGCGGCGGCGCCGATCATCAGAAGCGCCTTGCGCGCGCCGGCGCCCGGCGATTTGAGGATCGCAGCCACCGCGATGCCGCCCGGGAAGGCGAGGCGGTTGAAGTCGATCATCTGCTTGCGCAGCGGGATGACGAACGCGAGGCCGAGCACGCCGCCGGTGATGCAGGCCAGCACCATCAGATAGGGGCTGAAGTCGGTGACGCCGCTGTACTGCTTTTCGAGGATGAACAGCGCCGGCACGGAGAACATCATGCCGCTCGACGCGCCGTTGACCGCCGACGCGATGGTCTGGTTGATGTTGTTCTCGACGATGCTCGAGCGGCGCAGGATGCCGCGCAGGATGCCCCAGCCGAGGATCGCCGCGAGCTCCGAGCCCTCGATGGAGAAGCCGAGGATCAAGCACGCGTAGCCGATCGAGATGCAGATGATCGAGCCGATGAAATAGCCCACCAGCACCGCGGGCCAGGTCAGCTCGGGGTACGGGCCTCTCCTCGTTCGGGTGCTGCTGCGCGGTGCGGCCATCTGTCATGGCTTGTAGCCCAGCGCGCGCGGCCGTGGCAAATCTCGCGGGTCGCGGCGCGGCGTGGTGAGCTACGATGTAGCCATGTCCAACTACGGCATCGTGCACGGCACGCACCGCTCGGTGGCGGTGATCGTGCTCGTCAAGCGCGGCAAGCTCACGCGCGCCAGCATCGTCGGCAAGATCGACGACAACCCGCTCACCGCTGGCGAGCTGGTCGACATCTACGACTCCGACCGGCTGATGATCCTCAACCGCAACTACCGCGGCGCGCCCTGGTACGACCTAGGCAAGGTCAAGGCGCTGCTGCGCGAGTTCGAGCTCTCGCGCTTCTTCGACCCGGCACGCGACGGCGGCACCGGCATCTGGATCTGCTCTGATCGCGGCAACGTAGACACGACGCTGCAGGAGACCAAGCCGCTCGGCGGCCCCGGCACGATCCGTCGCTTTGTGGATCTGATCACAGCGATGCCGGATTGAAATCGCACGCACTTTGGTTGGCGGGTGCGGGCGGATATGATCGAGTCTAAAGAACCGAAAGAGCTGCGATGCGACTAAGCCTATTTCTTAGCGTTGTGCTCCTCGTCAGTGGCTGCAGCTTGCTCGTCGACAGCAAGCTCGACGACAAGAAGGGCGGCCAGGCGGATACTACAGCCGACGCCACCGATGCCGGCGTGGACGGCCCGCGCGCGGAGGGCGGCGCCGAGACGTCCCCTGATAGCGGCAACGACGCGACACCCGCCGACGAGCTGTGCAACAAGCAAGCGGTGGCCATCGGCAACTTCGCCGACCCCGGCGCGGCCAACCAGGCCACGCTCGCCGTCGACAGCACCGACCTGCCGAGCGTGGTCGTCGTCGCGAGCGGCAACGCCGTCAAGCGCCTGTTCTACGACGTCGCGATGAAGAAGTGGGCCGAGCACGCGGTCAACATCCCGCCGTCCGCGGGCGCCGGCGCCACCAACCGCGTGGCCGCGGCCTTCGACGAGCGCGACAGGCTGCACGTCTTTGTCGGTCGCGAAGCGACCATGGGCGACTCGCAGCACGAGCTTTATCACATCCCCTACAAGGTGCTGCCCGACACCCAGCCCGAGCGCGCTCCGATGCGCGTGGGCGCAGACATCGATTACATCGACGCCGCCAGCGGCGGCAGCTCGATCTGGTTCGCCACCGCCTACGGCGACGAGCACGGCTTGCACCGCGTCAACCTCTTGGGCGCCAACAACTTCCAGATCACGCTCTGCCAGCAACCGATCAACCCCATCATGATGCGCAACTATGGCTACTCGCGCGTGGCCGTCTCGCGCGACAAACAGACCGTCGCCGCGTCGTACTACTTCGAAGAGATCACGCCGATGCCGGGCGACGGCGTGCGTGTCGAGGCCTTCACCAACAGCGGCAGCGGCTGTCCACCGAAGCCGATGCCGCGCGGGGCCGATCACCGCTTCAACACCGCTGGCGGCACCATCGAGCCCACGCCGATGGTGCTCGCCGTGCAGAACGACAGCACGGTGATCGGCGCGTGGATCGAAGCCATCGCAGGCGGCTCACCGCCCGGCGGCACGCTCAGCTTCGGCGTCTTCACCGGCAGCAACTTGACGGTGATGACCCCCACCGCCGGCATGAACTTCAACCCACGCAGCGCCGAGGTCGCGCTCACCGACAAGGACCGCGGCCAGCTCGTGGTGCAGACGCTCGCGCCGCAGCCGCAGGGGCCGACGCTGAGCTGGTTCGAAGAAGGCTCGCCGTGGACCAACACCGCGCTCGCGGCCGGCGGTGGGCCGCTGGTCAGCATCGCCGTCGACCGACGCAATCGACTGCACGTCGTCTACTCGCGTCAAGGCGCCAGTGGGCCCGAGCTAGCCTACGTATGCCGCGACACGACCAACTAGGCAGACCATGAATACGCTTCGCAGACTCCTACTCGCCGTGGTCTCGATGTCGGTCGCCGCGACGAGCTCGCCTGCCGCCGCGCAAGGCCCCGCCGCGCACCACTATCGCGCCGGCACCTCGTACTACGCTCAGGGGCGCTACAAGGACGCGCTGCGCGAGTTCGAGGAGTCGTACCGGCTGAGCAAGAAGCCCGAGCTTCACTACAACATCGGGCAGACCTACGAGCGCATGGGCCGCATCGACGACGCCATCGCGCGCTACAAGCGCTACATCAAGGAGTCGGGCGACAAGAACGCGACGCTGCTCGAGAAGATCAAAAACCTCGAGCGGCGGCTGGCCGCCACCGGCATCTCGCTTTCATGCAAGGTCGACGGCGCCGAGGTGATCGTCGATGGCAAGAAGATCGGCGTCACGCCGCTGAAGAAGCCCATCGCGCTGCACGCCGGCTCGCACAACGTCGAGGTCAAGAAGGCGGGCTACCGCAGCTTCAGCGCGTTTGTCTCGGTGACGGTGGGCAGCGTGATCGCGGTGACGGCTGCTCTGATGAAAGACACGACGGGCGCGGTGTCGGGCACGGGCACGGGCGCGGGCGCGGGCGCGAGCACGGGCACGGGCGCGGGCGCGGGCACGGGCGCGGGCACGAGTAGCGGCGCAGGGGTGGGCACGGGCTCGGAGAAACGTTCGGGGCGGATGTGGACTTGGATCCTGGCCGCCGGTGCTGGGGCGTTGTTCGTGACCGCCGCCGCCACGGGTGGTGCGGCGCTGAGCAAGGCCAGCAACGCGGTCACCGACAGCGACAGCAAGGCCGACGCGGCGCGCAGGCTGGCCTTGACCAGCGACATCACGCTCGGGCTCGGCATCGCGGCGACCGTCGGTGCCGTGATCGCGTTCTTTGTCGAGGGCAAGCGTGCGCGCAAACGCGCGACGACGACGCCCAGCGGCACGTCGCTCAGCGCCGCGCCGATGCTGGGCCCCGGCCTCGCCGGCGCCGCGGCAACCCTGACGTTCTAGGTCAGTTCTCGATCAGTACGTGCGCATGGGCATCAGGCGCACGCGGCCGACGTTGAGCAGCGGCGGCGTCCCCGGATAGAGCTGGATCGCGCCGTCCACCGCCAGCGGCTGATAGCCGCGCGCCTGCACCAACACGCCGTAGGTGCGTCCGTGCCGCAGGGCGTGCTTGGAGCGGAAGATGCCGCGCCCGTCCGAGATCGCCGCGGTCGCCAGGTAGCGCTTGATGGTGCTGGGTCGCACGGCGCGCACGCTGACGCCGGGCCTGACCACCATGATCACCGCGCCGCGGATAGGCCGCATGGTCGACGCGTCGACGACGATGCCGGCGACCACGCTCGTGCGGCCGGGACGACCTTGCACGGAGCCGGGGCCGCCGGAGCCTGGCGTCATCCCGCCGCCCGGCGGTGGCTGGTAGCCCGGATAGCGCCGGCTGCCGCCGGCGTAGGGGCTTCCGCCCGGGCCGCCTGGACCGGGGGCGCGTCCGGCGCCGGGACGATCGCCGTACTCGCGCATGCCGCGCGGCACGCCGTCGGGTCCGACGGGCGGCGGACCGGGCTGCCCCGGAAGGCGCGGCATCACGTAGCGCGTGCGCGGCCCCACCGTGCGCCGCGCGAGACGCGCCCAGCGCTTGCCCACCACCTGCGCCAACAACGGCCGCGCTTTGCGCACTGGACGCGCGAGCCCGATGTTGGTGCGGCCGCCGCGGCGATAGCGCAGCAGCGTCGGGATACCGACCAGCTCGCCGTCGCCGTTGAATGCGGCGCCGCCCGACACGCCGGGCGAGATCAGCGCGTCCGTCTTGATCCAGGCGCGTGCGACGTTCTTGTGGTCGAGAAAGCCCGAGACCTTGCCGGCGGTGAACGTGATCGTCGCACCAGCCACGGCGGGATAGCCGACGATGTAGAGCTCGTCACCGGGGATCAGCTTCTTGGAGTCGCCGACGGGCGCCACCGGCCAGCGGATGCGGCGCCGCAGCGGCTTGCCGTTGAGCTCGCGCTCGCACTTGACGATGGCGAGATCGAGCGCCGGCTGGCGGATGGCGCGCGAAGGATCGGCGAGGCAGATCGCCTTGGGCTTCTTGTCGAAGCTCTTGGTCACCGTCACGGCGATAGCGTCGTGCACCTGCCCGGTGCGCACGTTGGAGACCACGTGGTTGTTGGTCAGGATCAGGCCGTCTTTGGAGATGATGGTGCCCGAGCCGTTGCCGATGGCGACCAGCCGCGAGCCTTGGCGCTTGAGGATCACCAGGCGCACCACGGCGCGCATGATGGCCATGCGCTTGTTGCGATTCATGCCGGCCTCGGCCGGCTGGATGGCGGCGAGCTGCACGGCCAACGCGACCACCAGCGCCGAGGCGGTGACCGCTTTCAGTCCGAGTTTCACGAGCTGGTCCTCTTGTGTGCGTTCGACGTGTTCGCTTCGACGGGTCGAGCGCGCGATTATTCTCCGATTCTGCAAGCCTTCCAGGCCGCAGCGCAACCCACGGCTTGAGAAGCGCGCCCCTTTGGCTTATCACACTGCCCGTCATGCAGCTTCACCGCGATAGCGCCGCAGAGCCGGCGGCCCAGCTGGCGACCCTGGAGCGCAAGATCACCAAGGCGGTCGGCAAGGCCATCGGTGATTTCAAATTGATACAGGACGGAGACCGCGTCATGGTCGCCGTCTCCGGCGGCAAGGACTCCTACGCCCTGCTCGCCGCCCTGAGGCTGCTGCAGCAGCGCGCGCCGGTCCGTTTCACGCTCGAAGCGGTTAATCTGGACCCCCAGTACCCCGGCTACCAACCCGAGATCGTTAAGAAGTACGTCGAATCGCTCGATGTGCCGATCACGATGCTGGACGCGCCGATCCATCAGCTCGTGCAGGACAAGCTCAGCCCCGGCCAGGCCGCCTGCCCACTGTGCTCGCGCATCCGGCGCGGGGCGTTCTACACGCTGTGTCGCGAGCGCGGCTTCAACAAGCTGGCCCTCGGCCACCACCTCGACGACGCCATCGAGACACTGCTGATGAACATGTTCTACTCGGGCGCCATGCGGGCGATGCCTCCGCTGCTCGAGCGGGACGAGGTGCCCCACGTGGTGCGCCCGCTGATCTACTGCCTCGAGGCCGATGTCGCGGCCTACGCCGCCGCGGCGCGCTTCCCGGTGATCCCGTGCGCCAGCGCGCACTGCGCCGCCGCCGACCGGCGCCGCCAGGTGATCAAGGGCCTGCTCGCCTCGCTCGAGCGCGAGCACCCCAGCATCAAGCACAACGTGCGCCGCGCGCTGGGCAACGTCGACCCGCGCTTTCTGCTCGACCCGCTGCTCGAGCGCTCTAACGTTTGAGCGCCGCTTCGACCACCGCGCGCTGCTTGTCGCTGACCAGCGCGTGACGCCCGTCGTCGCCGCGGCGAAACAACAGCTCATCCCAGCGACTGGTCGTCTTGGCGAAAAACGTCACCTCGCGCGCCGCGCACGAGTCGGCGTGCAGCGCCTTGACCCACTTTTCCCACATCCACGGCAGCTCGACCCACAGCGTGTCGAGTCGCTGGCAGAACGGCGCGCCGAGCAGCGCCGCGGGCTCGGCGTTGCAGCTGTGCGCGCGCAGGTGGCGAAGCGTGGCGATCTTGTCGAACGCGCGCGCCAGGGCGTCGAGGGTCGTGGGACGTACCGTCAGCGCGAGCGTGTCGATGGCGGGCGGCGCCGGCGCGGCGATCAGCGCCTCGAGCACCTCGTTGTTGTCGAACGTGCCGCCCTGTAGGCGCAGCCGGCGCAGCGAGCGCATCACTGGATGTAGAAACACCTCGGGCGGTCCGTCGAGCTGCACCACCGTCGACCACAGCGGGTGGCCGACCGCGTCGCTGACCAGCTGCGGGCGGCTGGTGTCGACGATGCAGCGGCTCAAAAAGCCGTGGTCGAGCTCGAGGTCCCGGCGGAAGACGACCTTGTCGAGCGGGCCGAGCAGCGCCGAGAGGTGCGCCTTGAGCAGCGCCTTCATGCGCGTACGCTGCGCCTTGTCGATCTTGTCGAGGCCGCTTTGCTGGATCGACAGCGAGACCAGCTCGGCGCGTGGATCGCCCTGCTCGGCGAGCGCGTCGGCGTAGACTGCGCGCAGAGCGAGGTCGTCGGGGTTTTCGAGGACCTGCTCGAGGATCGCCTCGAGCGATCGCTCGTGTGTCGTCGGCGCGGCGGGCGTGACGAGCCGCGCTAGCGCCGACGCCGCCGCGGCGCCGAGGGGCGGCGGCGTCTCGATCGCCTCGATAGCGTCGATGACCTGCGCGGCGGCGGCGGCGACGCGGTCAGCGATGCGCGCCCCACCCTTGCTGGTGCGCAAGACCTCGTCGTGTATGGTCTGCACGGCGCGCAGCTGCTCGACGGCGCGCGGATCGCGGATCGCTTCGACCAGCGCGCAGATCTGCGTCCAGAACTTGGAGGTGGTGCGATAGGGCGTGGCGTGCAGCACGGCGAGCACTGCCGCGTCGCGGCGCGGATCGCTCGGCCACTGCGCGAGCAGCCCCGCGCGGGCGGCCGCCTGCGCGGCGGGCACGTCGCACCAGCTGCCGAGCAGACCGTCGAGCTGCTCGGCCCGCTGCGCGGCGGCGCGCTCGTTCCACAGCGCGCAGGCCGCCTCGCTGCGTCCGATCAGATCGTCGGGGCGCTCCTCACAGGCGCGACGGCCCAGCGCTTCGATGGCGTCGCCGAGCGCCGCATGCGGGGTCGTGCGCCAGGCGGCGAGCAGCACGTCGAGCGCCTCGGTGAGACGTTGGGCCTCGGCGTGCGCGGCCGCCTCGACGAGGGCCTGCTCTACTCGCGTCGAGTCTGGCGTCATCGGTGCAGAATAGCGCGGTCAGCTGTGTCGCTTCAGAGCTTCGACAGCTCGGCTGCAGTCAGCGCGCGATCGAAGATACGGATGTCGGCGAGTCCGCCGCTAAAGCGCGGCTCGCTCTTGTACATGTCGAGCCCGACGATGTGTGGTGCCGCCGCTGTGCCCACCGCGACGCCGCTAAACAGCGTGTACGCGGTGGCGACATAGACGGGGTTTTGCCGGCCGGACCATTCGTAGTAGCGCAGATCACCGCTGGTCGTCGCCGACTGCACCATCGCGTGATCGATCCACAACGCGTAGGTCGTGCCGTCGTAGGTCAGCGCGAAGTGATGCCAGCCCGACGCCAGCGCCGCCACGTCGGTGCTGATCGGCGCAGGTGCTTGCTCGTCGACGGTGTGCACGTGCGCCGAGAGCGTGGTTCCCGCCTGCTTGATGCCAAAGCCAACCCAGCGCGCGAGCAGCGTCTGCTCGTCGCTCACCGGCGCGCTCCAGTCGTCGCGGTGGGCGTAGAATGCGACGGTGATGTGCTTGCTGTTGAGCCCAGGCGTGTACGGGATCGTGGCGTAGCGGCCAAACTGACCACCGGGGCCGAACTGCGTGCCGCCGCCGGTCTTGCCCTTGGGGCCGCTGATACTGCCGAGAACGAGGTTCCACTCGGGCACCAGATCGTTGCCCGCGCGCGCCGCCGCGAGCGGCCACACGCCGATCACAGGCGAGGTCTGCGGCAGGCGCGCGACGTGCGTCTCCCACGCGACCTTCTGCAGCATCGCGCGCTGCTGCGCCGCGACGTCGAGGCCGCCCGAGCCGAGGCCGACGGGCGACTGGCCCGTGAGCGCGATGTAGAACACGCACGCTGCCAAGTAGCTGCCCAGCGCCGTCGGATGCGACTTGTCGGGCTGGTGCAAGGCGAGGCCGGGATCGTCCTCCATCGCGCGCGCCCAGGCGCGGCCTACCGGCGCGACTCGCGCACCCGACGCGTCGGCGTGGCGCATGTAGTAGTGGTTGATCGACGCGTTGCTCTCGAAGACGCCGTCGCCCTCGACGATCTGCCACAGGTGCAGCCACGTCATGAAGAGCAACGCCTCGCCGCCGCTCTGCTCGATGCGGTCGACGAGCGAAAGCAGCGCCGGCTTGGGCGCGTACCAGTTGACCGCCTGCCACGGCTGTGCGCTCTGATCCTGAAGCACCACCGTGTCCCAGCCTTGCGCGATGAGCTGCTGCGCCACCGGATCGGCGTCGTGCTGCTCCCAGCGGCTGCTTCCCGGCGCGTGCATGGCCACGGTGATGCGCACGGGCGATTGCGGCTCGCGCGAGAGCTGCGCCACCACGTCGGGCAGGTTGTTGTAGTAGGTGTAGCTGTTGCCGATGAACAGCACGCGTTTGACGGGCCGGTTGTCGGCGGCCGCGTCGGCATCGGCGTTGCCGTCGGCCCCCGTCTCGCGCAACATCGGCGCAGCGTCGGCGCCCGCGTCGCGCGGCGCGATGGTGCTGTCTGCCGCGAGCGATGTTTGCGAGCTGCAACCGGCGAGCAGGCAGGCGACGAGCGAGAGCCACAGCAGAGACTTGCGGAGCATAGGTGGGCGCCTCGTGGGGTAAGCCGCTAAGCGAAGGTCCAAAGATAGCAGGTCGCGCGCCGTCAGCTTCCTAACGGGGCGCGGCGCCACGTTCAGCAAGGTCGTGAATTCGCATCGCGAGGAGCGGGCACGAGCGTTGCACACCTTCGGGCTATGAAATTGCCCGCGTTATCTCTGCTGCAAGACCACGAGCTCGGCGCACCGCTCAGGCTCACCCGCTGGCGTTGGTCCGGCGCTCGACGCGAGCAGCGCTTCGAGGCCGCCGCCGGCACGCACCCGCGCTGGGAGCTTTCGTGGTGCACGCGCGGCGACGCGCGCTACCGCATCGGTCAGCGCGAGCTGCAGCTGGCGCCCGGCGATCTGATCGTGGTGCCGGCGGGGCTCGAGCACGCCACCACCTTCGTCGGCGACGTGCTCGCCGCGTCGATCAAGGTCAGCGACGCGCGGCTGCGCGCGGTGCTGTCCGCGCTCGACACCAAGGCCTCCGCGCGACTGGCCATCCTCAGCGGCGACGACGCGCGGCGAGCCGCCGACATCGGCAACATGTGTCTCGCCGAGGCACAGGAGGGCCGCGGCGCCGAGCTCGCCATCGATGCCCTCTGCGAGGCGATGCTCGTCACCGTGCTGCGCAGCTTCTGCGGCGCGAGCGACGACGACGCGGACGAGACACGCCGCCTCGACCCGCGCATCGCCGCCTCCGTACAGCAGATCCGCGACGCGTTCGATCAACCGCTGACCGTCGAGACGTTGGCGCGCACCGCCGGCATGAGCCGCTACCACTTCAGCCGCGCCTTCAAGGCGCAACTCGGCCACAGCCCCTACGCCTTCCTCACCGAAACGCGCCTGCTGCGCGCGGCGGCCACGCTGCGCCGCAAGCGTGATGTCCCCGTCACCGTCGCCGCGCTCGAAGCGGGCTTCTCGGACCTCGGCCGATTCGCGCGCGCTTTTCGCCGCCGCTTCGGCGCGACACCGACGCGCTATCGCGCGGCTGCGGGCGAGGTGTCGTAAAGGCGCTGCGCCGCACGAATCGCACACAGCTGCGCACGAACCGCATTTCGCCGCGCGCGCCAGCGCATCAGCCTTGTCTTCGACGACCCACCGCTTATCCGGAGACAACCCATATGCGCCCCCGACGCCACTCCCCCACCATCGCGCTGGCCCTCGCACTGCTCGTCGCCCTGCTCCATCTCGCCGGCTGCGAATCCCGCGAGCCCGCCGGCACCAGCGACGCGGGCACGGTCACGCTCGACACGCTCTCTGCGGACGCGGACGCCGCCCACCCCGCCGACGCCGACGCCGGCGCCGACAGCGCGGCGCCGCTCGCCTGGGGTCCCTGCGATCTGACCAAGTGGTCGGGCACCTACCCGGCGCCCGGACCGGGCGTCACCATCGAGTGCACCACGGTCGCTGTGCCGCTCGATCATGCAGCGCCCGAAGACGGACGCCGCGTCTCGCTGATGGTGGCGCGCCAGCTCGCCGCCCAGCCGACCTCGCCGCGGCGCGCGCTGTTCTTTCTGGCGGGCGGCCCCGGCGGCTCGAGCGTCGAGACGAGCGGCACGATCCCGCTCTACGTTGCCAAGCTCGCCGAGACCTTCGACCTCTACTACATCGACCAGCGTGGCACCGGCGAGTCGGGCTTTCTCGGCTGTCAGAGCTCGCAGAACGCGCCGCGCGACGAATCGGAGTGGCGCGCCTGCGCCGCCGAGCACGACGCTGCGCGCCTCGTGTTCTACGGCACCGACAGCGCCGCGCGCGACATCGAGCTCGTGCGTGCGCGGCTCGGCTACGCGCAGATCTCGCTGCGCGGCGGCTCGTACGGCACGCGCCTGGCGCTCGAGTACATGCGCCTCTATCCCGCGCGGGTGCGCGCCGCGGTGCTCGACGGCGTGCTCGCCGCCGACACCGACATCCTCTCCGAGTCCATCGGCACGTTCGACCGCGGCATGAAGCTGCTCGTCGACGACTGCCGGGCGAGCAGCAGCTGTAGCGCGCTGTGTCCCGACCTCGCGGCCGACGTCGCCAAGGTGCGCGCCGACCTGGCGGCAAACCCGGCGCTGATCAAGATCGGCACGCAGCAAGCGCTGCTCGGTGACTCGGACTTCATGTCCATCGTTCAGAACGCGCTCTATCGCGCTGCGCTGCGCTTTCGCCTGCCACGCGCCGTCTGCACGCGCGCGCGTGGCGATGGGCGCGCGCTCGACCAGCTGCTCTCGCTGCTGCTCGGCCAGACCGTCAGCGGCACCGTCGACCCAGCGCCCCTCGCCGACAAGCGCGGCGTTCGCCGCCTCGCCGGCGTAGCCCTCGAGCATCTCGCGCGGCTGCCGCTGGCGCGCGTGCCGCTCGCGCCACTTTCGCCGCGCGGTCCGGTCGCCGTCGCGCCGGGGCTGCAGCAGACGATCTTCTGTCGCGAGTGGATGCCGCTCGGCCCCGGCGTCGACGCGCTCGCCGCGCTGCAATCCAAGCAGACCTACGGCAGCCTCGGCGAGTCGCTGCTGCCGCGCGTGCGCGCCTGCGATTCGTGGTCGGTCGGGCAAGCGCCCGCGGCGCTCGGCAAGGCTGTCGTCTCCGACGTGCCGACGCTGCTGCTCAGCGGCGCGCTCGACTTGCAGACCTATCCCGAGTGGGGCGACCAGGCCGCCAAGACGCTCTCGCACGCCAAGCACGTGGTGATACCGCACGCGACGCACTCGACGATCAGCGTGCCCTGCGCTGCGCAGCTGATGACGAGCTTCCTGGTGGCTGGCAGCGTACAAGGGCTCGATACGAGCTGTGTCGGCGCGATCAGCGCCCCCGCCTGGTAGCCGCACGAAAAAAAGGCGCTTGACGGCGACTGCGCGAACAGATAACAGATAGCTTATATAAGCAATCTGTTATGCACGCATCCGCCTCTCAGATACTCGACGCCACCTTCATGGCGCTCGCCGACCCCACGCGACGCGCCATCCTCGCACGCCTCGCGCAGGGCGAAGCCTCGGTGGCCGAGCTCGCCGAGCCGTTCGAGATCAGCCAGCCGGCGATCTCGCGCCACCTCAAGATCCTCGAGCGCGCGGAGCTGATCTCGGTCGGTCGCGACGGCCAGCGCCGCCCGCGCCGAATCGAGGCGCGCTCGCTCGCCGCGGCCAGCGCGTGGCTCGAACGCTACCGCGAGGTCTGGGAGGCCAGCTTTCAGCGGCTCGACGCGCTGCTCGCCGAGCTGCAACAAGAAACCAAACCCAAGAAAGCGAAGAAGCGACGATGAGCAACGCCCAACCGGCGCAGGTGAGCCTGCCCAGCGACAGCGCGGTCCAAGTGACGCGCTCCTTCAACGCGCCGCGCGAGCTGGTCTGGCGCGCCTATACGAGCCCGGCACTGCTGCAACGCTGGCTGCTCGGCCCGCCCGGCTGGGCGCTGGTGGTCTGCGAGATGGACATGCGCGTCGGCGGCAGCTACCGCTGGCGCTGGCGCAGCGAAGCGGATGGCAAAAGCTTCGGCTTCGACGGCGAGCTGCGCGAGGTCACGCGTCCGAGCCGCATGGTCCACACGCAGCGCTACGTGGCCGGCGACATCGGCGGCGACATGGGCGACGGCGAAGCGATCGTCACCGTCGAGCTGCGCGAAGAGGCTGGCATCACCACTGTCGTCACCACCATCGACTTCGGCAGCCAGCAGGCACGCGACGCGGCGATGTCCACCGGCATGACCGACGGCATGGAGCAGAGCTACCAGCTGCTCGACGGCGCCCTCGACGACGGCGCGGCAGTCGGCGAGCGCAGCCCGATCATCCCCTGCATCTGGCTCGACAGCGAAGCCGAAGAGGCCGCGCGCTTCTACGTCGAGACCTTCCAGCAGGCCGCGATCAGCGGCTCGATGCGCTACCCCGAGTCGTCCGCCGGCAACCCGTCGGGCAAAGCGCCCGGCAGCGTGATGACCGTCAGCCTCGAGCTGCGCGGCCAGCGCCTGCTGCTGCTCAACGGCGGGCCGATGTACAAGCTCAACGCCAACATCTCGCTCTTCGCGCATGCCGGCGACAGCGCCGAGGTCGACCGCCTCTACGCCGCGCTGTCCGACGGCGGCCAGGCGCTGATGCCGCTCGACAGCTATCCCTGGAGCGAACGCTACGCCTGGGTCGTCGACCGCTTCGGCGTGTCGTGGCAGCTGATGGCCGGCGCACGCGAAGATGGCGCGCACATCGTGCCGTGCCTGATGTTCGCCGCCGCGCAGCGAGGCAAGGCCAAGGCCGCCATCGATCACTACTGCAAGATCTTCGAGCGCAGCCGCGTCGAGCAGCTCGAGCACTACAGCCCCGAAGAGCAAGGCCCCGAAGGCGGCGTCAAGCACGGCCGCTTCACGATCGCCGGTCAGCCGATGGTCGCCATGGACGCTCACGTCGCCCACGAAGGGACGTTCAACGAGGCCTTCTCGCTGCAGGTCATCTGCAGCAGCCAACCGGAGGTCGACCGCTACTGGGCGGCGCTGTGCGACGGCGGCGAAGAAGGCCAGTGCGGCTGGCTCAAGGATCGCTTCGGCGTCTCGTGGCAGGTGGTCAAAGTCGGCGCGTAGCTCAGTTCCCGCCGCCGGTGGCGCGCTTCCAGAGCCCGCCGAGCGTGTTACCGAGCGACTGCAGCATCGTCGGCTTGGGCTTGGCCAGCTCGGCGGCGCAGCTGTCGTACTGCTGCTGATACTGCGCCGCCGTCGCGCGCACGCGCCGCGCCGACGCCTCGTGCCCGCTGTTGTAGTCGCCCGCGCGATAGCCGCTCTGCCCGACGTGGTAGGCGAGGTACTGCTTGTACGCGTCGTTCTTGCTGATGCCGAGCTCGCGCGACGTCATGTCGACATACCAGCCGACGAAGTCCGTCGCGTCTTTGGGGTCGGTGCGTTTGGCGCCGCTGCGCCCCGTCTCGCGCTTGTAGCGCTCCCACGTGCCGTCGAGCGCCTGCGGATAACCGTAGGCCGTGCTCTGGTGCGTAAACGGGATCGAAACGCCGAGCACCTTCTTCGGCGGCGGCCGCGCGTGCTTGTCGAAGCCTGACTCGTGGCGAATGATCGAAAGCTGCGTGCCCACCGGAACGCCCCACTTCTTCTCCGACGCCACCGCGCCCTCGTAGAACGCCGGCTGCTCGCGAAAGATCGAGCACACGTTGTTGACGTCCTGCGGCACCTGCGCCTTCGCCATCCCGGGCGTCGCCAGCATCGCCGCCGCCAACACGCAGGCGCGAAAGAGCTTACGGCAGCGCCCCGTCTTGCCCTTGCCCCTCACCACACGCCGCACCGTCGCCGAACGCCGCGCCTCCACCGCTGACGGCGCGGCAGCACCCAGCGCGACGGTCACGCACAGCAGCAGCATCGGCAGACGGGTCCCCACGCACCCCAGGTTTGCAAGGCCCGCGCCCGCATCGGCCGCGTGATCTCAGACAGTTAGCTAGCGCAAAAGGCGGCGCCAGGTGCAGCCAGGCGCCAACCGTTTCAGCCGGGGTCACTCTATGCGCTGTAACCCGCCGGATCTAAAGCGCGAAAACAGCACATTGACATTTCCCGTGTCCGAATAGCGGACGTTGGGTTTTGTCATTGTGCCTATTTCCGCCTTCAATTCCGGGCGGTTGCGGATCAGAGAGTGACCCCGGGGTCGAGCCAGCTTTTGCCGTAGGTGCGGTCTTCGACCTCGAGCGCGGCCTTGGCGGCGCGCAGCGGGCGGAAGGTGTCGATCATGACGGCCAGCTCGTCGGTGGCTTGTTTGCCGATGGAGGCCTCGGCCGTGCCGGGGTGCGGTCCGTGCGTCAGGCCGTCGGGGTGCAGCGTCATCGACGCCCACTCGATGCCCTTGCGGCTCATGAACTTGTCCTTGGCGTAGAACAAGACCTCGTCGGACATCACGTTGGCGTGGTTGTAGGGCGCCGGGATCGCCTCGGGGTGGTAGTCGTAGAGGCGCGGCACGAACGAGCAGATCACCGCGCCGTCGCACTGGAAGGTCTGGTGCACCGGCGGCGGCTGATGCACGCGCCCGGTGATCGGCTCGAAGTTGTGGATGCTGAAGGCCCAGGGATAGTAGTAGCCATCCCAGCCGACCACGTCGAAGGGGTGATGGTCGAGCGTGACCTCGGTGAGCATCTGCTGCGCTTTGACCACCAGCGTGTGCTCGCCGCGCGCGTCGTGCACGGGCAGCGACTCGGGGCGCCGAATGTCGCGCTCGCAGAACGGGCTGTGCTCGAGCAGCTGGCCGAACTCGTTGCGGTAGCGACGCGGCGTCTCGATCGCGCCGCGCGCCTCGACCACCAGCAGCGTGTGCTCGGCCGTGCCTTGCGCCGACTCGTCGAGCATCAGCCGGTAGGTGATGCCGCGCGGGATGACGAGGTAGTCGCCGTCGCCGTAGCGCAGGTCGCCGAAGATCGACTGCAGCGTGCCCGAGCCCTTGGCGACATACAGCAGCTCGTCACCCTCGCCGTTGCGGTAGAAGCGCTCGTCGCTGACCGTCGGCCGCGCCAGCGAGATCACCACGTCCTCGTTGAACAGCACCGGCGTGCGCTCTTCGACGAGGGTGCCGCCCGCCGGCAGCTGGCCGAGACGAAAGTGCCGCATGCGCAGCGTCGGATCGGGATCGACCTCGATGTCGACCATCCTCAGCAGCTTCGTCGACGTCACCGTCGTCGGACGCCGCAGGTGATAGAGCAGCGACGAGATGCCGACGAAGCCTTTGTTGCCCATCAGCTGCTCGTAGTAGAGCTCGCCCCTCTCGCTGCGAAAGACGGTGTGACGTTTGTCTGGAACCCGGCCCAGCCGGTGGTAGATGGGCATCGCTAGAGGTTCCCGCGCGCGGCCTGCTCGCGCTCGATCGACTCGAACAGCGCCTTGAAGTTGCCCTTGCCGAACGACTGGCAGCCCTTGCGCTGGATGATCTCGTAGAACAGCGTCGGCCGATCCTGCACCGGCCGCGAAAACAGCTGCAGCAGGTAGCCGCCCTCGTCGGTGTCGACAAGGATGCCGAGCTCGCGCACGGCCTCGCGCTTCTCGTCGATGCTGCCCACGCGCTGCCAAACCTCGTCGTAGTAGGTCTCGGGCACGTAGAGAAACTCGACGCCGTTATCGCGCAGCCGCGTGACAGTGTGCACGATGTCGTCGGTAAGCAGCGCCAAGTGCTGCACGCCGGGGCCGTCGTAGAAGTCGAGGTACTCCTGGATCTGGCTCTTCTTCTTGCCCGCCGCCGGCTCGTTGATCGGCATCTTGATGGCGCGCGTCTTGTTCGCCATGACCTTGCTACGCAACGCCGAAAACTCGGTGGAGATGTCCGTGTCGTCGAACGAGACGAACTGGTGAAAGCCCAGCGTGCCCTTGTAGAAGTCGTGCCAGACGTCCATCTTGCCTTCTTCTACGTTGCCCACCACGTGGTCGACGGCGAGCAGACCCACGCTTTGCTCGTCGATGGGCGCCGGCCGAAAGCCCGGCAAGAACGGCCCGTCATAGCCGCGCCGGTCGACGAAGGTGTGCACCGTGTCGCCGTAGGTGCCGATGGTCGCCAGCCGCACGCGGCCGTGCTCGTCCTCGACATCATGCGGCTCGGCCACCGCGCGCGCGCCGCGCTCCACCGCCTCGGCGAAGCACAGGTCAGCGTCGTCGACCACAAACGCCACGTCGCGCACGCCGTCGCCGTGGCGCTCGACGTGCTCGCCGACCTCGTGACCGCCCTGCATCGCCGACGTCACGCAGAGCCGGATCTTGTTCTGCACCAGCACGTAGCTGGCGCGGTCGCGCACGCCGGTCTCGGGGCCTGCATAGGCGACCTGCGAAAAGCCGAACGCCTTGCGGTAGTAGTAGGCCGCCTGCTTGGCGTTGCCGACCCACAGCTCGACATGGTGGAACTGTTTGACGGGCAGTTGCTCGGTCATTGCTAACCCCTTATTTTGCACGCGATTTCTCGCCTTCAGGGGGCCTTATAGGATCAACGCGGCGAACGCGCAACCGGCGTGCTAGTCGTGCTCGCGCCGCACTCGCAGCCCGCGCGGCGTGGCCAGTCGCTCGACGCCCGCCAACAGCGCGTCGACGATCACGGCCAGCAGCGCGGCCGGCACGGCGCCGGCCAGTACCAAGTCGGTGTCGGTGAGGCTCAGGCCGGTGACGATCGGCTCGCCGAGACCACCCGCGCCGATGAACGCTGCCAGCGTCGCCGTGCCGATGTTGATCACCATCGACGTGCGCACGCCGGCAAGGATCGTCGGCGCCGCCAGCGGCAGCTCCACGCGCCAGAGGCGCTGCATCGGGCGCATGCCGAGCCCCGTGCCGACCTCGAGCAAGCGCGGGTCGACGCCGCGCAGCCCCGTCACCGTGTTGCGGAGGATCGGCAGCAGCCCATACAGAAAGAGCGCGAAGATGGCCGGCTTCGCGCCGACCCCGAACAGCGGCAGCATAAACGCGAGCAGCGCGATGGAGGGGATGGTCTGCAGCACGCCAGCGGCCGCCAGCGTCAGCGCCGAAGCGCGCGGGCGGCGCGAGATCATCACGCCGATGGGGATGCCCAAAAGGCACGCCGCCAGCACGGCGACGCCGCTGAGCATCAGGTGCTCGGCGGTCAGCCGCAGCGTCTTGCCGCGCCGCTGCCAAAGCAGCGCGAAGAAGCCGAGCGCGCGGCGCTTCACCACGCGCTTGCCGCCGATCAAACCGCGGCTCTGCAGAAACACGCGCGCCGCCGAGGCGAAGCGCTTGCGCGAAAGCTCCACCTCGCCGTTGAGCACGCGCATGGTCACGTTGTCGATGCGCCCGGCCAGCATCGAAAACGCCGCGATCACCGCCGGCGCGCGCGCGGCCAGCTCGGCGCGCACCAGCGGCGCGGCCTCGTAGGGCGGAAAGAAGCGCCGGTCGTCGCGCAGGATCACCGCGTCTGCGTGAAGCAGCTTGGCGTCGGTGGAGTAACTGTCGCTGACGTCGACCTTGCCGTTCTTGAGCGCCTGGTAGACCAGATCGTGCTCCATACCGACGAGGTTCTTGGGCGCGAGCTTGTAGGCGCGCCGCAGCCCGACCATGCCGTCGTCGCGCCGCAGAAACTCGTAGGACATGCCCCAGCGCAGGTCGGGCACGCGAAGCAGGTCGCTGATCTTGCGCAGCGCGTGCTTCTTCGCCGCCGCCACGTGCGCGATCAGCACATAGGTGTTGCTAAAGCCGAACGGCGCCAGCCACAGAAGCTTGTCCTGCTCGCGCGCCGCGCGGCTGACGCGCGCGAAGACCGCCGACGCGCTCTGCGCACTGCCCTTGTCCTTGAGGATCGCGCGCAGCGCCGTGCCGGTGTATTCGACGTAGCAGTCGATCTCGCCCGTCTTGAGCGCGGTATACGCCAGCTGGGTGCCGCCGAGGTTGTAGCGCCGCACCACGCGCACGCCCGCGTGCGCCTCGGCCAGCTGCGCCAGCATCTCGCCGAGCAGCGTCGACTCGGTGAACTTCTTCGAGCCGATGGTGATCGTCGGCTTCTGCTTGCCGCGGCCGCCACCGCCGCCGCCAGCACCATCACCGCCGCCGCCGCGTTTGTCGGCGCGCCCGTCGGCGCCCACCAGCAGCGCCGCCACCAGCAGCGCCAGCAGCGCCGCCATCCGCCCCGCTCGCGCCAGCGCCTTCACCGCGAGACCTGCACCGTCTCTTCGGCAGGGTCGTCATCGCCAGCGTCCACCGTCACCTCGTGACCGAGCATCTGGCGCACGAAGTCCGACGCCGGCGCGCGCTTGATCTCGGCCGGCGAGCCGAGCTGCTCGAGCGCCCCGCGCCGCAGGATCGCCACCTGATCGGCGAGCAGGAACGCCTCTTCCATGTCGTGCGTGACGATCACCACGGTCTTGCCGAGCTTGGACTTGAGGTCGATGAACTCGCGCTGCAGGCGGCGCCGGATCACGGGGTCGAGCGCGCCGAACGGCTCGTCCATCAGCAGCACCTCGGGGTTGGCCGCCAGCGCGCGCGCCAGACCCACGCGCTGGCGCTGCCCGCCGGAAAGCTCGAGCGGATAGCGGTCGGCGAAGCGGCCGTGCTCGAGCCCGAGCAGCTCGAACAGCTCGCGCCGCCGACGCTCGCGCCGCTCGGCGGGAAAGCCGAGCAGCCGCGGCACCACGTCGACGTTCTCGGCCGCCGTCATGTGCGGAAAGAGCCCCGCCTCCTGCACCACGTAGCCGATGCCGCGCCGCAGCTCGGCTACGTCGCGCTGCGCGATGTCGTGACCATCGACCAGCACGCGCCCGCCGGTCGGCCGCACCAGCCGATTGATCAGCTTGAGCGTCGTCGTCTTGCCGCACCCCGACGGCCCGACCAGCGCCATCGTGCTGCCGCGCGCCACCTCGAGGTCGATTCCAGCCAACACGTAGGGACCCTGCCCGTAGCGCTTCTCCACGCGCTCGAGCTTGATCATCGCGTCCTTCCGCTTGTTGGCCCGCTTCGGCATGAAGGGTCGAATATGCCGAACGACGAGCAATTTCGCTAGCAGCAGAGCAGCGATAGAATGGCTGCATGGCATCCGAAGGCCTTATCTACGGCATCGACGACAAGCCGCCGCTGATCGAAACGATCGGTCTCGGCTTTCAGCACTACCTGACGATGTTCGGCTCGACGCTGGCGATCCCGTATCTCGTCGGCGGCTACATCGGGCTGCCCAAGACCGACCAAGCCTTCGGCTGGCTCATCGGCACGCTGTTCTTCGTCAGCGGCATCACCACGCTGCTGCAGACGACGCTCGGCAACCGGCTGCCGATCATTCAGGGCGGCACCTTCTCGTTTCTCGGCCCGACCAAAGGGCTCTGTCAGAGCAAGGCGCTCGCCCACGCCTCGTGGCAGCTGCGCATGCAGAACGTGCAAGGCGCGATCATCTCGGGCGCCTTCGTCGAGATCTTTCTCGGCTTCACCGGCCTGCTCGGACGGCTGCTGCGCTCCATCGGCCCGATCACCATCGCACCCACCATCGCCCTCATCGGCCTCAGCCTCTACGAGTACGGCGCGCCCAAGGCGGGCACGCATTGGGGCATCGGCGCGCTGACCATCGGGCTGATCATCCTCTTCTCGCAGTACCTGCGCCGCACGCACCGCATCTTCGAGCTGTTTCCGATCCTGCTCGCGATCCTCATCGCCTGGGGCACCGCGGCGATCCTGACGGTCACCGGCGTGTTCGGCCCCGGCCATCCCGCGCACGTCTCCACGGCGGCGCTCGCCGTCGCCCCGTGGTTCCGGCTGCCCTACCCGGGGCAGTGGGGCATGCCCAAGTTTTCGCTGCCCGGCTTCGTGACGTTTCTCGCCGGCTACCTGTCGTCCATCGTCGAGTCGGTGGGCGACTACTACGCCTGCGCGCGCCTCGCCGGCGCCGGCATCCCCACCAAACAGATGATCAACCGAGGCATCGGCATGGAGGGCGTGGGCTGTCTCGTCGCCGGCGCCTTCGGCACGGGCAACGCGACCACGTCCTACAGCGAGAACATCGGCGCCATCGGCCTGACGCGTGTGGGCAGCCGCGTCGTCGTGCAGGCGGGCGCGATCCTGATGCTGGTGCTCGGCGCCGTAGGCAAGTTCGGCGCGCTGTTCGCCACCGTGCCCGACCCCATCGTCGGCGGCATGTACTGCGCGATGTTCGGCATGATCGCCGCCGTAGGCCTCTCCAACCTGCAGTTCGTCGACCTCAACTCGGCGCGCAACCTCTTCATCCTCGGCTTCGCGTTCTTCATGGGCCTCTCGCTGCCGATCTACGTCGTGGCCCACCCGCTGAGCTTCGACCCGCAGTGGCTAGCCGACATCATCAACATCCTCGGCCGCAAAGAAGCCGGCATGGCTGTCGCCGCGCTCATCGCCGTGCTGCTCGACAACACCATCCCAGGCACCCCGGAAGAGCGCGGCCTGAGCGGCTGGCACGGGTAAGCGGCGGCCCTACACATCGGGCAAGATCCCACGACGGGGCACCATAGCGCCAAGATTTCATAGCGCTAGACTTGCCCACGCGCGCCAACTCAATAAACTCGATCTCATCTCGACGGGAAATTCATACGCAGGATTTCCGAATGCGTCGGGCCCCGAGCAGGGCTCTACGGCGGTCCTCCTCGGTTTCGCGGGCCACGCTTTTCACGTGAAGAGCGAAACGCAAATACTGGGTCCCGCGTGTTGGCTTCGCCGGAAAGGAGGTGATCCATTGTCTAGTCTGAAACCGGTGATCTGCGAGGTGGTGACCTCCTAGGCTGTGACTAAACGATGTTCAAGCGGCTCTGCCGCACCCTGTTTGAAGGGCGCCGCAGAGTAAAGGAAGGCCTGGGAGAGACCCAGGCACCACCGCAGCCCCGACGACTCCCGCACATCACCGGCGGGACCGCATAGCTCCGGCACGAGGCCACGGTCGCAAGTGCGACCGAGCGTCAATCTAATCGATTGATTCGACCGCTGACGCGGTCGAAATGGCCGCCGGGGCGTGTGGAGAAATCGTCGGGGCTTTTTTTTTGCCCGCCGCCCACTAGGCCGCGCACCCGCAGCCGGCGCGGCGCGCCGAGCGCCCGAGCTACTGGAAGTAGCCGCTGAGGCGCTGCTCGAGCTCGACGCGGTCGAACTCGGAGACGACCAGCGGCGACTCCTTGGGCGCACGCAACGTCGGCTTACGCGCGCTCTCGCGGTAGTGAATCGCCGTCTGCTCGGTGTCGACTACCAGCCGGCAGTCGCCCACCACGTAGCAGGGCTCGCGCTCTTCGAGGAAGTAGGCGTTCCACTCGAAGCTGTCCATGCGCACGTGCGTCAGATCGGCATCGCACTCTTTGCGCAGCGCGCGCAGCACGTCGAAGGAGAACGAGTCGGCCGAGCCCGACGACGTCTGATACTCGTGCTTGAGCATCAGGTAGGCGTTGTAGCTGACGACCTCGATGCTGCCGGTGCCGTCCTCGACAACGAAGTTGTTGGCGCGCGCGAAGCTCAGCTCGAGGCGCCGGCCGGAGTTGGTGACGGCGCGACAGTAGATCTGGTAGGCGACGACGTTGACGCCGAGCAACGGCGACTGGATCTTCTTCAGCGCGCGCGCGCGGCCCTTGACTGCCATCAGGCCTTCGCGCGCCTCACTGATTTTGCAAAGCGGCGTCTCTTTGACCAGGCGCTTGACGGCCGCGAGCGTCATCAGCGCCGCGCTGCTAGAAATGGGTCGGCTCGCGCTGCAGGAAGCGCCCCCGCCCCACCGTACCGACGAACTTGCCGTCGCGGGCGGCGACCGCGCCGCGCACGGTGACCACCTCCGGATAGCCGGTGACCTTCCAGCCCTCGAACGCGCTGTAATCGACGTTCATCGTCTGCTGCTTCTGCGAGATCGTGGTCTGACGCTTGGGGTCCCAGATCACGAGATCGGCGTCGGCGCCGAGCTGGATGGTGCCCTTGCGCGGGAAGAGCCCGAAGATCTTGGCCGCCTGTGTGCTCGCCGAATCGACGAAGCGGTGCAGGTCGAGACGTCCCTTGGCCACGCCCTCCGAGTAGAGCAGCTTCACGCGCTCCTCGAGCGCCGGGATGCCGTTGGGGATCTTGCGGAAGTCGTCTTTGCCCATCGGCTTCTGGTCGCCGTAGTCGAACGGCGCGTGGTCCGTGGCGACCGTCGAGATCAGCCCGTGCTTGACGCCCGCCCACAGCACGTCCTGGTTGCGCTTGTCGCGCAGCGGCGGCGACATGACGAACTTGGCCGCCTCGAAGCCGTCGCGCTCGGCGTAGGTCATGTCGAGTAGCAGGAACTGGATCAGCGTCTCGACCCACGCGTTGACGCCGCGATGCTTGGCGCGGCGCGCGTTGGCGAGCGCCTCTTCGCACGACAGGTGAACGACGTAGACGTGCGCGTCGTGCACCTCGGCGAAGGTCATCAGGTGGTTGGTGCCCTCGGCTTCGACCAGCGGCGGGCGGCTGTGGTAGTGCCACTCGGGCTCGACCTTGCCCTCGTCGAAGAGGCGCTGCGACATCTCGGTGACGAGCGTCTCGTTCTCGCAGTGCGCGGTGGTGATCACGCCGAGCTGCTTGGCGAGCTTGAGCGTGTTGTAGAGCTCGCCGTCGTCGATGCCGAAGGCACCCTTGTAGGCGAGGAAGATCTTGAACGAGCCGACACCTTTGCCGACGATCTCGCGCGTCTGCGCCTCGACCTCCTCGTCGTAGCGCGTCACGGCGAGGTGGTAGGTGTAGTCGCAGGCCGAGCTGCCTTCGCTCTGCTTGTTCCACGTCTCGAACGCGGCGAGCGGCTGCTCGCTTTTGCCTGGGATGCAGAAGTCGATGAAGGTCGTGGTGCCGCCGAGGATCGCCGCCTTGCTGCCGCTGGTGTAGCTGTCCTTGGCGTAGGTGCCCATGAACGGCAGGTAGATGTGCGTGTGCGGATCGATGAAGCCGGGGAAGACGTACTTACCGCTGGCGTCGATGACCTCGGTGCCGGGCGGGAGCTGCGAGGCGTCGATGTTCTTGTCGATGCGGGTGATCGTCTCGTTCTCGGCGTAGACGTCCGCCGTGTAGCGCGCCGACGCGGTGACGACCTCGCCACCTTTGACCAGTAGTCCCATGGATGCCTCCCCGATGGCTTGGCGTGAGGGGCGAGTATATCGCGACGCGCGCGAGTCAGGCGCATCGACTACAATGTTGGGCGCGACCATCGCAGCAGCGGAGGCCTTGATGACTAAGAGTCGCTTACTAGCTGTTTTTGCTGTGCTAATCCTCTTTACCGGCGCGTGCTCGGACAAGCTGCCGCCGGTCGGAGACGGCGGAAAGTCCGACACCGCAACCAACGACGCCCGCACCGACGGCTCCAATCCCGGCCCTGACCAGAGCACCCCCGGCGACACCGGCACGCCAGGCGACAACGGCACACCGGGCGACACCGCGGCGCCCACCGACGGCGACATCGGCACCCCGGCCGACACCGGCACGCCTGGCGACACCACCACCCCGGCCGACACCGGCTCGCCCGTCGACACCGGGACGCCCAGTGACGGCAACATCGGCACCTGCGGCGCGCTGCGTCTTTGCGCTGCCGGCTACTTCTGCGAGTACAACACCTGCACGCCGACCAAGGCGACGATCGGCCAGTGCCGTCTCATCCCCACCGGAACCTGCGCCGCCACGACCAAGCTCGAGTGCGGGTGCAACGGCGTGACGTATTTCAATACCTGTCTACGGCAGCAGGCAAAGGTTAGCAGCGTGGCGACGGGCGTGTGCTCGACCACCGCAGCCACCTGCGGCGGCATCACATCGACAAAGTGTGCCGTCAAAGGGACCGTTTGCGTCCGGCAGGGCAGCTCGAGCTGTCCGACGATACTTGCTACCGGAAAGTGCTGGGTGCTGCCAGCGACCTGCTCGAGCAAGGACAGCACTGGTTATCGCGACTGTTCAGCCTCCCCCGCCAAGTGCGCCTCGCTCTGCACAGCAGCCAAGTCTGGGCGCTACTACGCCGATGCGTCCTGCTTGATCAAGTTTCCCTAGCGAGCGCAGGACAGGTCCCACCCAACCGTAGGCGTGCTCGAAGCCGACCGCTCGTAGTCGTGGTTGGCTCCGCGCGCGTCGGGTTCGGCGTCGCGAGCGAAAAGCTCTGCCCTGACGATCGGCCCCTCGCGCATCAGTCGCTGCCTCAAGCCTCTCTGTGCCGCCTGGCCTTTACGCGGCCTCACCAATAATGTATGGATTTCACGACTTGCTTCAGCTTCGGGCAATTCGATAGCCACAGGAGCACACTGTGACCATATCCACCTGCAAGGCCTTCGCTCTCGCGCTCGCCGTTGCCCACATTGCCGGCTGCTCGCAAACAAACCCCGACTACTGCGATGAGAACACGCCGTGCGCCTCCGGACGCACCTGCAACCTGCAAAGCAGAAGCTGTGAGCCTGCGAAGGACGGCGCGATTCCACCCTCCGATGGCGCCGACAGCGGCACCGACGCCGACGCGGCGTCGAAGAAGAAGGCCAACGGCGCCGCTTGCGCAGCTCCGTCGGAATGCGAGAGCAACTCGTGCACTGATGGCGTGTGTTGTGAGTCGGCCTGCGCTGGCACCTGCCGCACCTGCAACGGCACCATGGCGGGGACCTGCGAGCTTGTCGGCGCGGGCGCCGATCCGCGCGGCGACTGTACAGGCACCGACAGCGTCTGCGAGGGTAGCTGCGACGGACAAGGTAGCTGCACGTTCCCCGACGACACCACATCGTGCGGCGCGACGACCTGCAGCAGCGGCTCGCTCGAGACCAAGGCCTGTGACGGCAGCGGTGGCTGCAGCAGCAAGACCAACCTCTGCAACGGGTTCGCCTGCGACAGCGCCGGCACGAGCTGCAAGACGGCGTGCAGCGGAAACAGCGACTGCAACCCGCCCTTCACCTGCGTCAACAACGTTTGCGTCGCGCAGCTGCCCAACGGATCGGCCTGCGGCACCAACGACAATGCCTGCGCCTCTGCCCACTGCGTCGACGGCGTCTGTTGTGGCTCGGCGAGCTGCAGCACGTGCAATCGCTGCAACATCGCTGGCTCGGAAGGAAGCTGCGCTGCAGTACCCAATGGCGAGCTCTGCGGCGCGACGAAGTGTGACGCCAATGCAGTCGCCGTGCTCACACCGACCTGCGGCTCGGGCAACTGCAACGACGTTTCTGCCAGCTGCGGAACATACAAGTGCAACAGCTCCGCCTCGCCCGTCGCCTGCCGCGCCGCCTGCAACGACATCAACGATTGCTCGGCGGGGAGCTACTGCGACGCGAGCAAGGCCTGCGTGCCCAAGAAGGACAACGGCATGAGCTGCACGGCGAACGGCGAGTGCAAGACCGACGCCTGCGCTAAGGAGGGCACGGCCACCTCTGGCGTCTGTTGTGACCGCGCCTGCGGCGGCGGCGCCAACGTCTGCGAGAGTTGCGCCCTCAGCGGAAAAGTCGGCACGTGCTCGTTCAAGAGCGCCGGCACGGTCTGCGGCCCCGGCGCAGACGTTTGCACCGACAACGCGACGACGCGCAGCAGCGCGACACTGCGCCAGCAATGCAGCGGCACGGCGGCGACGTGCGGCGCCAGCGGCGCCTGTCCGGCGGGCACGAAATGCAACGCCGCGAAGACGGCCTGCGCGACGAGCTGCTCCGCGCATTCGGAGTGCTGGGAAGGCATCTGCGACCTCTGGGACATCCACAACGCGCAGAACAAGTGCGCGTCACCCGCCGACACCTGCCACGTCAGCCCTGGCGGCAGCGGCAACGGCACCTTCGGGTCGCCATTCGGAATCATCCAGAACTGCCTGGCCGCCAACAAGAAGTACGTTCGCGTCAGTGACGGCACCTATAACGAAAGCCTATCCGTAAAGAACAAAGTCGCATTGATCGCGCCACAGTCGCCCGCTGAAGCCATGGTCACAGGCAGCTTCACGAGCAACGTCATCATCCAAAGTCCGAGTGCCAGCGACGCGCTCACCGTCGACGGCAGCAAGATCGCAGGCAGCGACAAACGTGCGCTGGTCTACGGCATGCGGTTTACGAGCACCTCCGGCAGCGGTAGCGCAATCTACGTCACGCAAGCGGCGAGGGTCGACCTACTTAGCGTTGGCGCTCACGACGTCGCAGGCACGTGTATCTTCTCGGATGCTTCAGCAGCTCTCATCGTCGCAAGCTCGGGAACAAGCCGCTGTGGCACTGGGATACTGAAGGTAGGCGGAAGTCTCGACCTGCGCGCCTCATATGTATTTGACCATCAGACCCAGGGCATCAGCGTGGGCAATGCGTCGTTGACCATGAGGTCTACAATCGTGGGCGGAAACAATGTCGGTGTAGCCATCAGCGAATCTACTGTGGACATCGATCGCGTGTACGTTCTTCAAAACAACGACAGGGGCATCGAGATCGCTGATTCCACGGCGAAGGTCACAAACACCGTGGTCGCCTCAAATGGCTCGTGGGGGATCGTAGTCGCAACCGTCGGCGGAACGGCTCCAGGATCGAGCGCAGACTTCGGAAATGTAACCGTAGCCCACAACAACGGCGCGGCGGCCGACGTGTACTGCGACCCCGTCTCCAATGTTACCGGCCGGTTCGTTAACAGCATCATCTGGGACGACACGGGCACCGGCTTCAGTGGGTGCTCCTTTGAGTACTCGACGATCAAGACAGATAGCTCGACCCCCACGGGCCCCGGCAACAACTCCCTCGACCCGCAGTTCACCTTCCCGTCGGTCCTAGACTACACCCTCACAAGCGCCTCTCCGTGCGTCGACACCGGCTCCGACACCGGCGGCAGCATCGGCACATCGGTCATCACTGCCACAGACGTCAAAGGCAACAACCGCAAGGTCAAGGTTGGCTCGACGTCGAGCACCATCGACCGCGGTGCGTTCGAGCGTCAGACGCCGTAGCGCTTCAGCCCTAGCGCGCGAAGCGGATCTGCACCGAATCGTAGACGTGCTCGAAGCCAACGCGCGCGTAGATGCGGTTGACTGCGGGCGCGTCTGCGTCGGCGTAGAGACAGACGAAGCTGTTGCGGCCGTGCTCGGCGTCGCCGTCGAGCATGCGCTGCGCTAGCGCGGCGACGCTGGCCGAGGCGTAGCCGTGGCCGCGCTGCGCTGGCGGCGTGTAGACCATGTTGATGCGGATGCCGCTGGTGGTCTTACCGGCCACCGAGTTGAGCGAGACCACCTCGTCGCCGTGCTGCCAGACGTAGACGTCGCCGGCGGCGATGCGCGCGCCGATGCGATGCTCGCGAAGCTCGCGCGTCTCGTCTTCCATCGCCATGCCGGTGTCGGCCGTGAAGCTGGCGACCCAGTCGCATAGCCGCGGCGCTTCGTCGGGGCGCGCGCGCCGCAGCTCGCCGGGGGCGGGACGCGGCGGCGGCGTGACGGTGCGCAGCAGGCGAAAGCGCATGTGCATGCGCCGCTCGGGCACGGCGTTGGGCCACAGGCGCGCGAAGGTCTCGGCGCAGGCGACGTGACCGGTGACGCCTGGTAGCGCGGGCTCGATCTCGACCATCGCTTCGGCCACTGCGCCGAGCGCGGCCTCGCCGTCGCCATGGACGATCAGCGGATAGGGCGGCGTGCGCAGCGCCACGGCGACGACGCGATCGCCGTCGTGGGCGGTGAGAAGCTGCGGGACGAGGCCGGGGATGACGTGGCGCTCGAGCTCGCCGGCGATGCCGAGCACGAGCATGGCGTCGATCTCGTTGCTGAGCAGGTAG
>JAGQIK010000586.1 GCA_020431405.1 Myxococcales bacterium
GCACGGGCAAGACACACGTCGCGCGCCAGATCGCGGCGGCGCTATGTGGCGACGCTCCGGAAAGCGACGACGACGAGCCGCGCTGGCGCATCGTGCAGTTTCATCCGAGCTACGCCTACGAAGACTTTATCCAGGGCATGAAACCCGACCTCGAAAAGACCGAGCTTCGCTACGTGCTGCGTGACGGGCCGTTCGTCGAGCTGTGCGCGCAGGCGGAGAAGGAGCCGGACGCGTTCTTCGTGCTCGTCATCGACGAGATCAACCGCGGCGACCCGGCGCGCATCTTCGGCGAGCTGATGTACGCGCTCGAGTATCGCGGTGAGTCGGTGGGACTGCCGCTGGGCGGACAGCTGTCGGTGCCGCCCAACCTGGTCGTCATCGGGACCATGAACAGCGTCGACCGCAGCGTGGCGCTGGTCGACTACGCATTGCGGCGCCGCTTCGGCTTCATGCGCGTGGCGCCCTCGTCGGAGGTGGTGCTCTCGGTGCGAGGAGCGCAGCCGATGGCTGCCCCCGCCGCGGCGCTGCTCGACCGCTTCAACGCCTGGCTCTGCGAGCGGCTCGACCAGGAGCACGCGCTCGGACACAGCTACTTTCTCAACCCGGCCCTGCCGCTCGACGACGCCACCGTCTTCGAGCGCATCTGGCGCCTCGACGTGCTGCCGCTGCTCGAAGAGTACTTCTTCGGCGATTCGCACAGCCTCGACGAGGCAGCCAAGCGCTGGCGCGCGGCCGTCAGCGAAGCCCTCGCCGAGGCCGACGAAGTCAGCGCCGAGGAGCAAGAAGGCGAGTGATCGTCTTCGAGGGCGAGACGCTGCAGCTTGCAGGCGCCGACGTGGCCTACCTGCAGCACGTGCTCGGCGGCCGCTTGCGCGCGCGCCCCAGCGGTTGGGCCATCTCGCGCGTCGTCGGTCACCTCGCGATGCCCTCGGGCGAGACGTTGCGCGTGCGCTCGCCCAAAGCGCCCGCGGCCGCGGTGCTGGCCTGGATCGCCTACGCCGACCCGACCTTTCGATCGCTGCAGCTCGTCGGCGAGGTCGACGATGGCGCGGCACCCGACGACCTGGCCGCCCTCGCCGCACGACTCTTCACGCGCGCGCTGCTGCTGGCCGCGGCGCGGCACGGCCTGACGCGGCGCTATCTGCGGCAACAGGTACGCTCGGCGACCGTGCGAGGCGCCATCGACTTCGCCGCGCTAGTGCGGCAAGGAGGCGACATCGCGCTCACGCCGTGCATCGTCTGGCAGCGCCTGCCCGACACGCCGCTCAATCGCCTGCTTGCCGCGGCGCTCGCTCGCGTCCAGCGCGACGCGCTGATGCGCGCTGCCTGTCGCCGCGATCTCGCGCAGGCGAGCGCACTGCTCGCTGGCGTCCGCCCTGCCATCGACGGCGCGCTGCTTTCGGGCAAACGCCAGCTCGGCCGCACCGAGCGGCCCTACGCGGCGCTGCTGTCGCTCGCGCGCCTGATCGTCGCGCACAGCGGCCTGGGCGACGGTGCGACGAGCGCCGGTCCTGCGTTCATCGTCGACCTCGAGGCGCTCTTCGAGCGCACGGTGGTGCGCGGACTACGCGAGGCCGGCATCCGGGGCCGCGCCAAGGCACCGGTGTTGTATCTGCGGCTGGGCGACGATGGCCAGCCCGCCGCCAGCGGCGCGATGGAGATGGACTTCTTCGCCTTCGATGTCGGCGGCGAGCCTTTGGTCGTCGATGCCAAGTACAAGCGCGACGTGTCGTCGGCGAACCTGCAGCAAATGGTGACCTACTGCTTTGTCAGCGGCGCGCGACGCGCCGTGCTGGTGCTGCCCGCTGGCCATCTCGCTGACCGTCGCGACTACCGCTTTGTCGCGCACGCGGCATCCGACGCGGTGCAGGTTCATCTGGTCGAGCTCGCCACCAGCGCGACCAACTCGCGCGAATGGCGCGATAGCTCAGGCTCGATGGCCTCGGCCGTCCTGCGCACCTGCGAGCGATCGCGCACACGCTGACAACTGTCAGAGCCGACAGCTTCGCCTCGTTGTAGCACTGATGCATGCGTATCCAGAAATACGCATCTCGTGTTACAAAACATTATCGCGCGCTGTACGGGATTTGGACCTTGCGGGGGCGCCGACATGAGGAAGGTCGCTGGGATTGCCTTGATGGTCGTGCTGCTGTCGGCGCCACCCGCTGGTGCTGACGAGCCAACCACGATGGCCAAGGCCGTCGAACGGGGCGCGGCGATCTGGGAGACCGTCACGCGGGTCAAGCTGCACTCCATACCGCATCAGCGCTCGCGGGTCGTGGGACGGCTCGGCAAGGGGATCCCCGTCGTCGTGCTGATGAAGCGCGACGCCTGGGTCAAGGTGCTTGCCGAGCGTGGCAAGCCAGGCTGGGTCGAGGTCCTCGCGCTGCGTAAGGTCTCCGAAGGCAAAAAGCCACGGCGTGTCGAGCCGCCGACGCCAACGCCGACGTCCGCGCCGGCAGGCCAACCGGCCGCCAGCCAACCCACGGTGAAGGCGCCTGCGAGCCAGCCCAAACCGCGCAAAGTGGCGACGGCGCCCGCTCCCGAGCCCAAGCCCGCGGCGCCCGCCACGCCAAAAGCGGACACGTTCGTCACGCCGATCGACTTCTGCGCCACCAAGACAAAAACGAGCAGCGAGCAGTTCACGCGCCAGAAGCTGCTGCTCTTTCGCATGTCCAAGGGCGCCAAGGCCTCGATCAAGGGTCCAGGCTCGCGGCGCTGTTTGAAACACGCGGCGGGCCTGTTTCAGGCCGTCTTTCCGATGAAGCGCTTCGACAACGTGGTCTCGCCGACGCGCGTGGCCAGCGAGCTCAAGGCCAAGGATGGCAAGCCCGACCTCGACACGCTGATCTTCGCGCTGATGAAGGAACACCCTTTCATCGCCTACTCGCTCAAGTGCACCGACTACGTCGCTGTCCCGGTGCTGACCCAGTGCGAAGGCGCCTTCAAGACGATCAAGACCAAGAAGGGCAGCAGGCAGGTTTACGACGCGAAGATCGCGGCCAAGCTCGTGGTGTGGCGCAAGAAGGGCGACACGCTGGTGCACCACGCGACGGTCGACGCCTACGCGCCGACGTTGGCCAACCGCGCATCGGACATCGCGCAGGAGGCTCAGGCGAGCGTCGCCGGGGCAGCGGGCGCGGTTGGCGGTGCGGCGAATTTGCTCAAGCTGCTCAACCCCACCGACGTGGTCAAGCTCGTCTCGCACATCAGCGCCACGCCCTCGCCGACCTGCGTCGCCAAGGCCCGAGCCAAGCCCGGCACCGACCCAGCGTGCAAGGTCTCGCTGACCGGAGGCGTCGTGCCCTTCGCCCAGCCCATCGCCGAGCTGCGCAAGTGCCTCGCCGATCCGCCCAAAACGCAGGGCGGCCGTATCCGCTGCGGCATTCGCAACCGCGCCGAGCAGCTCGCCTTCAACCTGCAGAAGGAAGCGCGCGGCATCGAAGGCTGGCGACTGTGGGCAGCGATGAAGGTCGCCGACGGCCAGCCCGTGATGAAGCTCGGCAAAGAAGAGGGCGTCTACGTCGGCGAGGTCTTTATGGTCGTGCGGCGCCAGGCCAACGGTGACCGAGAGGAGCTCGGCCACACCAAGGTCGTCGAGGTCGGCGCGGGCGGTGACGGCGGCGACTTCAAAAAAACCGAGCTTCGCTGGCGCGCGGGCGAGGCCAACGGCGGCGGCGTGATCCTCGAGGAGCACCCGCAGCTCGGCCTCGCCGTCGGCCTCGGCGGCGGCACGGGCGCTCTGCTCGTCCCGGTGCTCTCGACAGGCAGCAGACTGTTCGATCCCGGCACAGCCTACGGCGGCGGCCTTCTCACCGTAGGCTACGACTTCAGCGGCAAGATCGGCTGGTCCGAATTCTGGCTGATGACCAACATCGGCCTGATGGTCGGTCCGGGCGCCGCGCTGACCACGCTGCTGATCGACATCCAGGTGCTCGCCGAGAAGCGCTTCTACCTCGGCCGCCGCCTCGACTGGTTCTTCGGCCTCGGCCCCTCGATGGTCATCGCCAGAATGGTGCTCAACGAGATCGACGGCGTTCCCGCGGGAACGGGTGTCGGCGGCTGGACCATCGGCGTCGCCGCACAGACCGGCTTCGATCTGACGCTAACGGCCGACTTCCACCTGCGCCTCGGCGTGATGTGGCGCCAGCACTTCAAGCGCATCAGCGAGTTCTCGTTCGAAGACGACACGGGCGTCGAGCGCGTGTGGAAGCCGCTCGCGTCCGACGGCAGCGAGTTCTCGACCACCTACTCGGGCATGGTGGCCTATCTGGGGGGCGTGTATGTCTTCTAGCGTTCGCACGTGCCTATTGGTCGCGGCGATCACTGTCGCGGGTTGCTCGCGATACGTCGACGCGGATGTCGACGGAGGATTCAAGGGCGACGGAGGCCTCGGCAACGACGGTGGTGGTGTTTCATTGCCGTGGTTCGTGCCGCTGAGCTTGCAGAAGGACGTCGACATTCTCTTCGTGATCGACAACTCGGGCTCCATGGGCGAGGAGCAGCAGAACCTCGTGCAGAACTTCCGGCGCCTGACCGAGGCGCTGCGCTCTGATCGCCTCGGCAGCGACGGCACCGGCAAGCCCTGCAACGAGGGCACGCGTGAAGGCTGCCGCATCCCCAACGTGCACATCGGCGTCGTCTCCACCGACCTCGGAGCCGGTAGCTACGGCCTGCCCACGTGCGAGCGACAGGGCGGCGACGCCGGGCGCCTGCAGAAGGACGCGCGCGTGGCGGGCTGCCAGCCGCCAGCCGACGCGTACATCAGCTACATCGACGGCCTGACCAACATCCCCAACGCCGGCAGCGACACGGTGCAGGCTGTCGACGATGCATTTACCTGCATCGCGCGGCTCGGCACCGACGGCTGCGCCTTCGAGTCGCAGCTAGAGGCCGGTCGCCGCGCGTTGCAGCCCAACGCCAACCCCGGCTTCCTGCGCGACACCGCGTTGCTCGCGATCGTGTTCGTCACCGACGAAGACGACTGCTCGGCGCAGAAGCAGAACCTCTTCGATCCGAGCCAGCAGGCGCTCGGCGATCCGCTGGGACCCCTGACTTCGTTCCGTTGCTTCGAGTTCGGCGTGCAATGCGACATCAACGACCGCAACACGATCGGTGCGCGTCAGGGCTGCGTCCCGGCACAGGACTGGCTCTACAACGTTCAGACCTACGTGCAGTTCTTCAAGTCGCTCAAGCAACCGGGCGGCGTCATCGTCGCGGCCATCGCCGGTCCGACCGATCGCGTGGAGGTCGGCAAGGACGGCCCCAACCCAGTGCTGAAAGCGAGCTGCACGTCAGCGGCGGGCAACGCCGTTCCCGGCATCCGCATTCGCGCCGTAACCGACGCCTTCGGGTCGGACGGGCAATACACCAGCATCTGCGAAGCCAACTTCGGCCCCGCGATCGAGGCGGTGGGCAAGAAGATCCTCAGCAAGCTCAGCAGCGCGTGCCTACCGCGGGCGCTGTTGACGAGCAATGGCGGTGTCGCCTGCCAGCACGGGGACCGATTTGGCGCTGGCGCCGGTGGCGTATGCGCCAACAGCTGTCTCGACAAAGCCTCCTGCACGGTAACGGAGATCGTCGGCGTCGGCACACCGAGCCAAAGCTCGACGAAGCTCGACAAATGTCCCATCGAGCTCTGGTACCCCGGCGACTGGCGCAAGGACCGCGATTGCGGCACCAACTGCCCTTGCTGGCGCATCGTCAAGAAGGACACCAAGGACTGTGATCCCGCTGCGTCGGGCTCGCCCTACGCGCTCGACGTCCTGCGGCAAGGCCAAGCGGCTGCAGGGGTGATGGCGGAGGTCCGCTGTATGTCGAGTGACAGGCCTTGGGGTGGTCCCGAGCTGGCGAGTCTTCCGCAATGCCTCTAGCTGTGGCGCTCGCCATTCTGCTCGGTGGGTGTGCGCACTACGTCGACGAAGGCAACGTCGGCCCCGGTCCTGGAACGGGCAGCGGCAGCGGAGCGTTGACGACCGTGCTGTTCCCACAAACGGGGCAAAAGAGCGTCGACGTGCTGTTCGTGGTCGACAACTCGGAGGGCATGGCCGAGGAGCAGCAGAAGCTCGCCAATAGCCTCGACCGATTGACGGACGCGCTTCGCAGCTACGCGCTCGGCGCCGATGGCACCGGACGTCCGTGCAACGCCAACGTCACGCTCGGCTGTCAGATCCCGAACCTGCACCTCGGCGTCATCTCCGGCGACTTGGGCAGCGGGACTTACATGCTGCCTTCCTGTGAACAGGTCGGCGGCGATTTCAGCAAGCTCCAGCGCACCCCGAGGGTCGCCGGCTGCTCTCCTCCCAGCGATCCATTCATCAGCTACAACAATGGGCGCGTCAACGCGCCCGGAGCCGACGCCATCAGAGCCATCGAGGTGGCGTTTGGCTGCGTCGTTCGACTGGGCACCGACGGCTGCAAGTTCCAGCAACCGATCGACGCCGCGCGCCGCGCGCTCGGCCCCAACGCCAACCCAGGCTTTCTTCGAGCCGACGCCGCGCTGGCGATCGTCTTCGTCACCAACAAGGACGACTGCTCGACGCCGCGCCCCGAGCTCTTCGACCCATCAGGGCAAGCGCTCAGCGACCCACTCGGTCCGTTGACATCCTTTCGCTGCTTCGAGTTCGGCGTTCGCTGCGACGTCAACGATCGCACCGTCGTCGGCCCGCGCTACGGCTGCGTTCCCAGCGGCGACTACCTCTTTGGCGTCGCAGACCTCGCCAAACGGTTGGCCGAGCTCAAGCCCAAAGGGCAGGTCGTCGTCGCGGCCATCGCCGGACCGACAGGTCGCGTCGAGGTCGGCAAGGACGGCGACAACCCCGTGCTCAAGCCAGGCTGCTCATCGAGCCATGGCACGTCCGTGCCAGCAGTACGCCTCGAGGCCCTCGTCAACGCTTTCGCACCCAACAGCTACTTCGCCAGCTCCTGTGATCCCAACTACCCCAAGCTGCTCTACCCGATCGGCAAGAAGATCAAACAGGTCCTCGGAGGCATCTCGCCCAAGTGCCTGCCCTGGCCCGCGCTCACGGCCAACGGCGAGGTCGCGTGTCGACGAGACGACCGTTTCGCCGGGGACCAGCGCTGCGGCACCGACTGCCTGGATCGCGCAGCGTGCACGGTCACCGAAATCGACGGGCAGAACAGATCGGCTATCTCAGCGTGTCCAACCGAGCTCTGGTATCCAGCGAGCTGGTCGACCGAGCGCGACTGCGGCAGCACCTGCCCCTGCTGGCGTCTCGTCGGCAAGGACGACTGCACTGGCGCGATCGATGGATCACCCTACGCGCTCGACGTGCTGCGCGGCGGCAACGTTCCCGCCGGCGGTGTCGTCGAATTGAAGTGCCGCATCTCGAAAATCGGGTGGGAGAGCGAAGCGCTGGGCAAGCTGCCGCGATGCGAGTAGCGGCATAAAGCTGCTCGCGCTGAGCTTTTCTCCCGGCCTCGGCGTCATCGCGAGTCGCCTCGGTTGGCAGGCATGGAGCGCATCGGGCAGCCCCGATCCCTACGTCATCGTCTCGGTCAACTCCCGCGTAGTGCTCTCGCTGCGCCGACTTCGCGCACGACGACGATGCCGGCATGTATCGCTTCGCCGGATTGCCCAGCAGTCTGGTGAAGAGGCGACTTTGGCGGGGGCTGCGCAAGGGACAGGTCTTGGGCCTGCAGCTATCGCTTCAGGAGAAGCCCCTAGAGCTGGCTGCGTCATGCCGAGAGCGTAAAGAAGACGCCATTCGGAGCCATCGGGGCCGCGGTACCATAGCGACATGGACGTAACCATCGGCCGCGTTGTTGACGGCAAAATCGTAGTCGAAGGAGACGAGCTGCCCGAGGGCAGCACCGTCGGTATCTTCGTTTCGTCTGAGAGCGAACCCTACAAGCTCTCTGACGACGAAGCGGCCGAGCTCGATCGTGCCATCGCCGATGTGCGCGCCGGCCAGCACGTCGACGCCGACACGCACCTCGCGCGACTCACCTCGGCATCAACACCACGGGAGCAGCGATGAGGCGATCGATACTCGGGGGTGTGCTCTGCGTCGTTTGCGTCGGTGGCCAGCTCGGTCTGCCGTGCGAGGCGAGCGCCGACGCCGACCCTGCCTTCAACAAGAAGTACCGCCCGAAAGTCGAGGCGCTGGCGCCCAAGCTCGACGCGAAAGCCAAAGCCAGCTGGGTCGAGAGCACGCTGGCCTTGCTGCGCGAGTGGTCGCGCGGAAAAGACGCCGACGCCGAGATGATCCTCGACCCGCTCAAGCTCGCCGTGATGCGCGAGGCCGCGCAGAAGGCCACCGGCGTGGTGCTGCTCGTCGACACGTCGTCGAGCATGAAGAACGCACCGGCGGGCGGCGGCGGCGGCGGCGGTGCCAAGATCGACGGCGCCGAAAAAGCCGCCATCGCCGCCATCAAGCGGCTCAAGGCGCTCGCGGCCAAGCACAGCGGCATCAAGCTTCACGCGGGCGTCTATACGTTCTCGCACCAGATCCGCGCCGTGATCCCGCTGCAACGGGTGACGGCGCGATTTCCGACCTTGTCGGCACTGCGCGCTGACGGCGCGACGGCGATCGGCGATGCGATGGTGCGCGCGCGACGCGACCTCTGCGCCGCTGGCATCGCGCGGCAACACATCATCGTCATCACCGACGGATCCAACACCCACGGACGCTCGCCGCTCGACGTCTTGCGCGCCTTCAACATGCTGCCGGGTACGCAGTTTCCGCAGGTGCATCTGATCGCCTTCGACATCGCCACCTCGGTCTTTCGCCCGCTGCAGCGGCTGTTTCTCGGCAAGGTCCATCAGGCGCGCGACAGCGCACAGCTCGACGCCGTGCTCGCGCGGCTGCTCGAGCGCGACATCCTGCCCGAAGCCACGGGCAAGTAAAAAGCGCCACCAGCGCTTCCCATCCCAGCGTGCTGGCGTGTTGCACAGGGGTGAGGAGGCGCTGATGAAACACGCGACGATCTTGGTGCTCGGCGTGATCGCCGTCACTGGCTGCAACCCGACGATGGCTCCGCCGCTGCGCACCACGCACTACGGCGCGCCGGCACGCATGTCGCACCACCGCGTCGAGGTCAGCGGCGCCGGAACGATTTACGGCAGCGGCGGCGCCTGGGGCGGCCTGCGCGTGGCGCCCGGCCTGCGCGTCGAGCTCGGCACCGACCTACGCTTCGTCGACGAGGAAAACTGGGCGCTCGGCGGCGCCGGGCTGCGCTACACCGTCGACGGACGCAACGCCAAGCTGTGGGGCGTCGCCTTCGACATCGAGCTCGGCGCAGCGCTCGGCGTCGGCGGCGTGCTCGACGAAAACAACGCCGACGGTCGCAGCTGGAACCATCGGCTCGCCGGAGGGGGCTATCTCGGCCTGGGCGTCGGCGCCTACATGACGCGGCACTTCGCGTTGTTTCTGCGCACACGCGGCCAGGTCTCCGGCGCGCGCGGGATCCCGACCACCCTGTGGGGCTCGGCGCTGGGCGGCTTCGAGATCGCCTGGGGCCATGTCGCCTGGTACGTCGCCGGCGGCGCGGCGGGCTATCGCAACGACGCCGACGCCGCCTTTGGCGCCACGGCGGAGACGGGCCTGTCGCTGCGGCTGTTCTAGCCCGACGGCGATCGTCGCCGGCGTGGCGCGCGACCATCAAGGCTGGACGAGGGCTTAGTGGCCGCGCTCGAGGACGAAGCGCAGCGGCGTCGCGCCGACCTCGATCGTGTCGCCGTCGCGCAGCACGGCGCGCTGGATCGGGGCGCCGTTGACGCGCGTTCCGTGCGCGCCCTGCAAGTCTTCGATCCAGAAGCGTGGCCCCGTAGCGCCGCGGTAGATGCGGCAGTGGCGATCGGCGACCTGCGCGTCTTGCAGCACGAGGTGGCAGCCGCGGTGCGCTCCGACGAGCAGCTCGTCGCCGATAGTCAGCCGATGTCGCTGCCCGTGCGCCTCGACCTCGACGACGCCCTGGTCGAGCACGTCCTGTCGGGCGAGCTGATCGAGGGGCATACCGATCTGGAAGTTGAGGCTGCCGCGGATCGGTTCGGCGAGGGCCTCGAGCTCGGCGACGCGATGGATCAGATGCTGCTCGCCTCGTCGCGAGACGAGCCCTTTGTTCGTCCAGTCGCCGAGCACCTTGGCCACCGAGCGGCGCGCGGCGCCGAGCGACAGCGCGATCTGTTGTTGCGAGAGCTTCGCCTCGACCAAGACATCGTCGCCTTCGGCGCGGCCGTAGAAGTCGGCGTAGGAGAGCAGCAGGTTGGCCACGCGCTGCTCGACGGAAGCGAGGACCTGCCGCTGGCTTCGAGCGGCGACACAGAAGGCCGAGGCGACCTGCCGTAGATAGCCCTCGGTGGCGGCTTTCGAGGCGAAGAGCAGCTCGAGGAAGGTCGACCCCGGCACGATCGCGAGCTGCACGTCCTCGACGGCGGCGACGTTCTTGACCATCGGCACCTCGGCCAAAAGCTCGAGGTCGCCGAAGAGACAGGGCGCTCGCATCAGCTTCACCAGCACCTCGCGTCCGTCGGCGGCGCGCTGGTAGATCCGTACGGCGCCATCGAGCACGACGTAGACGTGGTCGGCCGGCTCGCCCTGCTCGAGCAGCAGTGTGCCGGCGTCGTAGCGCCGCGGCGCGCAGCTCGCCGCGAGCTCGCGACAGCGCGTCTCGCCGGCGGCGGCGAAGATCGGGTTCGTCAGCCATCGCGAAAGCAGCGCGTCGGTGTCGGTGTGCTCGGGTTGGTCGCTCATCGAAATCGCTGCCCGCGCAGCGGGCGTGTTGTGCAAAAGATCATGGCCGCAAAAGCAACCCGCTCTCGAAGCCGGAGATGCCTCGGCTGGCGACGCGACGCGTGATCTGACCGAGATCGCTGCACACAGGGTCTCCCGCCGCGTGGCACGAGCGTTGCTCCAGCTGCGCCCCGAGGAGGTCCGATGAGACCCTTGGCGCTTTCGCTGTCGCTGCTGCTGCTGCCGCTGTGGGCTCACCCCGCGGCGGCGGCACCGACGCCCTGGCTGTTCGACTTCGATCCCAACATCTCAAAGGACCCCTCCTATGTGAAGACGCATCTGGCCACGCTCAAGGCTGGCCTGCCGGGGCTTCCCAGCGACAGCATCGGCGAGCTGACGAGCAAGCAGACCAAGCTCTACTTCTACCAGGACGTCATCGACGTGCTGCTGCTGGCCAAAGGCTCCGGGCCCGGCATCGCGCCGCCGGTCACGCGCACGCCCAAGCGCTGCGTTGCCCATGGCGCCTTTGCCAAGCCAGCGCTGCTACGAAGCGCGCCGCCGCCCGGCTGCGCGGGGCACGAGCAGGCGCTGATGGCGCGCTTTGGCCAGCGCGAGCTCGCCACCTGCGCGTACGTCGAGTTTCCCGAGCGCTACGTCTACGACCACCAGCCGCTGTCTTTGATCCTCCCCACCACGACCACCAACCTCGAGCTGCTGATCGCGATCCTCGGCGAGGCGCTGACCCACGTGCAGTATCCGACGAAGCTGATCCCGGCGGGCTTTCTGCCGCGCGCGAGAGAAGTCCTCGCCAAGGTGCGCTACGCGACGCTCAAACAGGAGCTCGGCCAGCGGCGGGCCTCCTACCAACAGGCGCTCGCCGATCTCTCGCAGCACCAAAGCTGCTACGAGCCCGCCGCGCTGACGAGCTTCTCCAAGACCGTGGCCGCGTTGATCGCCGAGCTCGCCGGGGCGGAGCAGGACCTCGACGCGCTTCACAACGCGGGGCTCGCGCAGGCGGTCAAGGACCGCAAGGCCATCGAGGCGCAGGGCCGCAAACGGGCCGACTTGCCCTACCCGTCGCTGACCGACCGCGACCGCGAGCTTCTGGCCTTCTATCTCGGGGGGCTGGTGTGGCGCGTGCGCGGCGCCGGTCTGATCAACGAAGACAAGATCCCGCTCGGGCTCGCGCTGACCTTCGTCTCCGCGCCCTATCAGCTCATCGGCGACATCGCCGGCGGCGTCGACGGGCAGGGCGTGGGCCTTCCGATCTACATCAGCGAGAACTGGGGCTACTACAAATGGTACGACATGGGCACCGACCCCGGCAGCAACGACAAGTACGCCGACCTGGTGGAGATGACCAACCGCGGCAAGCGCGCGACCGAGCTCGTGGCACCGCTGCTCGCGGGGCGCGGCTTCGACACGCGGCATCTCGTGGCGGGCGGCCTGATGATGGGGCCCTGCTACTACTATATCTGGGAGGAGCTGCCGGCCTTCAAGCTCGGCCTACCCTGTAAGACGTGGCCGGGCGCGCCCTGGAAGGCCAACACGCCCGGCTGTCTCGGCGCGCCGCACTACATGCAGTTTCTCGAGTGGCCCACTGCCGCGGGCGAGTTCTGCACCGGCGCGGCGCTGGCGCTGGGGCTGGTCAAGACGCTGCTTCGCGGCAAGCCTGGCGCGGCCTGCACGCCCGACTGCTTCGGCAAGCCCTGTGGTGCAAGCGATACCTGCGGCGGCACGTGTAGCGTCTGTGCCGACGCTGGCACCGCGGTCGGGCCCGATGGATCCGCCGTCGCTCCCGATGGCGGCTCGTCGGTCACTGATAGAGGCGCCGACCAGCGCTTCGACGCCGGCGCTTCGCACCCAACCGATGGCGCCGCGCGGCGCGACCAAGGCATCGCGGCACAGCCCGGCGCGAGCGGCGGCTGCGCTGTCGGCGCGCGCGCACCCCTCGGCCTGCTCGGCGTCCTGGTCTTGCTCGCGATGTTGCTCGCGGCGCCCCGACGTTGCTGCGCGAGCCCCGAAACCGTACCCTCAGAGCATGTTTCGTGCGCCCCGAACGTCGAGCGACCCCGACGATCCCGTGTTCCTGTGGGATCGGCGGCTGACGGCGGGCGAAGTCCGCGCGATCCTGGCAGCTGACGATGACCCTCGCCGGCGCCAGTTGCTCGCACTGATCCTCCGCGAAGCGCGGCCCGACGATGTGTGGAGCTGGGTCACGCCGCAGGTCGTCGCGGACGAGCTCGATCTCCTCGCGCCGATGCTTGGCCGCAAGAAACAATTCTGGCTGTGGCTGGTCGCGGGCTGGCGCCGCCTCGGCCTGTTGCGATAACGCGAGAGCGGATCGCCGATGCGCTCCACACTGACACCGCTACAGCTTACGCTGCTACGCACGATAGAAGGCCTCGACGCCGTGCATCTCACCGGAGGCGCAGCCCTGGGGCACTGCTACTTTGGCCACCGCGGCTCGTTCGACCTCGACTTCTTCACCCCCGATGCAGAGCGTATCGACGAGGTAGCCGCGAGGCTCAGCGCGCTATGCCGTGACGAGGGGTTCTCTCTTAGCGAGGAGCAACGCTATCCTGGGTTTGTTCGCTTTCGTGTGCGTTCTGGCGACGAAGACACCATCGTCGACATCGCACACGATCCGGTCCCGCAAAGCGTGCCGATCGAGAGCAAGCCGCTGCGCGATGGTATTCGAGTCGACGCGCTCGACGACATCATCGCCAACAAGCTCGGCGCGCTCCTTGGCCGGGGCGAAACGAAGGACCTCGTCGACCTGTACTTCGCCTCGCGCCAGGGTATCGACGTGCTGCAATACATGCCAGCCGCGGCGGAGCGTGATGGCGGGCTCGAGCCCGCAACCCTCGCCTTCGTGCTCGACTCGGTCTCCGTCGACACGTCCGCACTTCTGATGGTCGCCGTGATCGACCCCTCCGACCTCGACCGCTTTCGCCGCGAGCTGATCGAGCGCTTGCAGCGCATGGCGTGGCCCGAGTGAGTGCCTCCTCGCCGCGACAGCCTGAAAAGACGAGATGACGACGATCTACATCGACGCCGACGGCTGTCCTGTCAAAGCCGAGACCTACAAGGTGGCCAAGCGCTACGGTCTCGCCGTGCGAGTGGTCGCCAACCGCTACACCGACGTGCCGCTCTCACCGCTGATCGAAGCGGTGGTCGTCGGCAAGGGCCTCGACGAGGCCGACGACTGGATCGCCGAGCGCGCCGGGCGCGGTGACATCGTCATCACCGCCGACATCCCGCTCGCAGCGCGCTGCCTCGAGGCCGGCGCGCACGTGCTCGGCACCAAAGGCAAGCCGTTTACCGAAGACTCCATCGGCAACGCGCTCGCCTCGCGCGAGCTGTCTTCGCACCTGCGCGAGATCGGCGTGCACACCGGCGGCCCGGCGCCGATGCAGAAGAAGGACCGCTCGCGCTTTCTGTCGAAGCTCGACGAGCTGATCAACACCATCGCGCGCGATGGCTGCTAGGCGCGGCCGGGCCAGGATGCAATGCCGCCCGAGTGTCGTATGCTTCGACGATGACGATGCATCGACGCTCGCTCGCTGTGGTCGCCGCGCTCGGGCTTTTGGCCTGCGGCGGTGAAGACGGACCCTCTGACATCCCTGCCGCGGGACAATGGAGCGAGGTGCTTCCGGGCGGCAACACGATCTGCGCGCGCGGCACGGAGTATCGCTTCTTCGTTCGGGGCGGCCGCAGCGACCGCATCATCATCGACTTCCAAGGCGGCGGCGCCTGCTGGAACGCGTTGACCTGCAGCATCGCCGACTCGCTGTTCAGCGACTCGACGGGAACGCTCGCAGACTTCGAAGCCGCCTCCAACGCACAGCCGCCTAGCGGCATCTACACCAGCGACCCCGCAAACCCCTTCGCCGACTGGACGATCGTCCACATCCCGTATTGCACCGGTGACATTCACTGGGGCAACTCCGCACAGGACTACGGCAACGGCGTGAAGATCGAGCACCGCGGCTATGTCAACGCGTCCGCCGCGCTCGACTGGGTCTACGCGCGCTACAACCCCAAGAACATCCTCGTCAACGGCTGCAGCGCCGGCGCGTACGGCGCGATCCTGCACTCGGCCTACATCACCCAGCGCTATCCAGATGCAGACCTTTCGGTGCTCGCGGACTCGGGCGCGGGCATCATCACCGACAGCTTCCTAAAAAACAGCCTTCCCAACTGGAATGCGCAGGCGAGCCTGCCCGACATCAAGGCGCTGCAGGTGCCCATCGATCAGCTCACGCTCGGCGATCTCTACGTGGCGCTGGCGGAGAAGTATCCCAACAACCGCTACGCGCAAACGGCCACCGCCTACGACGCCGACCAGATCTTCTTTTTCTCGGCCATGGGCGGACAGGCCGCCGACTGGCCGACACGCTTCCGCAGCAGCCTCAAGACCCTCACCGATCGCCTCGGCAACTTCACCAGCTACGTGCCGCCAGGATCGATGCACTGCGTGACGCCCTACGACATCCTGTACAGGCGCGAGGTCAACGGCGTGAAGCTATCGAGCTGGGTCGAGCAGCTGGCCACGGGTACGCTCCCAGCACCGGTAGCCTGCGAGGGCAACGCGTGCTGCAGTGATCCAGTCTGCGACGCGTGCACCGGAACCGCGAGCGACCCCAGATACTGTCGATTCTGCGAGAGCTGGCCGCCAACCTGGAGCTCGTGCGCTCCGCCCCAACCTTAGGTTAAGTCGTCGCCTCGCGACCGGCGCGAGCTACCCCTTAGCGTCGGCGTGGGCGGTCGCGTCGGATCAGGCGGTTGAACAGCTTCACGCGCCGGCCGCCTTGGTGCATGACGCCCCGCGTTTTGACGAGGCGTGGGGCCACCGAGGTGGTAACGACCAGCTTGGCGCGACCGGGCAGGCGCGTTTGGTGGTGCTGGCTATTCGTCGTGCCGTCGGCCACGTTGAAGATCACGCCGCGGTGGTGCCGACGCACCGACAGCTTGCTGCCCGTGGTGTATACGCTGAAGCCGACCAGCTCGCCCTTGCGCTCGCGCAGCTTGACCTTGGCGTGCGCGCTGCCGAGCGCGCTGTCGAGCTGCTGTCGTTGGCTCGGCTCGAGGTGCAGCTGCGCGAGCAGCGAGCGCGCTCGGCTTCGCCGCGACGGCTCGCGCGGCTTGCTCGCGTTCGCGCTCGTTCGGCGATAGCGCGCTATCTCGCGCGCGAGCACGCCGCGGTCTCCCGACACGCTCGCCTCGATGTTGCCAAGGGGCACCTTGGCGGCGGGCACACCGGCCTTGCGCACGAGCGCGAGGGCGCGAGCCATCAGCGGCGGCGGCGTCGTCTTGTAGAGCGGCACGCGCCCGTCAAAGCCCGAGATGAACTGCTTGGCCACCTTGATGGCGCGCTGTTTCTCACCGAGGCGCAGGTACGCGACCATCAGCTCGGTCGTCGCCTCGCCGTACTGATTTTGCGACGTGTGCTTGGTGATGGCGGCGGCGATGGCGTCGAGGTGGGCCAGCGCGCGGCTCGAACGCGTCAGCCCGAGCGCTTTGACGAGCGCCGTGGTGTTGCGCCACTTCGACGACGTATGGCGGCCGTCGCCGCCCGCTGGGAAGTACATCGCGAGCCCCGAGGAGACGAGCTGCCTCGTGTGCTGCTCGAGCAGGCTCCAGCCCCGGGTGGTGTGGTTGGCGTCGCTGCTGCGCGTCAAGGTGGCGGCGGCCGCGGTGATGTCGCTGTAGCGTGGCGATGCCTCCCAGCGCTGATAGTCGCGCCGCTCTCGCTCCTCCACGCGCCGCTGGGCGCTGACACCGAGGGTCAGTGGGCGGCTGACCCAGCCCTGCTGCGGACGGCTCAACGTCTTGCTGTAGGTGAAGCCCTTGTTCGCGTAGGCGTTGACCAGCTCGAGCGCGGCGCTGTCATCAGCGCGCGCGAGCGTCGGTGCGAGCGACAAGACGAGGGCGATGGCGAATAAGAGTCGGCTCATGGCGGCCTCCCGCGAAGGTCGACTGCAATGCTCGAACCAGCGACGTCGCCCGCGATCACGCCGACCTATGCAGGAGTGCTCGATCGAGGTTGCAGCAGCGCCGGTCAGCACGCCATGCACACGGTCGACAACAGGCGCCTGGAGCGCGCGCGCTCAGCGCCAACCCTAGAGCTCAGCGTCTAGCTGTCAGGCGGCGGATCATGCCGCATAGCGCGCGGTTGATCGCCCGCGCGATTTCGGGCCGCTCGCTCATCAGCGCGTAGAAGTCATCTTGGCCGAGTCGCAATAGCTGGGTCGGGTCGACGGCGACGACGCTCGCCGATCGCGGCTCGGAGTCGAGCAGCGACAGCTCGCCGAAAAACTCGTAGGTCGTGTAGTCCCGCAGCACGCGATCGCCGTCGAGCACCTGCACCTTGCCGTCTGCGATGACGTAGAGCGAGTCGCCGACCTCTCCCTTGTCGATGATGCGCTCGTGCGGCGCGACGCGGCGCTCGGTGACAAGCGCCGCCACGCCGACCAGCGACTCGTGCGGTATTTGTTCGAAGATGCTGACCCGCTCGAGGATCAGCACTCGGTCGAACATCGTCACCGAAGCGCCGCCATGCAGCTCGGTCGCGGTCGCGCCGTCGTCCGCCGCCGCGAGCGAGGCGCTGGCGACCTGCGCGACGAGCGCGTCGCCCTCGCGCGCCGCAGCCGACAGCATCGCCCTGCCGCTCGGCGTCTGCGCGTCGAGCGCGCGCAACGCGCACGCGCGCACCCACGGGGTCACCCAGGGGTAACGCTCCGACGCGAGCTCGAGCAGTCGCTCTTGACGCAGGCGTTCGTCGTCGGCGTGGCGCCCGGGCTGCGGCGTCGCGAACAACGGCGCGAGCAGCGCGCGATGCGCCGCCGACAGCGCGCCCTGCAGCGCGGCGAGCGCCCGATCGCGCTCGGCGGGCTGCTGCGCGCGTGCGAGCAGCTCGCGCGGATACGCGAAGGAGGCGAGCAGCTCGAGCGCCCGGTCGCAGCAGGCGCGTCGCACGTGGTCGATGGCCGCTTCGAGCAGCGCGTCTTCGTCGCCGCCTGCGACCGCGACGTCGGTCTGCACCGCCAAGATCTCGGCGCTCTCGCGGGCGACCTCGCGCAGGCGCGCTTCGGCCTGATCCTCGCTGTGCTGCTCCTCCATGTGGTACTCGGTGAGCACCGAGCCGACGACGCCTTGGTTCTCGTCGCGCGCCACCGCGTAGAGGTGGTAGAGGATCTGCACCGTGCGCGAGCGCATCACGCGCTCGAGGCGCTGCGCCTGCGCCAGGTACGACGCGTCGTCGAGGTCGAATCCTTCGGCGAAGCACGTCGCGCTGTTGAACGCGTCGTCGACGCCGACGCCGAAACGGTACCAAGCGTTCTGCAGCGCCTCGCCGATGATGCCGTATTCGATGGTCTCGGATCCCGGCAACCTGCCGCGCCAGATCGGCTCTTCTTGGCCGACCCGCAGCCCGCGGAAGCGGCCCACCCAGGTGCTCACGATGTCGCTGGCGTCGCCGTGCGAGCTCTCCGCGCTGTAGAAGTCGACGAGCCGCCGTCGATCGATGGCGTCGAACGGCATGCCCATCGCGTAGAGGATCCGCAAGAGCAGGCTCACCGGATTGAGCTTGTCGAGCGACTGGCGGGTCGAGACGCGCGAGCCGCCGAACTCGAAGCTCTGCGGCAGCGGACCCTCGATGTGATAGCGCGAGAGGCTCCCGTCGGACAGCCGGCACTCGAGCACGACCCAGTCGTGCGGAATGTCGAGCGTGCGGTCGCCGACGCGCGACGCCAGTCCCAGCGATCCGTCGGCCTGCTGCATCGCCGTGCTGAACACCGACGCGTCGACGTTGGAAACGAAGCACGGTATCTCGTCGGGGATCTGCTCGCTGTCGCCGGCGACCAGCGCGTCGGCAAACGATGACAGAAGCTCCGGAGAGCAACCGTAGTCCGACTGAACGTACTCGGCGCAGTGGTCTTCGGGGTCGTCGAAAAACGAATTCAGCGACGGATCGGATCGCCCGGCCGCCACGCCGACATCGTGGATCGACACCACGTTGTCCACGCCGACCAGGGTCTCGCGCAGACCACAGCGGCCGCCGCTGGCCTCGACGATGGTGTCGAAGCCGATCGTCACGCCCGAAGCCACGCGCGAGACGCGGTCGTGTTGCCAGCGGGTGATGCCGATCGACGCTGGCGAGTGGGCGGCCGCGCGTGTCGCGCGCTGCAGCTCGACCTCGCCACTGCGCAGCTGCGCGAGCTCGAGGTCGCGCGCGACTGTGGCGGTGTAGATCACCACGCCGAGCTTGAGGGCGACGCCGTGCAGCAGCGTCTGGATGTCGGCGAGCATGATGCCGCGCTTGCCGCGATACTGCGAAAAGTCGTAGGTCATGCGCTCGGGCATGCCGAGCGCCGCCATCAGCGCCGTCACGCCCTTGTACACGCCGATGTAGCGGTTGCGCGAATAGCGCTCGCGCTGCTCGCACACGACGACGTGGTGGTCGCGCAGGGCGAGCTGGATCGCGGCCAGCAAGCCGGCGGGGCCGGCGCCGATCACGAGCACGCGCCGTCGCGGGCGGCTGCGGTCGACCGTGGCCGCGACCAGCCGTTTGCGGTGCTGCAGCAGCCCGTCGACCGACAGGCTCAGGTCCTCGAGCGAGCGGTCGCTCGCCAGAAACTCCACCGGGCCCTCCGGGCAGTCGAGCGACGGCAAGCGATGCGCGATCGCCTCGACATCGAGCGCGACCGCGTCGAAGCGCCGCCCGAACTGCCGCGCCTCGAGCATCGCGCGCACCGGCCGCGGCAGTGGGCTACTCCTGACCAAAGACTCGCTGTGCAAGGTGCGCAGCGGCGCCTTCGCGAGCTCGACGAGCAGCGACACGCCCGCCTCCATCGCAGCGCTCGTCGGCGGCGGCGTCGGCGGCGTCTTGGCGGGCGGACCCTCGCGCAGCGAGCGCCATAGCGTCGAGGGATCGCCGGTTGGTGACGCGGGGGTTGCAGCGACAAACTGCGGCGTCGTCATCAATCCGCCGGGCGAAGGTGCGTCGTCGGTGTTCATCCGGCGCTATTTACCACGCACCGGCAGGCCCTGCTCGACGCGGCGATTGTCAGCGGGTTGCGCTAGAGCGTCGCTGGCGACACGCGAGCGGGTGGGCATACAATAGACCGCATGCGTTGCGCAAACTGCCGCCGCGAAAACCAAAGTGGCGCCGCGTTTTGCGCCAGCTGCGGCAAGCGATTGCAGCTCGCCTGTCCTTCCTGTTCCGCGCCGCTCGCGGCGGGTGACCGCTTTTGTTCGGCGTGTGGGCACGCGCTGGCTAGCGCGTCGGAGCGCGATGGTGTCGGTGCGGCCGCGGTCGATGCGCTGCGGCGGCGAGCGACGGTGATGTTCTGTGACCTCTCGGGCTACACCGCGCTCAACGAGGCGTTCGACCCCGAGGAGGTCGAGCCGATCATGAGCCGCATCAAGGCCGACGCCACCAGCATCGTCGAAGCGTTTGGCGGCCTGGTCAACCAGTTCGTCGGCGACGAGGTGATGGCGCTGTTCGGCATCCCGGTCGCCCACGGCGACGACGCGGTGCGCGCCGTGCTGGCTGCGCAGCGGCTGCATCGCGCGCTCGATCCGCTGGCCGCCGACGTGCTCGCGCGCAGCGGCATGCACATCGCGCTGCACACGGCGATCAACACCGGACTTTTGCTCGGACGACGGCGCGACGACCGCGAGGGGCGCTACACGATCACCGGCGACGCCGTAAACACCTGCGCGCGGCTGCTCAAGCTCGCCGGCCCCGACGACATCGTGGTCGGTGCGAGCACTCGGCGGCTGCTCGCCGCGCGCTTCGAGACCGTCGCGCTCGCTCCGGCGCGCGTCAAGGGCAAGGCCCATCCCCTCACGCCGTACCGCGTGATACGCGAGCGGTCGTCCGACGAGCGCGCGCGCGCCGAGCAGTCGCAGCGTCGCCGCTTCGTCGGCCGCGCTGCCGAGCTGAGGCGGCTGCGCGAGCTGGTCGAGGCCGTCGCGCAGCGCGAGGGTGGTCGCGCGCTCTACGTGCGCGGCGAGCCGGGGATCGGCAAGAGCGCGCTGGTCAGCGAGCTGCGCCACATCGCGCGCGAGCAGGGGTTCACGTGCTGCGCCGCCCAAGTCCTCGACTTCGGCGTTGGTCGCGGGCGCGACGCGATGTCGGCGCTGTGCGCGAGCTTGCTCGACATCGACGCGTCGCAGGCGGACGAGCAATACCGCCGCACGGCGATCGACGAGGCCGTCGACGCCGGCTGGCTGACGCCAGCGCAGCGCGCCTTCGCCGATGACCTGCTGGCGTTGCCGCCGCGCGACGAGCTCAGCGCGATCTACGAGGCGATGGATGACGCAGCACGCCGACTGGGCAAGCAGCAGACGCTCGCCGATCTGGTGTGCCGCCGGGCGGAGACCGAGCGCTTGCTGCTGGTGGTCGAGGACGCGCACTGGGCCGACGCGCAAACGGTCGGCTACCTGTCGCAGCTCTCGCGCTTGGCCGCCGAAGGCGCGGCGCAGCTGCTGCTCGCGCTGACCAGCCGCTCCGACGACGAGCCGCTGGCGCGCGGGCTCGAGCTGCCGGCCGAGACGACGACGACCATCGACCTCGGGCCGCTGTTGGCCGACGAGGCGCGCGCGCTGTGTCACGAGCTTCAGGCGGACGACGCCGCGCGCTGCATCGATCGCGCGGGCGGGCACCCGCTGTTTCTCGAGCAGCTCGTGCTGAGCGCCGAGCTCGACGCCGATGGCGACGCGCAAAGCGTACCCGGATCCATCGAGGCGATCGTGCTGGCGCGCTTCGACAAGCTGCCCAAGCAAGACCGCGACGGGCTGCAGGCGGCGGCGGTTCTCGGCCAGCGCTTCGCGCTCGATGCGTTGCGTTGGGTCAGCGGTGACGACGCGTTCAGCTGCGACACGCTCGTGTCGCGTGACCTCGTGGTCGCCGAGGCGGCCGACTACCGCTTCTCTCACGCGTTGCTGCAAGAGGCCATCTACGGCGCCTTGGTGCTGGCCCGCCGGCGCGCGATGCACCAGCGCGCCGCCGAGTGGTTTGCTAGCCGCGACCTGGCGTTGACCGCCGAGCATCTCGAGCGAGCCGAGGACGAGGGGGCGCCGCACGCATTCCTGCAGGCCGCGCGCGAGCGCTTGCGCCAGCTGTCGTACGACGAC
>JAGQIK010000587.1 GCA_020431405.1 Myxococcales bacterium
CCGACAGCGTCAGCTTGCCGCCGGTGCTGAGTATCACCGCGCGCTCGAGGGCGTGCTCGAGCTCGCGTACGTTGCCGGGCCACGACGCGGCCTCGAGCTGCTGCATCACGTCCTGCGGGATCGAGCGGATCTCGCGTCCGATCTTGCGCGACAGCTTGTCGACGAAGTAGCGCACCAGCAGCGCGATGTCGCCGTCGCGCTCGCGCAGCGCCGGCAGCAGCAGCGGAAAGACGTTGATGCGGTAGTAGAGGTCCTCGCGAAACGTCCCGCGCTCGACGGCCTCGGCGAGGTCGCGGTTGGTCGCGGCGACCACGCGCACGTCAACGTTGATGGTGCGCCCGCCGCCGACGCGCTCGATCTCGCCCTCCTGCAGCACGCGCAGCAGCTTGGCCTGCAGCTCGAGCGGGAGCTCGCCGATCTCGTCGAGAAAGATCGTGCCGCCGTGCGCCAGCTCGAAGCGCCCGATGCGCCGCTCCAGCGCGCCGGTGAAGGCGCCTTTTTCGTGGCCGAACAGCTCGCTCTCGACGAGCTGCGAGGGCAGCGCGGCACAGTTGACCTTGACCATCGGGCCGTCTTTTCGGCGGCTGTGCTCGTGCACGGCGCGCGCGAAAACCTCCTTGCCGGTGCCCGTCTCGCCGAGGATCAGCACCGTCGCGTCGGTGGGCGCGACGGTCTGCACCTCCTGCAAGCAGCGCTTGATCGCCTCGCTCTCGCCGACGATCTTGTCGAAGCGCATGGTCAGCTCGAGCTCTTCGCGCAGGTACACGTTCTCGGCCGCGAGCTGGTCTTTGAGCTGCTTGACGTCGGCGAGCGCTTCTTCGAGCTGCGCCGTGCGCTCGGCGACGCGCTGCTCGAGCAGCTCGTTGGCCTCGGCGAGCTCGCGACGCAGCCGCTGCAGGTGCAGATGGGTCTCGACGCGCGCGGCGACCTCCTCGACCTGAAACGGCTTGGTCACGTAGTCGACGGCGCCGAGCGCGAAGCCCTGCATCTTCGAGCTGATCTCCGAGAGCGCGGTCATGAAGAGGATCGGCGTCTGGCGCGTCGCCTCGCGCTGCTTGATGCGCTGGCAGGTCTCGAAGCCGTCCATGCCGGGCATCATCACGTCGAGCAGGATGATGTCGGGCTGCGTCAGCTCGAGCTTCTCGAGCGCGCTCTCGCCGTCGTTGGCGACGAGCACCTCGAGCCCCTGCTCGAGGAACAGATCGACGAGCACCTCGAGGTTGGTCGGGGTGTCATCGACGATCAGGATCGTCGCTTGGTGCGTCTCGTCGGCGCTCACCGAGCGTTCCTGTAATTGGGGTTGACCCATCTGTGTCGCACACTGCCTACTATCATGCTTGCGAGCCTCCACCCACCACCAGGCCTCTGTCAAAGGCCATATCAGCCCAAGGAGCGTGCGTTGAAAGGCGTCGTGTTCACCGAGTTTCTCGAGATGGTCGAAGACCGTTTCTCTCCCGACATGGTCGACACCATCATCGAAGGCGCCGAGCTCGGCTCCGGCGGCGTGTACACCACGCTCGGTACGTACGACTACGGCGAGATGGTGCGGCTCGTCACCCAGCTCGCCGAGGCCACGGGCGCCGAGGTGCCCGCGCTGCTGCACGCGTTCGGCGTGCACTTGTTCGGCCGCTTCACGGTCGCCCATCCGCACTTCTTCAAGGAAGGCTCCACTGCGTTCGAGTTTCTCGCCGGCGTCAACGACTACATCCACGTCGAGGTGCGCAAGCTCTACGCCGACGCCGAGCTGCCCGTCTTCGAGCACGACGACAGCAAGCCCGACACGCTGGTGATGCTCTATCGCTCGTCGCGTCCGTTCGGCGATCTCGCCGAGGGCCTCATTCAGGGCTGCATCAAGCACTTCGGCGAGCACATCGACGTGCAGCGCGAGAACCTCGAGTCCGAGCCCAAGACCGTCGTGCGCTTCACGCTGACCAAGAAGAACTGACCAGAAGATGGCGGATGACCCGCAGGTAGCGCGGCTCGAGCGGCGCCTGCAGCGCGAGCGCGCCGCGCGCAAGTCGGCCGAGCGCATCGCCGAAGAGCAAACGCTCCAGCTCTACGAAACCAACCGCGCGCTGCAGCAGCAGGGCGGCTACCTGCGCGCGGTGCTCGACAACATGGCCGACGGGCTGATCGTCGTCGATCTCGACGGCGCGGTGACGCTCGTTAACCGCACGCTGCTGCGCGCCTACGGCCTGGCGCAGGACAAGGTCGTCGGCAGCAGCTATCGCGACGTGCTGCATCGCGAGCTCGTCGCCGCGATCTCGCAGCGCGACAAGCTGCGCGCCGATGGCGAGCCGCTCGAGATCGAGATCGCGCTTCCTGGCGATCGCGTCGGGCTGGTCACGCTCGGCGCGATCACCTCTGACAGCATCGCCGGCGAGCCGCCGCCCGTGCTCGGTCACCTGGTCATCGTGCGCGACGTGACGACGGCCAAAGAGATCGACCGCATGAAGACGGACTTCATCTCCAACGTCTCGCACGAGCTACGCACGCCGCTGACGTCGATCCTCGGCTTCACCAAGATCATCAAGCGCACGCTCGACAAGAAGCTCTTCCCGCTGATCTCGGAGTCCGCCGACCCAAAAACTAAGAAGGCCGTCGGCCGCGTGGAAGGCAACCTCGACATCATCATCTCGGAGGGCGACCGGCTCACGACATTGATCAACGAGGTACTCGACGTCGCCAAGATGGAAGCCGGCAGCGTCAACTGGAACATGTCCGAGCTGTCCGTCGCCGAGATCGTCGAACGTGTCGCCGCCTCGACGACGAGCCTCTTCGAGGGCCGCCCGCTCGAGCTGCGCTGCGACGTCGAGGCCGAGCTGCCCGCGATCGAAGGTGACCGCGACCGACTGATCCAGGTGCTGATCAACCTCGTCTCCAACGCGGCCAAGTTCACCGACCAAGGCGAGGTGGTGTGCAGCGCGCGGCGCGAGGGCGAAGAGATCGTCGTCAGCGTGCGCGACACCGGCGCTGGCATCGCCCAGGACGAGCTTCATCAGGTCTTCGAGAAGTTCAAGCAGGTGGGCGACACGCTGACGGACAAACCCAAGGGCACTGGCCTCGGCCTGCCGATCAGCAAACAGATCGTGCAGCATCACGGCGGCCGCATTTGGGTCGAGAGCGAGCTCGGTGTGGGCAGCACGTTCATCTTCACGCTGCCGGTGATGGCGCAGCCCGAGCTGGAGCAAGCGGAGGGCGACAGGCGCCACGGGCGCGAGAGCCCCGACGTGGTGCACCTGATGCAGCGGCTCGGCGGACAGTCAGCCGACGACGAGCTGCTCGACGAGGGCCGCCGCAAGACCGTGCTCGTGGTCGACGACGAGGCCAACATCCGCGAGTACCTCAAGCAGGAGCTCGAGAGCGGCGGCTACGCGGTCAGCGAGGCGCGCGATGGGCTCGAGGCGATCGCGCTGGCAAAGGCGCTCAAACCTGACCTGGTGATCCTCGACGTGATGATGCCCAAGATGAACGGCTTCGACGCGGCGGCGGTGCTCAAGAACGACCCGCAGACAAGCCGCATCCCGATCATGATCCACTCCATCGTCGAGGACCGCGAGCGCGGCTTTCGGCTCGGCATCGACCGCTATCTGACCAAACCCACCGAGACGGCGACGCTGCTCTCGGAGGTCGCGACGCTCACGGTGCACAGCGACAGCGGCAAGACGATCCTGGTCGTCGCCGAGGGCGAGTCGGTCACGCCCGAGCTGCGCCGCACGCTCGAGCGCGCCGGCGAGCACGTGATCGAGACCTGCAGCGGCGAGCAGTGCTTCGAGCGCGCGCGCGCGCTGCGCCCCGACATCATCATCATCGATGCGTCCGTCGTCGGCCAGCACGCCATCGTCAAGAAGCTGCGCGCGGCCAAGGAGATGGAGGACGTCTCCTTGTTTCTGCTGGCCGAAGAAAATGGCGCCGGCGACGAGCGCGACGCGAGGTAGTCATGAAGATCCTGATAGTCGACGACGAGAAGCACATCGCACAGCTGATCGAGCAGACGCTCGAGGACCTCGAGGACGAGGGCGTCGAGCTGCTCACGGCATCTAACGGCCAAGAGGCGCTCGAGCTGATCGAGCGCGAACGCCCGCAGCTGGTCTATCTCGACATCATGATGCCCAAGATGAACGGCTTCGACGTGTGCGAGACGGTCAAGAAGAAGTGGAAGATGGAGGACGTCTACGTGGTCATGCTGACGGCCAAGGGCCAGGAGGTCGATCGGCAGAAGGGCGATGCCGTCGGCGCTGACCTCTACATCACCAAGCCGTTCGATCCAGAGGCGCTCTACCAGCGCGCCGTCGAGGTCCTCGGGCTCGAGTAGCGAGAGCGTAGGCGTGCCCAAGTCGATCAAGCTCGGCAAGCTGCTGCGCGAAGACTCGGCGGCGGCGAGCTCGCTGCGCGAGCTGGCGGCGGCGCTCGGCGTCAGCTACGAGGTGCACGACACCAAGGGTCGACGACTGCTCGGCGACGGCGCCGGTGACGACGCGACGCGCTTCCCCATCGTCGTCGGCGACGTAGAGCTCGGCGTGCTGCTCGGCCCGCCGGGGGCGGCGCCGCTGGCGTCGCTGCTGCGCACGTGGATCGCCGAAGAGGCGCGGCGCAAGGCGATGGCCAACGAAGTGCTCACCGCCTATCGCGAGATCAACCTGCTCTACAAGCTCTCCGATCAGCTCGCTGGCACGCTCAAGAGCCAGCGTCAGGTCGCCGTCGCGCTCGAGGAGGCCACGCGCGTGATCCGCGGCAGCTGGGGCGCCGCGCTGCTGCTCGAGCAAGACGAAAAGAAGCCGCGCGTCGCCGGGTCGTTCGGCGAGCAGACCAGCGCCGACGAGCAGCTGACGCACACGCTTTGGCAGGTCGTCAGCGAGCGGCAAAAGCCCGAGATCGTCAACGACCTGCACGCCGACGAACGCTTCAGCGGCGCCACCGGCTCGGCGGTCCGCGCGCTGCTCTGGGCGCCGCTTTCGACAAAGCGCCGGCTGCTCGGGCTGCTCGCCATCGGCAGCAACCGCCCAGGCCAGGAGTACGCCGCCGCCGATCTGAGCCTGCTGACCACCATCGCGTCGCAGGTCGCGCCGGCATTGGAGAACGCCTCGCTCTACGAGAACCTCGAGCGTCTTGTCGAGGAGCGCACGCGCGAGCTTTTCGAGGCCAAGGAGCTCGCCGAAGCAGGCAGCCTCGCCAAGAGCCGCTTCCTGGCCAACATGAGCCACGAGCTGCGCACGCCGCTCAACGCGCTGCTCGGCTACGCGCAGCTTCTGCGGCGCGGCGGTGACCTCAGCGACAAGCAACGCCAAGGCCTCGACGTCATCGCGCGCAGCGGCGAGCACCTGCTCACGCTGATCAACGATCTGCTCGACCTCTCCAAGATCGAAGCCGGCAAGCTCGAGCTCGAGAGCGAAGCGCTGGCGCTGCGCGAGCTGGTAGGCGATCTGGCCGAGACATTCCGGCTGCGCGCGCAAGAACGCGGCATCGCCTTCGAGCACCAGGTGGACGCCGAGGTGCCGGGCGCCGTGCGCGGTGACGCGCGCAAGCTGCGCCAGGTGCTGATCAACCTGCTGAGCAACGCGATCAAATACACCGACGAGGGTACGGTGACGTTTCGCGTGCGCGCGCAGGACGGCGCGATCCGCTTCGAGGTCGAAGACAGCGGCATCGGCATCGCGCCCGAGGACCAAGAGCAGGTCTTTCAGGCCTTCCGCCAGGTGGTGCGGCGCGGGCGCGTGCATCAGGGCACCGGGTTGGGCCTGGCGATCAGCCAGCAGCTGGTGCGCGCGATGGGCGGCGACCTGAGCATGCGCAGCGCGCCTGGCGCGGGCAGCACGTTCTGGTTTTCGCTGCAGCTCGAGGTGTGCGAGACGCAGGCCAGCGCGCTGCCGAGCAGCGACGTGGTCGGCTTCGAAGGCGGGCCCTATCGCGTGCTGGTGGTCGACGACGACGAGCAGAGCCGCGCCTTCGTCAGTGAGCTGCTGCTGCCGCTCGGCTTCGAGGTGCAGCAGGCACCCGACGGGCGCGCCGGCGTGGAGAAGGCGCTCGCCTGGCGCCCGCACGCGATATTCATGGACCTCGTGATGCCCGAGCTCGGCGGCCACGAGGCCATCGGCGCGGTGCGCGGCGCCGGTCTCGACGACACGGTGATCATCGTGCTGTCGGCGAGCGTCTTTCCGTCCGACCGCGAGGAGAGCGTGGCGGCCGGCGCCAACGACTTCGTCGCCAAACCGATCCGCGCCGACGAGCTGCTCGAAAAGCTCGGCCGCCACCTCGGCGTTCGCTGGCGGCGCGGCGAGTCGGGCGGTGGGCTGCGCAGCGTCGGCACCGGCATCGGTGTGGCGATCGATCTCGGCGCCGGTGAGAGCGCCAGCGATGCGCTGCCCGAGGTGCTGCCACCGCCCGACGCCATGCGCGGCCTTTACGACGCGGCGCGCGCCGGGCGTATCGCCGGCGTGCGCGAGCAGCTCGACGCCCTCGAAGCGCTCGACGCGCGCTTCGGCCCCTTCGTCGACGGGCTGCGTCCGCTGGCCCGCCGCTTCGAGCTCGACGCGATCAGCGCCAAGCTCGAGCCCCTGCTCGAACAGTAGCTCCTGACATTTCGGAAGCCCCTGACACGCGCTCCTGACTATTCGGGGCGCGCGGGCTGCCCCTGCCCTGCCTGGTCCCCCGCCTCAGCAAAAACGAAGACTTACGCGCGCGCGCGAGTTGGCCCAGCCCTTGTATTAGGTCGGGGTGTCGGCGGCGAGGCCGCCCCAAACAAAGAACCGACAGCCCAAACAAGGAGAGCTGACATGACCATCACGACCAACAACACGAACCTGAACGCGGACAACGGTGTGAACGTCGAGGCGCTGCTCGGAGCGCGCGAGCAACTTTCGGGGATGCCGGCGGCTGCCCAGTTCAAGTGGCGCGCCACCTGCGAGTGGATCAACGGCGCGCACAGCCGCTCGACGGTGCAGAACTACTTCGGGCTCGGCGCGGAGCAGTCGCACCGCACCAAGTTCACCCTCGACGCCGACCATCCCGAGCTGTTCGCCGCGTCGGACAACGGCGTCACGCCGCCGGAGCTCGCGCTCACCGCGCTCGCCAGCTGCCTCACCGCCGGCGTCGCCTCCATCGCGCAGATGCGCAAGATTCAGCTGCACTCGGTGACCGCGACGCTCGAGGGCGACATGGACGTGCTCGCCATCCTCGGCGCCGACACCGACGCGCGCAACGGCTTCTCGAACATCACCGTGCGCTTCGAGATCGACGCCGACGCCAGCGAGCAGGAGATCGAGGCGCTGGTGGCGCAGTCGCAGAAGCGCTCGGCGGTCTTCGACATCATCAGCAACCCGACGAACATCAACGTCGAGGCCTGCAAGGCCTAAGCGGGTGGCGCTGACGAGCTGCTGCGCCGGACGCAACGGGCGCAGCGGCCGTCACCCGCCCTCTCTCTCTCTCTCTCTTCTCATCTCTCGCACGTAACGAATCAGGAGCCTGCCATGCGTCGCACCACCACCGCCGTCATCATCGGAGCCGGACACGCGGGCCTCGCCATGAGCCGCTGTCTCTCCGAGCGCGGCATCGACCACGTGTTGCTCGAGCGCGGCGAAGTGGCCAACTCGTGGAAGCGCGAGCGCTGGGACTCGCTGCGTCTGCTCACGCCCAACTGGATGAGCCGGCTGCCCGGCTACCAGTATCAAGGCTCCGATCCCAACGGCTACCGCACGCTCTCGCAGACCATCGGCTTCATCGAGCGCTACGCCGAGACGATGGTGTCGGCGCCGATCTACACGCACACGCAGGTGCGCTCGGTGACGCGGCGCGACGGCGGCTACGCGGTGGTGACCAACCAGGGCACCTTCCGCTGCCGCGCCGTGGTCGTCGCCAGCGGCGCCTGCAACATCGCCAACGTGCCGGCCTGCGCCGAAGGGCTGCCCAGCGATCTGTTCACCATCACCTCGCGCGCGTACCGCAACCCGAGCACGCTGCCCGAAGGCGGCGTATTGGTGGTCGGCGCGTCGTCGAGCGGCACGCAGATCGCCGACGAGCTACAGCGCTCGGGCCGCCAGGTGACGCTCTCGGTCGGCGAGCACCTGCGCGCGCCGCGTGACTACCGCGGCCGCGACATCCAATGGTGGCTCGACGCCGCTGGCGTCTACGACGAGCGCTTCGACGAGATGGAGAACCTCTCTCGCGCGCGCAGCCTGGCCTCGATCCAGCTGGTGGGCTCGCCCTCGCGCCGCACGCTCGACCTCAACGTGCTCGGCGAGCGCGGCGTAAAGCTCGTCGGGCGGCTCGCTGGCATGCGCGACGGCGTGGCGCTCTTCTCCGGCTCGCTGGCCAACATGTGCAAGCTCTCGGACCTCAAGCTCGAGCGCTTGCTCGACCGCATCGACGAGTACGCTGACCGGACCGGCCTCGCCTCCGCCGTCGAGCCCTCGCATCGCTTCGAGCCGACGCGTCTGCCCAGCAATCCGCCGATGAGCCTCGACCTGCGCGGCGGCGGCGAGATCAAGAGCGTGGTCTGGGCCACCGGATTTCGCCCCGACCACTCGTGGATCGATGTCGACGTGTTCGACCGCCGCGGGCGCATGCGCCACGACGGCGGCGTGGTCGACGCCCCCGGCATGTACATCATGGGGCTGCCCGTGCTGCGCACGCGCCGCTCGACCTTCATCGACGGCGCGGCGGCCGACGCCCGCGCGCTGAGCGCCCACATGAGCGCCTTTCTCGCCGTCCGCCAGGCGGCCTAAGGACACTCCGATGCTGAAGACATCCTGTAGCTCGACCTACGACGTGATCATTGTCGGCGCGCGCTGCGCGGGCGCCGCCACCGCGATGCTGCTCGCGCGCAGCGGCTACAACGTGCTGGTGCTCGAGCGCGGCAAAGAAGGCACCGACACGCTCTCGACGCTGGCGCTGATGCGCCCCGCCGTGATGCAGCTTCACCGCTGGGGCCTTCTGCCGCGCGTGGTCGCGGGCGGCACGCCGGCGGTCGCCGAGACGAGCTTCTTTTACCCGGGCACGTCGCTTTGCGTCGACATCGGCGAGCGCGGCGGCGTCAGCACGCTCTTCGCGCCGCGCCGCACGCTGCTCGATCCGATCATCTGCGACGGCGCGCGCGAGGCCGGCGCTACGGTGCTGCACGAGACGCGCGTGCTCGATCTACTGCGCGACGGCGAGCGCGTGGTCGGCGTGCGCACGCAGGACCGCGCGGGCAACCAGCGCGACTACCGCGCGCCGCTGGTCGTCGGGGCCGACGGTCGCAAGTCGATGGTGGCGCGCCTCGCCGGCGCCGAGGTGCTGCGCGAGGGCGCGTACGCCACCGGCGTGCAGTACGGCTACTTCGCCGGCCTGCCCTCGCGCGGCTTCGAGTGGCACTTCGGCCACGACGTCAGTGGCGGGCTGATCCCCACCAACGACGGCCTCACGCTGGCCTTCGCCGCCTGCAGCCGCGAGCGCTACCTGCGTGATGTCGCACCCGACACGGCCGCCGGCTTCCTGACCATCCTCGACGAGATGGGCGACCTCGGCGAGCGCGTGCGCAACAGCCGCGCGGCGTCGAAGCTCTACGGTGCAGCGGGCTTTCAGAGCACCGTGCGCAAGCCCTACGGTCCCGGTTGGGCGCTGGTGGGTGACGCCGGCTACTTCCGCGACCCGATCACGGCGCAAGGCATCAGCGACGCGCTGCGCGACGCCGAGCTGCTCGCACGCGCCATCGCGCGCGGCGGCGCCTTCGCCGAGTACC
>JAGQIK010000588.1 GCA_020431405.1 Myxococcales bacterium
GGCGACAGCGCGCCGCCGAGCGGCGACAGCACCGTCGACGCGGGCAGCAGCAGCGGCGACCTTCCGCGCACGCCCGACCTCGGCCCCACCAGCGGCATCGTGATCAATCACAACCACGTCGCCCTGTTCGAGCAGATCCCTGCCCAGTACCTCGCCGCCGCGCGCAACATCAAGATGGTCTTTTCCGATCGCTCGGTGGGACAGAACATCCACGAGTCGCTCGACTGCTTGACCGCGGCGAGCTACGGCCAGACGCCGGTGTCGTGTCGCCGCGACTGGGTGGCCGGCGGCTTCACCCAGATCAAGAACTACACGCAGAGCGACTACAACGCCAACCAGGTGCCGGCGCATATGCGCTTCACGCCCGACCCGGTGCGCTACGATCGCAGCAACTGGAAGTTCGAAGCGCGCACCGGCAGCTGGAGCGAGCTGACCGGAAACTTCATCACGCAGCTCGCGCCGCAGTACATCAACCAGGGCTACCAGGTGCTGAGCTATCAGTTCAGCTACCTCAACGTCGATCCGCAGAGCGACATCGCCTCGCCCAGCCAGGGCTTCTTCGTCGCCAACGCGAGCAAGTACGACATCAAGGACCTCGAGGCGTTCTGGGCGCAGCATCCGACCAAGACCTTCGTGCTGTGGACGGCGAGCCTGGCGCGCGGCATCGGCAGCGCCGCCTCGCGCGACTTCAACCAGCAGATGCGCCAGTACGCCACGCAGCACAACATGATCCTCTTCGACATGGCCGACATCACCTCGCACACGCCGTCGGGCGCGCCGTGCTTCGACAACCGCGACGGCGTGCAGTACTGCTCGCCGACCAACAGCAGCAGCTGCGAAAACCACCCCGACGACGGCGTCGCCTATCCGGCGATCTGTCGCGACTACACCACCGAGCTCGATGGCGGCCACCTCGGCAGCGTCGGCGGCGCGCGCGTGCGCATCGCCAAGGCGATGTGGGTGCTGATGGCGCGCATCGCCGGCTGGACGCCCAACTAGGCCCAGCTAGCGACAGTGCGGCGGCTACGGCGCGACGGGGCCGTCCCAGGCGCTGGCCTGCGCCTCGTCGAGCGCCGCCGGCTTCTGCGCGTCGACCGGACCGCTGCGCCGATAGCGCAGGTCACCGCGCCAGATCGTCTGCAGCAGCACCGCCCCGGGAAGCGCCGCGATGCTCTCGGCGTGCACGTCGCCGCTTCCCGGCAGCGCGCTGGCGTCGCCGCTCTGCCAGGCCTCGCCATTGGCCCAGTCGGGCGCGCCGTCGGACAGCAGCGGCACGCGTCGCGCGTAGCGCATTCCGCCGCGCCAGTAGCTCTGATGAAGGTGCGTGCTGTCGACGAAGCCGCTCTGAGCGGTGAGCGCGCCGCTGCCTTCGATGTCGCTCAGCGAAAGTGGCGCCGACCACGCGCTGGCGTTGCCGAGGTCTGGCGTGCCGCTCGCCGAAAAGGGGATGCTGCGCGAGTAGCCCATGTCGCCGCGCCAGATACCCTGCGAGATGGCGCCCTGCAGCACCGTCAGGCCGAGCGTCTGCACATCGCCTTGGCCCGGGAGATCGGCGACGGTCCATAGCGGCGCCCACGCCGTGGCGTTGCCCCAGTCGGGAAGCTGCGTCGCGCCGAGCGGCACCACGCGGAAGTAGCCGCTGTCTCCGCGCCAGATCACGTCGTAGAGCTGGGCGCTGGGGCTGACGATGGCGTCGTGGCCGCGCACCGGGCCGCTGCCGGGCAGCGCGGCGCTGCTGACGCTGTCGCTCGTGGGGCCGTCGACGTCGACGCGCAGATCGTCGAGGGGCGTGCTGTCGCGAAAGCTGATGTCGCCCACGTCGGGGGCGGCGTCGGCGGCTTGCGGGCGCGTGCCGGCGCAGCCAGCGCTCGCCGCGGCCAGCGCGAGCAGCGCGAGCAGCGCGTGAAACGAGAGCAGCCGCAGCAGCAGCGGCGAAGAAGGCCGGGCGCGGGGGCAGCGTCGCGTCACAGCGCCGATCTTAGCGCCGATCGTGGCGGGACGCGCGCGCCGGCGCTTGAGGGGCGAGCCACGCGCGCGCTACGCTCGGGCGGTGATCTCCCGACGCGCGTTCATCGGTGGCGCCGCCGCGACGCTCGCCGGCAGCGCGCTGGTGCTGCCGGCTGCCGGCTGCGGCGTGCCGCTCGTCGCCGACTCGTTCTACCGCCCCACGCCCGCGTCGCCGCTCACGCCGCAGTCCGAGTGGTACGTCAACGCCTACACCGGCACGCGCTTTCTCGACGCGTCGAGCTGGTCGTTGCGCGTCGAAGGCAACGTCGGGCGCGCGCGCACGCTCGACATGGCGGCACTGGGCCGCTTTCCTCGGCGTAGCCTGACGATGACGATGATGTGCGTGGGCAACCTGCCCGGCGGCGGCTTGATCTCGTCGGGCACCTTCGAGGGCGTGCGCCTCGCCGACGTGCTCGAGGACGCCAAGCTGCTGCCGAGCACGCGCGCGGTGCTGCTGGTGGGCGCCGACGGCTTCCCGGCGCTGCTCGAGACGCGCGACGCGCTCGGCGACGACGCCCTGCTCGCCTCGCACCTCAACGGCACGCCCTTGCGGCCCAACCACGGCTTCCCGCTGCGGCTGGTGCGCCCCGGTCGCTACGGCTTTCGCCAGCCCAAGTGGCTGGTGGGCATTCGCGCGCTGCGTCGCGCGCCGACGGTGCGCGTGGTCAATCACGCGCTCGACGAGATCGTCGATCCCACCATCGGCGTCATCTCGCGCATCGACACGCCGAGGACGAGCGCCTCGGCCGGGCTCGTGCCGGTGAGCGGCATCGCGCTGTCGGGGCGCGCCGAGATCGCGCGCGTGGAGCTGTCGGTGGATGGCGGCGCCTTCGAGCCGGCGACGATCACCTTCAACCGCCCCGACGACGATCAGCCGGCGCGCCTGTGGTCGCTGTGGCGCACCGAGGTACGCCTCGGCCGCGGCGAGCACCAGCTGCGCGTGCGCGCCGTCGACAGCATCGGCCGCGCACAGCCCGACGACCTCGCCTTTCCTTATCCGAGCGACAGCATCCACGCGCTCACCATCTCGGTCTCGTGATCGCGCGCCGCGCCACGATGATCGCGATCGTGGCGCTGTCTCTCGCCGCCAGCAGCAGCGCGCGCGGCGAGCCGAGCTCGCTGGCGCACTCCTCGGCGCCGCTGCTTTCGGCCGACGCGCTCGGCCACAAGCACATCGCCGCGTCGGTGGGCGGCGGCCTGGCGCTGATGGTCCCCTCGGCGGGCCTCGACCTCGCCATCGGCGCCGGCTCGCGCGTCGATCTAGCGCTGCACTACCGCACCTACCTCGGCTTCGTGCACAGCTTCGGCTACGAGACGAAGGTGCGCCTCTATCGCCGCGGCCGCTTCGCGCTCGCCGCGCGCCTCGAGGCCGCCTACGCCTTCTGGGTCACCGATTTGGTGCTCGACCTGCGCAGCGAGGACCTGCCCGTCGGCAACGGGCTGACCGCCACGCTCGGCGCGCGCGCCAGCGTTACCGTGCGCCGCCGCGTGCGGCTGAGCTTCGATCTGTCCCTCACCCTCGACGTGCTGTCGGTGGTCGAGGTCGCCTACAACCAGCACGAGGTGCAAGGCGACGGCCGGCCGCGCGCGATCAACGCCGGCATCGCCGCGCAGTGGATGCGCCCCTCGGGCGCCGGCTTCTTCATGCGCTTGACGGCCGTGGTGCCGCTGCGCGGCGTCTACCTGCTCGGCTTCACGCCGCTCTACGAGCTCGGCTGGAGCTTCTCGCTATGAGGCCGCCGCTCGTGCTCGCCATCGTCGTCGCGGCGGCCAGCGTGCTCGTCTCGCCCCCGCGCGCGCGCGCTGGCGGGCCGACCTACGCCGGCGCCACGCCGCTTCGCCGCGGCCAGCTTTCGCTGAGGCTCTCGGGCGGGCTCGTCGCCTTCGTGCCGCGCACCGTGGCCGGCCTCACGCCGCTCGCCGAAGGCTTCGTGCCGCTTCTGCCCGAAGGACAGGTCGCGCTCGGCGTCGGCTTTTCGCGCGCCGACGTGTTCGCCTACTACGCCACCATCGGCGGTCTGATCCAACACCTCGGCGCCGAAGGGCGCTTCGCCTTCTTGCGCCTGCGCCGCGTCAGCGCCGCGCTCGCCACGCGCTTCGAGTACCAGCTGCGCGCTGTCGCCGCCGACAGCCTCGCCTTCGCCGGCACGCTGCGCCTCGCGCCCGATCTGCGCCTCGAGCTTTGCTTCGGCTCGACGGCGGTCTTCGCGCGCTGGGGCGTCACCGTCGAGCTGGTGCACAGCGACTACCAGGACCGCCGCTGGCAGCACGACACGCGCGCCTTTCTTTCGACCTACGACGTCGGCGCCGGCGTGGAGTGGCGCTGGGGCGCCGACGCGCGTTTTTTCATCATGGCCCGCGCCGAGATCGCGGCGCAGCCCGCCATCGTCATCGACCCGGCCTGGATCGGGCTCACCGCGGGCGGCGGCTTCGACCTCTGAGCTATAATTCTTCGCATGTTGGCGGGCACTGCCGGACTGGTCCCGATCTGCGAGCTCGCCAGCGGCGGCATGGGACGGGTCGAGCTGGCGTTGCGCGGCGAGGCGACGTTCCGCCGCTTCTACGCCGTCAAGCGCCTGCACGCGCCCTATCGCGAAGATCCGCGCGTGCGCGCGATGTTTCTCGAGGAGGCGCGGCTGGCGGGGCTGGTCAGCCACCCCAACGTGGTCAGCGTGCTCGACGTGGGCGAGGACAGCGACGGGCTGTTCTTGCTGATGGAGTATCTCGACGGCGCGCCGCTGTCGCTGTTGATCCGCGAGTCGGCGCGTCACGGCGAGCTGATCCCGCTGTCGGTGTGCGTCGAGATCGCGCTGCAGGTCAGCCTCGGGCTGCACGCCGCGCACGAGCTGCGCTCGCCCGAGCAGGGCGAGATCTGTCTCGTGCATCGCGACGTTTCGCCGCAGAACATCCTGCTCGGCTTCGACGGCGTGGTGAAGCTGACCGACTTCGGCGTGGCCAAGGCGCTCGGCGGCGGCGTCGAGACCACGGCAGGGCTGCTCAAGGGCAAGTACGGCTACATGTCGCCCGAGCAGCTGCGCTTCGAGCCGCTCGATCGGCGCTCGGATCTGTTCTCGCTCGGCGTAGTGCTCTACGAGATGCTCGCCGGCCGGCGCCTCTACGACGGGCGCAAGGGACCGGAAGTGATCGTGCGGCGCATCCTCGACGACGCGCCGCCCGACATCGGCGACGAGCGCGACGACGTGCCGCCCGAGCTGTGCGAGCTTTTGTTTCGGCTGCTCGCCAAGAACCGCGAGCACCGGCCCGCCAGCGCCGCCGATGTCGCGCGCGAGCTGCAGTGGATGCACAGCGTGCTGGTGCTCGAGGAGGAGGCGGTCAGCGTCGAGGGCGTCGTCAACGAATGGCTGTCGGAATATCGCGATCGGCGCGGGCGCGAGATCGAGCAGGGCCTCGACGCGCTGCGCAAGCACGCCGCGAGCAAGCGGCGCCGCAAGCGCGCGCTGATCGCCGCCGCGTGCGCCACGCCGCTGGTAGGGCTCGGCCTCGGGTTGTTGATCTTCGCGGGCTCGAGCTCGGGCTCCGGCTCGGGCGCCGGATCGAGCGTCGGCTCGGCCGCGTCGGTCGCGGCCGCGAGCAACGCCAACGCGACGAAGGTGCCGGCCGCGCCCAAAGCGCCGACTCTGTCCAAAGCGCCGGCGGTGGCCAAGCCGGTTGTCGCCGCGACCCGCGTGGCGACGCCTGCGCCCGCGGCCGATGCTGGCGCGTCGAGCGGCAGCGGCGCGTCGAGCGGCAGCGGCGTCGGTGTGGAGCTCGGCGCCGTGCGCACCATACCGGCTGACGCCGGCCGCGCGACGGCGCGCGCGACGGTCAGCCCGTCGCGCAAACGTCGCGCTCGGCGCGTGCGTCGCCGCAAGCGCAAGTCGCGTCGCGCCGCTTCCAAGATGCCGCTGTGGCGCTGGAAGTGAGCGCCAGCGATCCTCGACGCTGCTAAGCTCGCGCAGCCCATGCGTCGGATCAAACAAAGCACGCTGCTCGCTGCGCTGCTCGCCGCGCTGCTGGGCGCGCTCGCCGGCTGCGACGATCCGCTCACGCAGCTTTTGGTCTACATCGACGCCGACAGCACGGCGCGCGCGCGCGGGCGGCGCGTGCGCGTGGTGGTCAGCGGCGAGAGCGGGCTGCCGCTGCTCGACAAGGACGTCGCCATCGGCAGCGACGCGAGCTTCCCGCTGCGCGTGCCGCTCTTGCCGATGGGCGGCGACGCCGCGCGGCGCTGGAGCGTCTACGCCGAGCTGATCGACGAGGCCGGCCAGATCATCGCGCAGAAGCGCGCCATCGGCAGCTACCTCGCCGAGCAGGTCAGCGAGGTGTGGCTGCTCTTCGAGTCGGCGTGTCTCGACACGCTCGATTGCGGCGGGCGCACTTGCCAGGAAGGCACCTGCGTCTCGGCCTGCGTCGTGCCCGGCGCGCTGGGCAGCGGCGCGCGCGCGCGCCCCGTGCCGTGTCCCGACATCGACTGCGCTGGCGGCTGCGGCGAGTGCGAGGTCTGTGTCGGCGGCAGCTGTCAGGCTGTCGGCGACGGCACGCCGTGCGGTGACGGCCGCTGCTGGCGCGGCGCCTGCTGCGACGGCTGCTGGGACGGCACCAAGTGCGTCGCCGGCGACAGCACCGAGGCGTGCGGTGGCGATGGCCGTCGCTGCGAGGCGTGCACTTGCACCGGCGACAGCTGCAGCGGCGGCTTCTGCGAGCAGAGCACGCAGGCGCGCCGCGTCGCGGCCGGCGCGCTGCACACCTGCGCGCTGCTCGGCCCCGGCGGCGCGGGCGAGGCCTACTGCTGGGGCGAAGGGCGTGACGGCGCGCTCGGCGTGGGGCCCGACGCGCCGCCCAAGGCCGAGCTGCCGCAGCGCATCGTCAAGGGCTCGCCGGAGCTCTACGTCGAGATCGGCACCGGCGCGCGCTTTAGCTGCGCGCTCGACTCCGCCGGCGTGATCTCGTGCTGGGGCCGCAACGACGTCGGCCAGCTCGGCGCCGGCGTGCCGGGCGATCTCGACACGCCGCTGCCCATCGCCGGCACCTGGCGCTCGCTCGGCGTGGGCGGCGCGCACGCCTGCGCGGTGAGCAACGACGGCAGCGGCGCGATCTCCTGCTGGGGTGGGCTCACCGGCTGGGAGACGGGCCAAGGTGCGCGCGCCCCGGCGCAGCTGGCGCCAGCCGCCGTCGCCTCGAGCGTGATGTTCGGCTCGGTGAGCGCGGGCGTCTATCACAGCTGTGCGGTGGACGACGGGCGCGGGCTGTGGTGCTGGGGCGACGTGGCGAGCTTCGCGCTGGGGCAGGTCGCGCCGGCAGCGCCGCTCGCGCAGCCAACGCGCGTGGGCAGCGCCAGCGACTGGAGCCGCGTGGTCGCCGGGGCGTTTCACAACTGCGCGCTGCGCGGCGCGGGCGAGCTGTGGTGCTGGGGCGAAAACAGCCACGGCCAAGTTGGCGTCGGCCCGGCGCGCCCCGGCGTGTTGGTCTGGCAGCCGCGCCGCGTCGGCAGCAACGACGACTACAACGCGCTCGCGCTCGGCCAGAGCGCCACCTGCGCGGTTCGCCGCTCGGGCGAGCTCTACTGCTGGGGCAGCAACGACATCGGTCAGCTCGGCCTCGGCGACCGGCTCGATCGCGACAGCCCGGCGCGCGTGTCGCTCGAGGGCTGGCAGGCCATCGCGCTCGGGCGGCGCCACACCTGCGGCGTGCGGCGCGGCGGCACGCTGTGGTGCTGGGGCGAAAACACGCGCGGCCAGCTCGGCCTCGGCGCGGGCCAAGGGCTCAAGCAGCTGCCCACGCGCGTGTGCTTTCCGGCGCCCTAGGATCTATTCGACGCCCTCGCTATTCGATGAGGCGCGCGCGGTAGATGTCCGACGAGCCGCCGCGGCTGCTGGCGAAGTAGAGCGTCTTGCCGTCAGGTGAAAGCCACGGATCCTGATCGGGATACGCCGAGTTGATGCCCGGCAACGGAAGCGGCGTGGCCAGCGCCGTGCCCGCGAGCGGCGCGACGCCGCCGTCGCTCTGGGCCGCCAGCAGATCGACGATCCAGATGTCGAGGTCGCCGCTGGTGCCGGGCCGGTCGCTGGCGAACATCAGCAGGCGCCCCTGCGGGCCGAGCCACGGGTTGGTGTCGCGCACCGCGGTGTTGATCGCCGCGAGGGCCGTCGGCTTGCCCCACGGATCGTCGACCTTGGCGCGCGTGCTGATGAACAGATCGCCAGCGCCGCCGCGGTTGGAGACGAAGATCATCGTCAGGTCGTCCTTGTCGAAGGTCGTGCAGCAGTCGGTGCCCTTGCTGTTGAGCTCGCTGACCTCCACCGGCGTGGTCCACGCCACCGACGTCAAGCTCTTGCGCGTCGAGACGTAGATGTCTTGCGAGCCGGTGCCGCCGGTGCGCTGGCTGGTGATGTAGATCGTCAGCCCGTCACCCGACAGACGCGGCGAGCTGTCGGCCTCGGTGGAGCTGAGCGCGGCGATCTTGCGCGGCGCCGACCACTTGTCGGTGATCGCGGCGCGCGTGGCGCGAAAGATGTTGCCGGCGCGCTCGAAGTAGATCTCGAGCAGGTCGTTGCGCGGCGATGGATCGTCTTCGGAGGCGTCGCTGTTGAGCTCTTTGACCGCCTCGATGTTGCCGAAGGTCAGAAGCGGCGCCTTCGCCGCGTCGTCTCGCGCGTCGCTCGGCGCCGTCGCGTCGCTGGCGTCGACGATGCTGCGCCCGTCGGGCAGCGTGGGCGTGCCGTCGGAGCAGCGCGCGCCCGCCGAGAGCGCCAGCAGCGCGGCGGCGAGCAGCGCGACGGCGAGCAGCGGCTGGTGACGGCGCGAGGTCATGACGCTACGGATCGTAGCAGCGCCGGCGCGCGCGTCCTACCACGCCGTCGGCTCGCGGAAGGTCGTGTCTTCGACGACATACTCGACGTTGCGCCCGCTGCGCTCGACGCGGCAGACGCCTTCGTTGGCGAGCTGTCGCAGCGTGGCCTGCACGGTGCGAAGCGGCATGCGCAAAGAGCTCGCCGCCGAGCGCGCGGTGGTGCGGCCGTCGCGCGCGATAGACAGCAGCACGCGGTCGTCGAGCGCGCCGCCGCAGCGCGGATCGCCGAGCAGCAGCGGCTGACCGTGCTGCAACGTGATGCGGCCCTCGCGCCAGGCGACGCTGGCCACATCGCCGAGGCGCGCGCCGACGCGATGAAGCAGCACGCGCAGCACACCCTCGTGAAGCTCGGGGGCGTAGGCGAACTGGTAGATGTTGCGAAAGAGCACCGCCACGTCGGCGCCCTGGGGGCCTGCCAGCGCCAGCGCGGCGAGGGCGACGTCCTCGCGGCCCTCGCGCCGTCGGGAGCGCTCGATCTGTGCCGCCGGCGCCGAGAGCTTCTGCAACGCCAGCGCGCGCGTCGGCACGCGGCGTCGCGCGCCGCTCGGATCGGCGATCACGCACACGTCGACCTGTTGCGTCGACGGGCCCAGACACGGGCCGAAGAGCCCGCAGGCGATGGTGTCGGTGTCGCCGACGAGCCAACGATCGAGCTCGGCGGTCACCGCGCCGCGCTCGGCGTGCGCGTCGAGCAGCACCAGCAGCTGCTCGAGCTCGAGCGCCAGATCGGCAAAGCCCGCCAGCGCCTGGCGCAAGCGCGCCACGCGCAGCGCGTAGCCCGCGGCGTCGCCCGCGTCGCAGCAGCGCAAGAGCTCGATGGCCGCGTAGAGCGCCTCGCGCGGGCCGCCGAGCGCGAGGCCGGGGTCTCGCGAAAACTCCGCCAACCTGTCGACGGCCGGGCGCGCCGCCTGGTCTGCGCCGGCAAGCAACAGCTCCCAACCGATCCAGCCCAGCCACTGCGGCGGCGCCGCGCCGGCGAGCGCGCTGAGAATGCGGATCGCCATGAACGGCCGCCCGTCGAGCCGCCGCACGCGCGCGAGCACGACGTTGGCCAGATACTCCCACCAGGGCAGCCCCTCGGTGCGCGCCATGCGCGAGGCGCGGCGGGCGACCTCGCGCGCCTGCTCGCGGTCGTGCACCGACAGCAACGCCAGGGCGCGCAGCGCGGCCGCCTCGATGACCAGCGGCGCGGAGCCGGCGCGCGCGGCGGCACCCTCGAGCGCGGCGGCGTGATCGGCCAACCCGTCGCGCTCGCCGCGCAGAAGGTGCAGCCACAGCACACCGGCGTCGAGCCACGGGCGCAACGCGGCGTCGGCGAGCTGGCAGCGCGCTTGTTGCGCGAGCGTCTGCTCGAGCGCCTGCGCGTCGAAGCGCAGCAGCGCCGCGCGCGCCAGCTGGGCGAAGGCGAGAGACAGCGCGCTGTCAGCGGCGGGCGAGCTGCCGATCAACATGGCGAGGGTGCTGGCGTCGGGCAACGTCACGCCGCGCGGGTAGCTCTGCCAGCACAGGCTCGAGAGCGCGGCGTGACAGGCGCGCGCGTCGGCGTCGGCGCGCGCGGCGAGCTCGGCGATCAGCGCGCCGGCTGGCCGCAGGTCACCCGCGACGGCGCGGTCGAAAGCCTCGCGGCAGCGCTCGTCGATTGACAATGCCGTCAGCGCGCGGGTCGCAGCGTGTAGGTGACGGGGAAGACCGGATCGGTGATCGGCTCGCTGCCGCCGCGCGTGGCGAGCACCAGCGCGGTGGTCACCGAGGCGGCGGCGACGGCGCCGGCGATGACCCAGAACCACGGGCTGCGAAAGATGCTGCGACCCGGCGCGCTCATCTGCACCGTGGTCCAGCGGCCGGCGCTAACCTCGACGTCTCGCGAGCGCTCGCCGTGGGCGCCGCGCGCGCGCACCGTGTAGCGGCCCGGCGGCAGCTCGCGCCGCAGCCGGCCCATGGCGCGGCCCACACCGACGATCTCGAGCGACGTCTGAGGCGAGGCGGCCTCGACGATCAGCGTGCCGCGCTGCACCTGCGGCTCGAGCGCGAAGCGCACCGTGGCCAGCGCGCCGCGCCCCACCTGGACGGTCTGCTGCGCCGGCTTCATGCCCTCGGCGCTGGCGCTCACGCGGTGGCTCCCGGGATCGACGTGAAGCTGCGCGCGGCCCGTGACCGTGGCGCGTGGCGCCCCGTCGATGCTGATCGCGGCCTTGGGCGCGCCGCGCACGTGCACGTCGAGCTTGCCGACCTCCTTGGCGGTGACCTCGCGGTAGCGCAGCGCTTCGGCGCGCCGCGACGCGGGCAGCTTGCCGTACCTGCCGGCGAGCAGGTTCTCGAGCACGGTCATCGCCGCCGTCACCTCACCCGTTCCGCGCAGCGCCACCGCGAGGTTGAAGGCCGTCGCCGGGTGCGCGTGAAGTGCCAGCGAGCGACGCAGCAGGTCGCGCGCCTCTGCCAGGCGACCGGCCTGCAGCGCCTGCGTGGCCTTCTCGAAGAGGCGCTTGGCCTGCCCGACCTTCGCCGCGGCGCAGGCCGGTGGCGCCGCGGGCACGACGACGAGCGCCAGCGTCGCGAGGACGATGACGATCAACTGCTGATGCACGCGATGGGCGAGGCGGTGAAACATCGTGGTCGCGATCAGAATATGCCCAAGGGGCAGCGAGCCGCTAGTTACGGTCCGTGCGCGCTTCGTCGAGCGCCTTTCTCGTGAGTCAACGATATCAGCCGCGGGCGGCGCGCTGCGAACAGCCGTGAGCAGCCCTGGGAGCGCGCACCCCGCGCGGCGTGGTCGTCGGCCAGCGGTTGCGCGGATCTGGCGTTGGCACCGCGGCTGCAGATAGAGCGCCCATGCACTCGCATCGAGCGCCGATCGCGCTGGCCTGGCTGGCGCTGCTGGGGGCGTGCGCGCCGCCTGACGGCCCCTACGCCACGTCGCCGTCGTCGCTCTCGGCGGCGCTCGCTGACAGCGCAGCGCTGCGCGTGTTGACCATCAACGCGCGCGCTCGATTCGATCGCTGGCGTGATCGTTTCCCGCTCGTCGCCGACGAGATCGTGCGGCTGAGCCCGCATCTCGTCGCCTTGCAGGAGGTGACCGTCGGCGCTGGCCAGCACGACGCGCTGCAGAAGTACATCGCAGCGCGCTCGCCCGGCGGCGTCTCGCCCTACGCGGTCTATGGCGAGCAAGGCGACATGGGCGGCAACGTGATCCTGTCGCGACTGCCGCTGCTCGCTCGCGCGCGCCACGATCTATCCAACGGTCGCATCGCGATCATGGTGCACGTGGCGCTCGATAACGGCGCCACGCTGCGCGTCTTCAACACGCACCTTCACCACGTGCGCGACGACGAAGCCGTGCGTACGCAGCAGATCAGCGACGTGCTGGGCTGGATCGACGCGCGCGTGGGCGATGACGCGGCACTGCTGCTCGGCGATCTCAACAGCGAGCCCGACACGACGACACTCGCGCGCCTGCGCGCGGCAGGCTTTACCGACACGTATCTCGCCGTGCACGGTGCCAGCGCGACGCAGAGCTGGGGCGCGACGTTTCCGATCAAGCTCGCCGACGGCGCGTTCGAGCAGTCGCCCACGCGACGCATCGACTACGTGCTCGCACGCGACGCGCGCGCGAGCAAGCGCCTGTTGCTCGACGACGCACGCCTCGCGCTGCGCAACCACGACAGCAAGGGCTTGTACCCATCCGACCATCTGGCGGTGATGGCGACGCTGCGGATGCTGGCGCTGCCCGCCGCGGAGCCCGACGCCGCGGCGAGCGCCGACCTCGGCGCCTTCGCGACGCCCGATAGCGGCGGCTCGGCTGGACAAGCGACGCCCCCGGCGCCAGCGTCACGCCGCGCGCCGCGCAGCCTCGGTGCTGGCTGTGGCGTCGCGCCACGCGCGCTGCCGTCGCTGCGGGTGCTACCCACGTTGCTGCTGGTGTTGGCGCTACTGTTCGCTCGGCGCCGTCAGCGCTGAAACATCAAACCTCCGCCGATGGCGATGCCGGGATCGCGGCTGGCGCCCGGCAGATCGAACGTCACCAACGCCTCGACGGCGAGGCCGCCGACGATGAAGAAGGCCGCCTTGGGCTCCACGCTCAGCACGTGCGTCGGAAGCGGCTTGGTGAGCTGGTCGTCGCCGACGCCAAAGCCGCGCATCAGGCGCAGCTCGGCGGTGAGCATCAGCTGGCCGACGAAGCCGCCGGCCTTGGCCGAGAGCATCACGGCGCCGGCGAAGTGCGACAGCCGCAGGCGCTGGCCCACCGAGATCTCGACCCAGCCGCGCCACGGGTGAAGCGAGCGCCCGACGAGCAGCACGAGATCGAGGTCGGGCTTGCCGTCTCCGAGCTCGGGCGCTTCGGGCAGATCGCCGGCGGCCACGTCGACGCGCGAGTAGAGCGGCAAGCGCGGCGCGGCGCGAAAGGCGACCGCCCACAGCTTGCGGCGCAGGCCCCAAGCGAGACCGATGGCGAGGTCGCCGAGGCCCGCGCGCGAGGCGCTGCCGCCGCTGTCGAAGCGGTTGTGGTTGCGCAGCAGCGGCAGCGACAGCTCGAGCTGAAAGCCGCCGCCGATGCCGACCTCGCCGTAGAGCTCGTAGCGCTCGCTCGAGAAGGTGGCGCCCTGCCGCACGCGGCCGGACAGCACGTTGCTGGCAGTGGCCATGAAGTAGGCGGCGCCGACCTTGGCGTAGACGCCGCCCAGCGGGCGCGTCCAGGCGCCGGCGCGTGCCTCGCGGGCTGCGCCGAGCAGCACGCAGGTCAGCACGACGACGGACAGCGCGCCGAGCTGCAGCGGGCGCCGCATCGCTACTTCTTTTGCGGTGTGGGTCTCGGCGTCTCGAGCGGCGCGCTCTGCAGCGACTTGCCGCCGGGTGCGGCGGCCTGCGCGAACTCGATGGCGTAGCTCACGTCGACCTGCCGCTCGGGCGGCCGATAGAGCCCCAGGCCGGTCAGCGACTGCTGCACGCAGCGCGTCAGCTCGGCGCTCTTGACCGCGGCGCCCGAGACGTTGATGTCCTCGAAGTCGCCGGCCTGTCCCACGCGAAACGTCACGGCCACGCGCCCGCGCAGCAGCTCGTTTTTGCGCAGACCCTTGGTGTAGCAGCGCGCCAGCGCGCTGTTGACGCGCTTGAGCTCGTCGGCGATCTCGTCGCGCAGCCCCGCGCGCAGCGCCGACGGCCCGCAAGCGCTCGCGCCGAGCAGGTGCAGGAGCAGCACCAGCAGCGGCGCGCGGCTCGCGCCGGCCCTACTTGGTCGCCGCATTCGCGCCGCCTTTCGTCGTGCCCTTCGCCGCGCCACCCGCGCCCGCGCCCACGCCACCACCGCCTGCGCCAGCGCCGCTCGCGCCGCTGCGCCCGCGCTCGCCGAGGATGTGAAACTCGATGCGGCTGTTGCGCGCGCGGCCCGCGCGCGTGCGGTTGCTCGCCACGGGGCGCGTGCCGCCGAAGCCCTTGACGCGCAGGCGCTTGGCGTCGATGCCCTTCTTGACGAGGTACTGTTTGACCACCTCGGCGCGCTGCTGCGACAGGCGCAGCTTCTGCGCGGCGCGCCCGCGCGCGTCGGTGTGTCCTTGGATCTCGACCTGCACGATGTCGGGGTGCTTGCGCAGGTAGGCCGCCACGTCGTCGAGCACGGCGTAGGCCGAGCGCGCCAGCCGCGTGCGGCGGCGCCAGCGTCCGAAGCGAATGCGGTCGGAGAGCCGGATCGCGCGCGACTTGGCGTCGATGGCGATCTCGATGTTCACCGGACGGATGGTGACCGCGCCGAGATCCATGCGTGCCGGCGTGGCCGGTGAACAGCCGCACGCTACAGCAGCGGCGACGACGAGCGCGAGAGCGAGCGAGCGATCAGACACCGCTGGCGACTATACGACGGGTGCCCGCTCGTGCGAAGCTCCGTGGCTCAAAGCGAGGAGGAAGACATCATGGCTGACAAAAACACGTGGAACGCTTGGGTCTGGGTGCGCTGGAAGGCCGGCACGCCGACGACGGCTTGGGAAGTCTGGCAGGGCAACGACTGGATCGAGCAAGCCTGGACCACGCAGGGGCAGTGGGATGCCTGCCTGCAGCTCAAGGCGGCGAGCCACGAAGAGCTCGAGCAGTTCGTCTGGAAGCACGTCCGCAGCAACGAGTGGGTCTCTGACACGCGCACCATGTGGGCCAAGAAGTGGTGGTAGGCCGCTAGCAGCATCTCCCGCAATATTCGGGAGTTGCCTGCGCGCTGCCAGGATCCGCTCAAGATCCGCCGCGACGAGCCGTTGCATCGGAGGCCCAGGAGGCCC
>JAGQIK010000589.1 GCA_020431405.1 Myxococcales bacterium
CGAGTCGGCCAAAGTCACCGACATGCATTTGGCGCAGGCGCGCGCCGAGCGCGACATCGACGGCCGCATCCGCGCGCTGCGCAACGCCCGCGCCTTCGTCGGCGATGACGACGAGCGCGAAGCGATGGTGCTGCGCCTGCTCGCGCGCGCGCTGCAGGACCGCGGCCGCAAGCACGGCGCCGCCACCAGCGAGGGGCGCCGCGACCTCGCCGAGGCGGCCGGGCTGTTCGAAGAGAGCGACGCCTTCGCTGCCGCCGGCGAGGCGTTCCTCGAGCTCGACGACCGCGACCGCGCGGCGATGGCGTTCTCCAAGGGCGGTCTCGTCGAGCGCGTCGAGGAGGTGCTCGCCGAGCAGGAACGCGAGCAGTCGCGCACGCGCCGGCTCGAGGACCGCTTTCGCGACTACGAGCTGTTCATGCAGGGCGGCCAGCGTGAAGAGGCGCTCGAGGCGCTCGAGGCCTGCGTCGAGGCGGCCGAGCGCAAGGGCGACTATCGCCGGTTGCTCTCGGACCTGCGCGGGCGCGTGCTCGCGCAGCATCGCCTGCCGCTCGATATCGGCGGCAAGAGCGTGCTGCTGGTGGGACGTTTTCCGTTGGTGCTCGGGCGCGACGGCGAAGCCGGCCTGCCCGTGCGCGGCCCCTCGGTCTCGCGCGAGCACGCGGAGATTCGCTGGGACGAAGAGGCGCAGCGCTACCTCATCGCCGATCGCGACAGCCGCAACGGCACCAAGCTAGCCGGCGTCGACCTCGGCGGCGTGGTGGCCCTGCCGCCCAGCGCGCGCATCGACCTCGGCGACAGCTGCCGCATCGACGCCAGCGTGGTGGCCGGCGAGTCGACGCCGATCTTGCGGCTGGAGGTCAAGACTGGCATCGATCGCGGAAAGCTCGCGGTCGCGGCACCAGGCGCGATCCCGCTCGCCGCCTGCACGGCGGCTGCCTCGAGCGCCGCCGACGGCTCGCAGCCGAGCGCCTCCGCGCCGGCGTCGTCTACCGCGCTCGTGCCGAGCGGCGCCGCCTCGGCGAGCGTGCGCTTCGAGCGCGGGCGGCCGCAGCTCGGGGCGCCGTCGGGCACGCTGCTGCGCCTCAACGGCGCGCAGGTGGCCGGCCCGGTGCAGCTGATCCGAGGCGATCGCGTCGAGGTCGGCACGCTGTCGATCGTCGTCGAGGAGGGCTAAGCTCTCGTGTCGTTCTGGCGCCGCCTCCTCGGCCGCTTCCGACGCAAAGGCGATGCCGGCGACGAGCACGCTGTCGCCGACGAAAACGGCAGCGAGCCGGCAGCGAGCACGATCACCTCGGGCGAGATCGGCGAGGCGCCCGCCGTGCAGCTCGACGACGAGGCCTTCGGCATCAGCAGCACGCCCGACTTCTTCGCGGAGGAGGAAGGCGACGAGCAGGTCGAGCGCGTGCCAGCGCGCAGGCGCTTGATCGAGGGGCTGCGTGCCGCCACCCGCCGCGACCGCGCGCGCGACGACGACCACGCCCACGCGCCGCGACCCGACGAGGACGTCGACGACCCGCTCGGCGCGGGCGCCGAGGTCATCGCGCAGCTGCGTGACGTGCTCGACGGTCTGGTGCTCGAGTATCGCGAGCGCGCCCGCACGGCAGGCGGCGGCGCGACGAGCGGCGACGACGGCTGGCTCGTCGACGAGCGCGCCGCGCGCGACACGCGCGACATCATCGAGTTGGTCGACCGCATCGCAGCCGCCGGCCAGCGCACGCGTGCGCTCGAGCTGCTCGACCGTGCGGTGCAGATGCTGCCTGGCCTCGCGGCGCTGCGCCTCGAGCTGGCCGAGCGCCTCTACGAACGCCAACGCTTTGCCGACGCCACCGAGCTGCTCTACGAGCTCGCGCTGCCCGCAGACCACGCCATGTGGCGCCACGCCATCGCCGTGCGCGCCCACTTCCTGCTCGGCGACTACTATCGCCGCGAGGCCGACCCACGGCGCGCGCTGCAGAGCTACGAGGCCGTGCTCGCGCGCGACTTCAACTATCCGCGCGCGCGCGCACGCGCCGAGAGCTTGCGCGCCCAGCTCGACCGCCCGCTCGGCTCGGCGGCGCCGACGATCCTCGGCGCCGAGCAGGTCGATAGCAGCGGCCGCTACGTGATCGAGCGCGAGCTAGGGCGCGGCGGCGGCGGCACGGTCTATCTGGCGCGCGACCGCAGCGTCGATCGCCCGGTGGCGCTCAAGGTGCTGCACGCCCACGTCGCCAAACAGGCCGAGGCGCGCGCACACCTCTTTTGCGAGGCGCGCATCGCGGCGTCGCTGCACCACCCGCGCATCGTCACGATCTACGATCTCGACGAGGACAAGAACCTCGTGGTGATGGAGTACTGCGCCGGCGGCACGCTGGCTCAACGCATCGCCGCCGGACCGCTGCCCCTCGACCAAGCGCTCGACGCGCTGGCGCAGGTCAGCGGGGTGCTCGACGCCGCGCATCGCGCCGGCGTGGTGCATCGCGACCTCAAGCCGGCGAACCTCCTGCGGCGCATGCCCACCGCCGGCGGCGGCATCGCGCCGATCGTGCTCACCGACTTCGGCATCGCGCACGTACACCGCGGCGAAGCGTCGGAGGGCGACGACATCGCCGCTGGCACGCGCGCCTACATGGCGCCCGAGCTGCGCCGCGGCGCGCCTGCGGACGCGCGGGTCGACCTCTACGCGCTGGGCGTGATCCTCGTCGAGATGCTGCTCGGCCGGCGGCCGCTCGACGATCGCCAGGCGTTGGCGGGCGTGATCCCGCACGAGCTGCCCGAGCTGTGGCGCGAGCTGTCAGACGTCACGCGCGACGAGGGTGTGGTGGCGCTCGCTCGCCGGCTGCTCGCGCCCGACCCGGCGCAGCGGCTCGGCGAAGCGCACGAGGCGCGCGCCGAGGCGCTGGCGCTGCGCCACCACGAGCGCCTCGCCGCTGTGCGCCGCGGTGTGTACGCCGAGCTCGAGCGGCGCGCGGGCCCTGCGCCCGACGCGCCAGCGCGCGCGTGGCTCGAGCACGAGGCGCAGCAGCTACTTTCGCCGCCGAGCGGTCCGCAGCCGCCGGAGATCGCGTAAAATGCCGAGCATGAACACTGCGAAGGCGATCTCGCTGGCGCTGTGCGTCGCAGCGCTGGCGGGCTGCCCCGACGACGAGACGATCAAGACGCCCTTTGTCGACAAATTCGACCGCGTCGAGCTGGGCAGCAACTGGCTCAACACCGGCGCCAACTACAAGATCGTCGACGGCAAGATCAACGTCAAAGGCGCCTACAACCACCCGCTGTGGCTCAAGAAGCGCTTGCCGCGAAACGCCGTGATCGAGCTCGACGTGATGTCCAAGAGCGGCGTGGGCGACATCAAGGTCGAGGCGTGGGGCGACGGCCAGTCCTACGCCACGCGAAAAGGCGCCTACCTGGCGACGAGCTATGTCTTCATCTTCGGCGGCTGGGGCAACCGCATCTCGGCCCTCTGCCGCATGGACGAGCACGCCAACGACCGCAAGACCCGCAGCGACCTGCGCGTCAAGCCAGGGCAGACCTACCACTGGAAGATCAAGCGCCAGGGCAACAAGGTCGAGTGGTTCGTCGACGGCAAGCCGTTCCTCGCGATGGACGACAAGGACCCGCTCACGGGCAACAACCACGCCTACTTCGGCTTCAATAACTGGCAGTCGGATCTCTACTTCGACAACTTGAAGATCACGCCCCTCAAGTAACGCGCGAGCCTTCACCCGTTGAGCGAACGCTTCGGCAAGTACGAGCTGCTGCGCAAACTGGGCGCCGGCGGCATGGCCGAGGTCTTCCTCGCCGCCGCGAGCGCCGCCGAGGGCCTGCGCAAGCTGGTGGTGATCAAGAAGATCCACCCGGCCTACGCGCGCAGCCACCACTTCGTCGGTCAGTTCGTCAGCGAGGCCAAGATCGCGCTCGGCCTCAACCACCCCAACATCGTCCAGTTCTTCGACTTCGGTCGTATCGGCGAGACCTACTTCCTCGCCATGGAGCACGTCGAAGGCCTCGACCTGATGGCCGTGATGCGCGCCGCGAGGCTGCAAAAGCGGCGCATCCCCTACGGCCTCGCAGCCTACGTGTGCATGCAGGCCTGCATGGGGCTCGACTACGCCCATCGCAAGCGCGACGACTTCGGCGAGCCGCTCGACATCGTGCACCGCGACGTCAGCCCGCAGAACATCTTGATCAGCTTCGACGGTGGCGTGCGCGTGGCCGACTTCGGCATCGCCAGCGCGCGCGACACCGACGAAGACGAAGGCACGGTCAAAGGCAAATACGCCTACATGTCTCCCGAGCAGGCCTGCGGCGAGCGCGTCGATCGGCGCAGCGACATCTTCTCGCTCGGCGTGGTGCTCTTCGAGATGTCGCTGGGGCGGCCATTGTTCGGCGCGCTCAAGGGCAAGGCTGCACAAGACGCCGTCAAGCGCGCGCTCGTACCGCGGCCGCGCAGCCTCGACGAGGCCTTCCCGGCCGAGCTCGAAGACATCGTGCTGCGCGCGCTCGCGCGCGACCGCGAGACGCGCTATCAGACCGCGCGCGACCTGCAGCGCGCGCTCGCGCGCTTCGTGCACGCGCAGGTCGACGTGCACGACGCCGGCGCGCTAGCGCGCCTGGTCAACCGCATCGCACCGCGCGGCGACGACATGCTCGGCGATCTCGCGGTCGCCGACCAACCGACGCAGCCGCCCTTCCCGCGCGCCGTCGCGCTCGACGATGACGAGATCGCGCTGGCGCGCGCGCCCGGCGGCCGCGAGCACAAGAACGTCGTGCTGGTGGCCGCCACGGTGCGAGGACGCGAGGCGGCGCGGCGCGAGGTCGGCGAGGGGCGCGCGCGCCAGCTGCTGCTCGACTTTCTCAGCGTCGCCGAAAACGTCGCGTTCAAGCACGACTCGCACATCATGCGCAGCGACGACGGCGGGCTGCTGATGCTGCTCGGCGCGCCGATCTCTACCGAGCACGACTCGGCGCGCGCGGTGCGCCTGGCGCGCGCGATGATCGACGCGCTCGAGGCGGTCTACTCGGACCTGGCGTCGCCGCCACGCCTCGGCGTCGGCATCCAGCGCGGCAGCGCGCTGATGATCACCAACGAGCGCGCCGGCGAGTTCGAGCTCGACGTCGACCCGAGCACGCTCGAGCGCGCCGAGCTGATGGCGCACGAGGCGCTGCCAGGCGAGGTGCTCGTCGGCGGCGGCGTCTTTCGGCTGGCGCGGCGCGAGTTCGCCTTCGAGCTGCTGCGCGAGGCCGGCGCGGCGCCGTCGCTGCACGTCGACGCGATCTCGGGGCGCGGCGACACGCCCACCGGCCGAACGCCCAAGGTCTACCGGCTGCAGGGGCCGCTGCCGCGCGGCGCTCGGCTGCCCCAAGGCGCTGTCGAGCTGGTGGGCCGCGAGCTCGAGCTTCGGCGCCTCGCCGCCGCCTACGCCGAGGTGGTCTCGTCGCGTCGCGCGCGTCAGGTCGCGATCCTCGGACACGCAGGGCTCGGAAAGCGCGCCCTGGCGGCGGCGTTTCTGCGCTCGCTGGAGCAAGAGAACGCCGAGGTGGTGCGCGCCGGCGCGCGCGCTGCGCAGTCGGATATGCCCTACGCGCTGCTGCGAGACCTGCTGCGCGACCTGCTCGGCATCGCCGACGACGACCAGCCGCGCGAGATCCGGCGCATCATCGACAGCGCGGCCGCGGCGCTCTCCACCGGCGACGACGAGCAGCGCGAGGCGGTTCGCGAGACCCTCGCCGCGCTTTTCGCCGTCGACCCGGCGGTGGCCGAGCGCCCCGTCGAGTCGCCGAGCCGCCGCCAGCGGCGCGTGCGCTCGGCGCTCCGGCACCTGCTGATCGAGCGCGCGCGCACCCGCCCGCTGCTGGTGGTTACCACCGACCTTCACCTCGCCGACCAACAGAGCCTCGAGGTCATCGCCGAGGCCCTGCGCGGACAGCTCGGCCCGATCCTCGGCATCGCCACCTCGCGACCTGGCGACGCCGTGCGAACGCTGCTGCGCGATGTCGGCGCGGAGCTGATCGAAATCGAAGAGCTCGACGCCGAGCAGCGCGAGCAGCTGGTGATGCGGCGGCTCAGCGATGACCCCGCGTCGCGCCGCCTGGCGCGCGAGATCCTCGAACGTACGGGCGGAAACCCGCTCTTCATCTCCGAGATGATCGGCGCCCTCGAGGAGCGCGGCGTGCTTCGCCCCGAGAGCGACGAAGAGGGCGCGGCCCTCGCGTGGGTGCTGCGCGACGCGCCGCTGTCGGTGCCCACCACCGTCGAGGGTGTCGTCGCCTCGCGCATCGACTCGCTCTCGCCGCAGGAGAAGACGGTGCTAATGCGCGCCTCGGTGCTCGGGCCGCAAGTGCCGCGCGCGCTGCTCGAGCGCCTCGCCAAGGTCACCAGCGAGACGGTGCTCGAGCGCCTCGGCGAGCGCGGCTTCCTCGTCGCCGACGACAGCAGCGGCCGGCGATACAGCTTCGTCAACGACCTCACCCGCGAGGTCGCCTACAGCGCGCTGCCCGAGCCGGAGCGCCGACGCCTGCACCAGCGCGCCGCCGCGCAGATGGCCGCCGACGCCGGCTACCGCCCCGGTTCCGACGACGCGCTCGTGGCGTGGCACCTCGAGCTCGCCGGCGACAGCGAGATGGCGCTGCAGAGCTACCTCAGCGCAGCACGCTACGCGCTGGCGCGCCGCGCAGACGCCGAAGCGCTGCGACTGTTCGGCCGCGCGCTGCGCGTGCTGGCGCCCGATCAGCCTGCGGCGCTCGAGGTGCACGCTCAGCGCGAGCGCATCCTCGCGGCGTGGGGACGCCGACGTATGCAGCTGCGCGAGATCCGTCGCCTGCGCCGCGTCGCCGAGCGTGTCGGCGACATCAGCTGGCAAGCACGCGCCGACACGCGCCTCGCCGAGCTCTTCACCGCCAGCGGCCGCGCGCGTCGCGCCCTCGAGCCGTGCGCGAGCGCTATCGGGCTGAGCCGCAGCATCGCCAGCTCGCGCCTCGAGGCCGACGCTTTGCGCGTGCTGGCCCGCGCGCGCCACGCCCTCGGCGACACGGCCGGCGCGCTCGAGGCGCTCGACGACGGGCTCGAGCTCAGCACAGCTGACGGCGACGACGACCAGGCCGAGCGCAGCGCGCTGCTCGCCGCGCGCGCAGCGTTGCTCTCGATCAAAGGCGAGCTGCTCGGCGGCAGCGGCGAGCTGCGGCGCGCCATGTCGGCATATGCCGAAGCGCTGCTGATCCATCACCGCCAGGGCGACCGCGAGGGCGAATCGGCGACGCTCTCGCTGCTCGGCAAGGCTGCGTTCTTTCTGGGCGAGGTCGAGGAGGCGCTCGCCCACTACAAACGTGCGCTCAAGATCGCACGCGACGCTGGCGACCGCGGCGGCGTGGCCCAGCGGCTGATCAACATCGGCCACGCTTACGGCGAACTCGGCGACGCGCAGCGCGCGCTGCCCTACCTCGGCAAGGCGCTTCAGATAAACCAAGCGCTCGCCCGCTACGGGTCCTGCGCGTCGGCGCTCACCACCATCGCCCAACTGCACCTCAAGGAGCGCAACGCCTCCGCGGCGCGGCCGATGCTCGAGCGCGCCGCGCGCTTCGCCGAAGACAGCGCCAACCTCTACGAACGCCTGCGCGCGCGCGTCTACCTAGCGCACGCCGATCTGCTGCAGGGCGACCTCGAAGGCGCCTGCGAACGCGCCCGCGAAGTGCGCGCGCTCGCCGACGACGCGACGATGCGCGGCGCCGCGGCGCACGCAGCGAGCGTCGAAGCGCGTGCGCTGGCCGCGCTCGGCGACCATGGCCCGGCACGTCAGCTGTCCGATCGCGTGCTCGAGATCCTCGACAAGCACAACGTCGAAGGCGCGCTCGAGCTGCTATGGCAGCGCGTGGAGCTGATGCGAGCGCTCGGCGACGAGCCCAGCGCCGCGCACGCGCTCGGCCTCGCCGGCACGTTGATCGACGAGCAACAGCAGCGCCTGAGCAGCGCGCGCTGGCGCGAGCGCTACCTGAGCAGCATCCCGGCGCGCTATGTGATCGAGGCGCTCGACGCGCAGAGACAACGCTAGCGGCCGCGCGAGGCCGCCGACGGTGCGACCAGCGCGCGCAGCGTCGCGATCTGCAGCGTCGCCGCCGGCGGCGAGCCGCCGACGAAGTGAAGCTGCGTCAGGTCACGTCGGGCCAGCTCGCCTTGCAGGCGGAACAAGCCCTGCGCCAGGCCCACCGTGCGCAGCGCGCCCGCGCGCCGCGTGGCGAAGACAAACACGCGCTCGCCAACGCGCAGCTGGGCGACGCCCGAGACGTGCATGCCAACGTCGCCCACCACGCCCCCCAGCGTGGTCAACGTCACGCGCGCGCCGCGGCTGCACGTGCCCTTGTGGCAGCGCCGCGTCTCGATCACCGACTCGGTGACGATCAGGTGGCCACGGTAGCGGCTGCGCTGCGCCACGACGCGCCCTTCGACGACGAGCGTCGCGCGCGTGGCGAGCGCGCGCAGCGTCACGGCGCGCACGACGGTGGCCCGCGCGACCGATGGCGCCGCGAGCAGCGCTGCCAGCAGCGACAGCGCCGCGACGACCCGCACGCGACGGCGAGTCAGCAGCAGCAGGGCCAGCAGCACGAGCAGCGTCGCGCCGAGCCCGTTCTCACCGCCGCGGCCCACAGCCGAGCAGCCGATACGCGTGGCCAGCGAGCCGTCGCCCACGCGCTCGATCAGCGGCTCTTCGGGATCGGGGTCAGTGATGTCCTTGCTCACCGGCTGCGGTGTGTTCACCCCGCGGCGTCCGAGCTCCTCGATCAGTGCCACCAGCGCTTCGCGATCGTCGGCGTCGAGGTCGCGCTTGGCCACCTCGCCGGGCGGCGTCGTGGCGAACATCGTCGATGGGCCGACCTCGCTGTGCCCGAGCCCGATGAAGTGCCCCGCTTCGTGCACCGCCACGTTCTGCACGTCGTAGCGCGACGTGTCGCCGTCGCCCGCCGTGCTGAAGCGGTGATCGACGGCGTTGAAGATGATGTCGCTCTCGCTGACGAAGCCGCTCGACGCCTTGAACAGCGTGAGCGTGATCGCCACGACGTCGCTTCCGTGCTCCCAGTTGTCCGTCACCCAGGCCACGTCGTTGCGCCCATCGCCGCGCACGCCGGGCGCGTCGTCCTCGCGGATGTCGACGCGAAGCGGCGAGCCCGCCGCGCTCCAGCTGGCAAAAGCCGCGCGCACGGCATCGGCCGCGCCAGGCGCGCCAGCCTTGCTCGCGTCCACCGTGAGCTTGACGGAGCGGGCGTTGAAGACGAGCACCTTGCCGGTCTTGCCCACGCGCAGCGCGAAGCCATGCGCCGGGACCGCGGAGGCCAGCAGCGGCAGCACGCACACCAGAGATAGAACACGTCGCGACAAGAGCAGCACCTCGCTGCTCTCTTCATCGTCGCTGCGGCCGCGCCGTTAAGTGTCGTTGTAGTGCAGGATGGTGCCCGCCTCGCCCACCACGGTCACGTCGCTCGCCGATCCGACGGTGATGCCCTGCAGCCGGCTCAGTGTGTCGCTCTGCTGCGGTGTCCACGTCGCGCCGTCGAACGCGTAGATCGCGCCGCCGCTGCCCACGACCCACACGCGGTCGGGCGCTGCGCCCTCGATCGCGGTGTAGGTCGCTGTGGACAACGACGCCTGCTCCCAAGGGCTGTTCGCGTCTGCGCGACGTGCGACGTGCCCGCCAGCGCCGGCGACCCACACCGTCGTGCCAGACGACCACACGTCGTTGAGCGTCGCGGTGGTGCCGCTGTCGACGGTCTCCCACTGCACGCCGTCGTAGTGCACCATCTTGCCCTGAGTGCCGACCACCCACACGTCGCGCACGCCCGCGACGTGTATGCCGCGCCAGACGTCGCCCTTGTCAACGCTAACCTCCTGGCTCCACGTGCCGCTCGCAGCGTCACGCGACCAGATACCCGCGCCCACGGCCCACACCTGACCGCCGGCGCCGTCGACGGCCCACAGCGCGCTGGGCGCCGTGCCGCCCGCGAAGCTCGTCTCGCGCGTGACCGTCGCGCCGTCGAAGCGCCCGATCTTCATCTGCCCAGAGCCGACGACCCACGTGTCACCAGGGCCCGCAGACCACACGCCGCGCAGCGGGGACGAGGCCGTGGTCGCCATCTGGGTCCCGATGTAGATGCCTCCCGCGTCCCCGACAGCGATCACGCCGCCGCTGTTGTTGCGATCGACCGCCGTCAGCATCTCGCGCGATCCGGGTGTCAGCAGGCTCGCGGCGGTGGGCATCGCGGAGCTGAGCTCGATCAGGTAGCCGGCGCCGCCGCACGCCAGCGCACCGCTCGGTTTGACCGCCAGCGCGTCGAGCTCGTGCGCCGCGGCGTCCACGTCAGTGAGGCTGACCAGCTTGCCGGTGCTTCCGTCGCTGTGCCAGATGCGGTTGTTCGATGCGACCCAGATGTCATCGGGTGCACGCACGGCCACCGCGCGCAGCACGCCGTTGGCCAGGGCCACGGGCGCTGCGGCGAGCTCATTGGCCAGCTCGTCGGCGCCGCTCGAGGGCTTGACCTCCGCGCTGTAGAGCCGCCCGCTGACGCTCGATGCCACGGCCCAGATCTTCGCGCCGTCACTGCCCACGTCGACCCAGTCGGGCGCCGACGCCGCGGCGGCGTGTGTCGTCCACTTCGTCGACGTCCCGCTCGGCGTGCCGACCGCCATCAGTCCCCGCATGCCGAGCGCCACCACGACGCCGTTGGCCGCCGTGATCGCGCGGTAGGCGTCGCCGGGCGTGCCCGTCGAAAACAGCGACCAATCCACGCCGTGGCGCTGGACGATGGTGCCCTCCGCCGCCGCCACATAGACGTTGCCGGCTAGGCCCACCACGTCGTGAAGCGCCAACGAGCCCGCTGTCGAGTACGAGAACTGCCACGCATCGGCGGTCGCGTCGTAGAGCAGCACGCGCCCGGCGTCGCTCACCGCCCAGACCTTCTGCGCCCCCGGCTCGGCCCAGACCGCGTTGAGCTGCTCGCTGACGCCCGTGTGATAGGTCGTCCACGTATTGCCGACCAGCCGCGCGGCCAAGCCCAGATCGCCGACGACCCACGTGTGGCCGCTCGTCGCGTCGTAGAAGACCCCGCGGTAGCGCACACCGAGCGGCCGCGGCGCGCGGTGCCCCCAGCCCGCGGGCGACACGTGCGTGCCGGGCGGCGGCGGATCGACGCG
>JAGQIK010000590.1 GCA_020431405.1 Myxococcales bacterium
CGCGCGCGGCGCGCAGCCGCTGCCGCTGCTGCCGCGGCAGCCCGTCGTCGTCGCCGCCGCCGTCGTCGCCGCCAGGTCGAGCGGCGGCGCACCACGCCGGCGCCCAAGACGAAGAAGCGGCGCGACATCGAGCGCACCATCGATCCCTTCAAGGAGTAGCTAGCGAGCGGGGCGTCGGCGCGGCGCGGTGCGGGAGCTAGCTCATGCTCTCGGCGCGATAGCCGAAGATCCGCACGCGGCGCAGCAGCACGTCGACCAGCAGCAGGCCGAGCGCCACGTAGAGCAGCCAGTTCCAGAAGTCCTTGTGGTAGCGGATCTTCTCTTTGCCCGCGGCGAAGATCGCCGGCGGTTTGGGATCCACCAGTCCCCCTGCCACCGTGGCGATGCGCTTGAGCTTCTTCTGATCCTGGATCAGATCGACGTACTCCTTGGGGTAGGGCACGGCGATCGAGCTCAGGCTCTCGGCGATGACCTTGCCTTCGATCTTGTGGCGCGCGCGCAGCAGGAACGCGCCGTAGCGCTTGAGGCGGAACTTGGCTTCGTAGCGCCCGGCCGCCGTCTGGCGCAGCGTGACGCGCTGCTTGACCCCGGGCCGGCGCGGATCCATCACCGTCAGCTCCGAGTCGAGCCCGTTGATGAAGCGGTCGGAGCGGTCGATGGCATCGACGACCACGTGCACCTGTCCTTGCGAAGCGCGCGCGCGCATGGCGAACGCGCGCTGGATACGGTGACGCATGATCTCGCGCACCAGCTGCGCCCAGAACTTGGTGTAGCCCGACCAGCGCAGCCAGTCGACGGCCCAGCGGTTCTTGACGTCGCTGGTGAAAGCCGCCGTCTTGCCAAGGCCGAGGCGCCACATGGCGAGGATCGGCTCGCCGTAGTCGGAGACGAGGATACGCTCGCTGAGCCGCTTGGCCTTGGTGCTGACGTAGCCGCGCAGATACGGCGCCGCGCCCATGTCGATGCCCTTGAGCACGTTGCTGCGCTTGACCACGCGCACCTTGACGAGCTCCTCGACGAGCGCCGAGCGAGCCACCTGCGTGGTCTCCTTGGTGAAGATCTTGGGGATATTGTTGGCGTCGTTGGTGTGATAGAAGCGCCCGTTTCCGCGCTCGGCGATCATCTGCAGCAGCGTGCGGTCGGCACCGCCACCGACGCCGACCGCCGAGACGGTGATCTTGTTGGACGACATCTCGTCGACCAGCTCGGCGATGCCGCCGTAGCTCGACTGCCCGTCCGACAGCAGGATCACGTGCTTGACCTTGGCGTTGGCGTTCTGCAGCTGGTTGTAGGCTTCCTGCAGCGACGGCTTGATGTTGGTGCCGCCGCCGGCGGTCAGCCGCGCGATGTCGTTGAGGATGCGCAGGCGATTGGCGGCGCGTTGCAGCCGCACGATGATGTGCGCCGAGCTGTCGAACGCCACCACGCCGATCAGGTCCGAGCTTCCCAGAAGCTCGGTGGTGGCCTTGGCTGCGTCTTTGGCGAGCTCGATCTTGGGGCCGCTCATCGAGCCCGAGCGGTCGATGCACAGCACGATCGCGATCGAAGGCTGGTCGCGCTTCTTTTCGGTGTCGAAGCGCACGGGCAGGATTTTCTCGAGGCGCGTACCGTAGTAGCCGCCGGCGCCGAACGAGTTCTGGCCGCCGGTCATGATGAAGCCGCCGCCGAGGTCGCGCACGTAGGAGTGGATCGCCGCCATCTGCGCCAGGCCGACATACATCGCCGGCACGTCGCTGAGGATCAGCGCGTCGAACTTGGCCAGCGCGGTGGGCGACGAGGGCACGCCGTAGGGGCCGCGCACGACGACATCGATCTTCTCGCTCTTCAGCGCGCGCGCCAGATAGCCCGAGTAGAGCGGCTCGCCTTCGACGTACAGCACCTTGGGCCGACCGAGCACCGGCATCAGCGCCGTGGCGACGTTGTTCGACTTCCAGGTGTCTTCCTTGATGTTGCCCATCACGAGCCGGAAGTTGACGAAGCCCGCGTCGCGCACCATCGACTTGAACTTGATGACGTTCTCACCTGGTTGGATCTCGACGCGCTTGTGGCCGTCGAGGCCGTTGATGAACTCGTCCTTGTAGAGCGTCAGCGAGACCTTGGTCTTGTGCGTCGAGAAGATCGTCGCCTTGAGCGTGAAGGGCGCGCCCATACGCACGTCCTTGGGCAGCTCGAGCGAGCGCACGAGCACTTCCTTGCGCTTGCGTTCGGGCAACCGGTAGACGTGGACCTTGATCTTCTTCGAGGCGGCCTTGTAGGCCTCGGCCAGCGCGTCGCCGGCGGTCTCGTTGCCGTCCGAGATCACCACGATGCGCGGCAGCCGGTTGGGCGGAAAGAGGCCGTAGGCGTGCTGGATGGCGGCCTGCAGGTCGGAGTGTTTGCCCGCCTGCTTGCCTTTGTGGCGCGTGATCTTGGGGATGCCCGCCGAGTCTTTGCCGATCGGCACCACCTTGGGCGCCGCGGCGAAGGTCACCAGGCGCACCTCGTTTTCTCCGCGGGCTTTCCAGGCGCGCTCGACCATCTTGCGCGCCGCTTCGAGCTGGTCGTCGGAGACGCTGTCGGAGACGTCGACCAGAAAGACCGTGCTGGTGCGCGTCTCCTCGCTTGTCATCGACGGACGCGAGAGCGCGAGCGCCAGCGTGATCACGAGCAGCGCGCGCACGCCCACCGAGAGCGCCTGCTGGATGCGCGACAGGTCGACCAACGACGAGCTCTTGACCAGCCACAGGTAGGGCAGCAGGCAGACGAGACCGAGCCAGCGCGGCGCGAGCAGCTGCACGTTGCGGTCGCCCCACGTGGTGGCGAGCGTGTCGACGCCGGGGCGGATGAGCAGCAGGTAATACGCCACGAAGAGCGCGGCCGAGACCAGCGTGGCGATCAGTATGCGAACAGAGAGACGCATAGGCCGTCCAGATATTACCGTTGGCTCAGACCGTCATACGGCGGTTGTAGGTTAGCCACTCGAGCAGCGTCAGTCCGAGCGCTGCCAGCACGAGGTAGATCCAGATCTCGCGGCGCAGCGCCACGCCGAACCCGCTCGGCTCGGCGAGCTTGCGGCCGTCGACGATCAGCGCCATACGCGGCCGGATGCGCGACTCGTCGGAGTCAGCGAGGTTGGCGGCGAGCTTGAGCTTGGTCTTGTCGTCGACGGTGAGCGTGTAGATGCCGGCCTCGCGCCCGTAGAGCACGGCGCGTCCGTTCTGCAGCGGCGCGCGGATCAGCTCGCCGCCTGGCGTCTTGACCGAGAGGTGCGGCACGTCGGGCACCTTCTCGACCACCTGGCCGAGCGCCACGCGCCACGTCTCACCCGTCTTGTAGGTCGTGATCAGCCCTTCGCCTTCGCCGGTGAACCAGTGGAAGGAGTTGATGATGAACAGCGGGAAGGCGACGCGCAGCACCAGGTCCGACTGGCGCGGGTCGAAGCCCATCACCACGCGGCGATACTTGCCCTCGCGCGCCAGCATGATCGGCTTGCGGAAGCTCGCCGCCAGCACCGTGTCATCCTTGCCCTTCTTGAAGACCGTGGCGGTAGCGATGTTGACGTCCTTGAGCGTGATCCAGCGCATGGCCGCGTGCTGCTTGGACTGCTCGGTGATGATCGGCTCCTTGAGCGCGCCGAGCGAATCGAAGGGCCCCATCACTTTCTTGCCGCTCTCGTCCACGGGTGGATTGACCAACAGCGAGTGCTTGTGGACCTCGCCCTTGGGGTAGAAGCCGTCGAAGATCACGGCGTCCACCTTGGCCAGCATGCTCGGGTCGTACTTGTCGGGCGGCACCTTGATGACCTCGACGTTCTGGTCGAGCAGCAGCGCGCCCTCGAGGAACAGGTTGCCATTGGTCACCAGCAGCGCCTTCTGCCGGCGCTGGCGCGGCAGCAGCGCGTAGGCGCGATCGTCGAGCGGGAATGCATCGACCGTCTTGCCGTCATCGCCGGTGCTGCCCGGCGGAAGCAACCGCGCCTCGAGCAGCTCGCCGCTGGCGGCCATCTCGCACCAGCGCTTCTTCTGCCGCCGCTCCTCGGGCCCGCAGCTATAACGAACGCGCTCGCCCGCCTGCAGAGAGAGCCGCACCACCTCGTTGATCACGCCATCGGTCAAAAGCTGCAGATCGACCTCCACAGCCTTCTTCTTGTAGTTGACGATCTCCAGGAACGTCTCGAACGACAGCTTGTTGGCGGGATACCTACGCGCGTTGAACGCCACGATCCCCACATTGTCCCGACTCGATCCCACCGAGATAAACCGAACCGCCACCCCCCGCAGATCGATGCGGTCCAAATCCGCCCCTCTCACTTTCCCCACGACCTTCACGCCCTTCTTCTTCTTCGCCCCTGTCCCCGATCCAGTCCCCGTCCCCGCGGCCACGCTCGTGCCCGTGCCCGTGCCCGACCCCGTGCCCGACCCCGTGCCCGACCCCGAAGCAGCCGCGACCTTGGTCTTCGCCTTCGCCTTGGCCTTCGCCTTCGCCTTGGCCTTAACCTTAGGCTTCCCCTTCGGCTTCCCCTTCGACTTCCCCTTCGACTTCCCCTTCGACTTAGACGAAGCCTTAGCCACCACCTCGGCCCCTCGCTTCAGCGCCTCCTCGCGCTTCTTCGCCGCCGCCGCCGCCGCCTTCGCCGCCTTCGCCGCCGCCTTCGCCTTGCGGTCCGCCGCCTCCTCGTCCTCCGCCCTGTCTTTGGCCATCAGCCGCCGCAGCTCCGACGCCGCCAGCTTCTTGCCGCTGGCCTTATCGAGCTTCACCGTCGTCAGCACCGAGCGGTCATAGGCACCGTCGCCCACCAGGATCAGCTGCGCGTTCTTGCGTCCGTGCAGCGCGTCGGCGGCGAACTTGAGCCCGCGGGCCAGGTCCGCGCGCGTGTCCGACGCCGTCACGCCGTCGAGCGCCATCAGCAACCGGCTGGTGTCGCCGGTAAAGGGCGTCAGCGGCGTCACCTGTGCGTCCATGCGCACGATCATCATCGTGTCGGCGCCGCCCAGCCCGCGCACCACCTCGCGCGCCTTCTTGAGCGCTTCGAGCATGCGCGTGGGCGCCTCGCTGGCGTCGCGCGCTTTCATCGACGCGCTCGTGTCGAGCAGCATGATGATCTGACGACCCGAGAGCACGTCCTTGGACAGCCGCGGGTCGCCCAACGCGCCGGTGAGCAGGAACAGAAAGCCGAGCTGCAACAGCAGCGAGAGCAGCCGCTTGAGCTTGCGAAAGAGGCTCGTGCTCTCCTTCTCCTTGAGCACGCGCTGCCACAGCTTGGCGAACGGCACGTGCACGCGCCGCCGCCGCAGCTTGAGGATGTAGAGGATCGTCAGCCCGGCGGCGAACGCACCGAACACCGCCGCCAGCTGCGCGAAGGGCAGGCCGAGGAAGCTCATCTGAGAAAGCCTCCGCGGCGGAAGATGCGCAGGATCAGATCGTCGAAGGGCACCTTGGTGTCAGCGCGGAAGAACGGCACGTGCTTGGCTCGGCAGAACTCCTCGAGGTCGGCGCAGAACTTGGCGTGCTCGCGCGTGTAGGCCTCGAGCATGCGCGCCGAGATCGTCAGCTCGCGCATCTCGCCCGTCTCGCAGTCGATCAGCTGCAGGTCGCCCTTGAGCTTCGGCTTGGCCTCCGCCTCGTCGTAGATCTGGATCGCGAACGGCTCGAACTTGTTGTAGCGAAGCAGGTTGATCGCCTCTTCGTAGCCGTCGGGGTCGTAAAAGTCGCTCAGCACCACCGCCAGGCCGCGGCGCTTGTTCTGGTGCACGAAAGTGCGCAGCGACGGGCGCAGCTCGGTGTTGCCGCCCGGGCGCAGGCCGCGCAGAAAGTCGAATACCTTGAAGATGCGGCCCTTGCCGCGCGCCGCTGGCAGGCGGTCACGCTGGCCGTCCGAGAACGCGATGATCGAGACGCGATCGAGGTTGGCGAGCCCCACGTAGCACAGCGCCGCGCAGACCTGCATCGCGTAGCGCAGCTTCGGTGGTGAGCCCATCACCATCGAGTCGCTGATGTCGATCAGCATGTAGATGTGAAGGTCTTCCTCCTCCTCGAACAGGCGCAGCAGCAGCCGGTCCATACGGCCGAAGATGTTCCAGTCGAGGTAGCGGAAGTCGTCGCCCGCGGTGTAGTCGCGGTGGTCGGCGAACTCGATGCCCGAGCCGATCTTGCGCGTGCGCCGCTCGGCGCGCTGCGCGCCGGAGAAGATCTTCTTCGACACGACGTGCAGATACTCGAGCTTCTTGAGGAAGCGCTCGTCGAATAGATCGGCGCCGGCGTTGTAGCTCGCGGCCGCGGCGGAGGTGGCTTTCTTTGCCAACGCTGCTGTCTCCGCCTACGCGGCTTCCTCGGGCAGGTGCTTGATGATCTCGTGGATCACCTGGTCGGTCTTCACGCCCTCGGCTTCGCCTTCGAAGTTGAGGATCATGCGGTGGCGCAGCGCCGGCGTCGCGACCTTGCGGATGTCGTCGACGCTGGCGGCGAAGCGGCCGTCGAGCAGCGCCAGCAGCTTGGCGCCGAGCAGCAGCGCTTGCGCCCCGCGCGGGCTCGATCCGAAGCGCACGTACTGCTTGACGCTGTCGGTGGCCTCGGGGCGGTCGGGGTGTGTCGCCTGCAGCAGGCGGATGGCGTAGTCCTGCACCACGCGCGAGACCGGAACCTGGCGGATCACGCCGCGCATCTCGACGATGCGCGCGCCGCCGATGACCTTGTCTGGGTGCGGCGCCTCGACGCTGGTGGTGCGCTCGAGGATCGCGTGCAGCTCGTCGCGCCCGGGAAACTCCACCGTGAGCTTGTAGAGGAAGCGGTCGAGCTGCGCTTCGGGCAGCGGGTAGGTGCCCTCCATCTCGAGCGGGTTCTGCGTGGCGAGCACCATGAAGGGCTGCTGCAGCTCGAAGGTCGTGCGCCCGATGGTGACGCGCTGCTCCTGCATCGCCTCGAGCATCGCCGACTGCGTCTTGGGCGTGGCGCGGTTGATCTCGTCGGCGAGCACGATGTTCGAGAACACCGGGCCCTTCTGAAACTCGAAGTGCTTTTTGCCGGCCTCGTCCTCGACGATCATGTTCGTGCCGAGGATGTCGGCGGGCATCAGGTCGGGCGTGAACTGGATGCGCGAGAACTGCACGTCCACCGTCTCGGCCAGCGTGCGCACCAACATCGTCTTGCCGAGGCCGGGCACGCCCTCGAGCAACGCGTGGCCGCCGGTGAGCATGCAGGCCATCACGCCGTCGATGATCTCTTCGTTGCCGACGATCACGCGGCCGATCTGCTGCTTGATGGCCTGGATGTCTCGGGTGAACTCCGCGGCGAGCTGCTCGGCGGACTGGGCGGTTGCGGCGGTCATGACGTGTCTTGCCTCGTGTTTCTACAGTCGTCGCTGCGCGTGGACCACGCGGCGGCGCTCGCGGCCGTCTGGCGGCGCTAGCGCGGCTTGATCAGCTGGAAGTAACGCTTGACGTAGTACTTGTAGCCCAGGGGCACGTCCTCGCGCTTGAGGACGTCCTCGATGATCGCCTTGTACTGCGTGTAGACGCGGCGATAGCTGCTGGTGGCGAAACCCTTGTCGGCGGCGCCGACGATGACCTGGCTCTTGGTCGGGCCTTTGCCCTTCTGGCCCTTGACGTAGACGTTCTTGCGGCGCCCGCCGAGCTTGGTCTTGTCGCCTTTGAGGTTAGGGTCCGAGCCCTGGCCGATGCCGTTGCCGGGCTGCTGACCTTGGCCGCCGTTCTGGCCCTGACCCATGCCGGGGATCGGGATGCGCTGGCCGTTGGGGCCGATCACGAAGGTCATGCCTTTGCCCTGACCCTTGCCCTTGCCTTTGCCCTTGCCCTTGCCTTTGCCTTTGCCGTTCTTGCCGCCGGCGCGGCGCATGAAGTCCTGCAGGCGCGCCACGCGGATCTTGCCCTTGTTCTTCTTCAGCCGCCGCAGCATCTCCTTGAGGTCGCGCAGGTTCATCTGCGCCTTGCTCAGCGTGCGCAGCTTGTTTATCTGGTTGGCGAACTTGCCCAGCTGCTGCGCCAGCTTCTGCAGCAGCTTGCGCTCCTCGGCGGTGAGCTTGTTGAGCAGGCTCGCCGCGGCGCGCTGCATGTCGCGGTTGAGGCGCTGCAGCTGGCGACGGCGCTTGGCCGACGCCTGCTGGCGCTGGTTGAGCCGCTTGAGCTGCCGCTTCTTGCGCGCCAGGCGGCGCTTGAGCCGTCGGCGCTGCTGCTTGTCGAGGTTCTTGCGAGCCAGCCGACGCTTGAGGCGCTTGATCTGCTTTTTGAGGTCGTTGATCTTGCGCTGCAGCGCGCGGTTGGGCTTGAGCTGGTGCTTGGAAGCCTGCTTGAGGGCGCGCGCGATCTTTTTGCGGTCGCGCTTCTTGAGCTTGTCGAGCTGCTTGGCGAGCTTCTCGAGCTCCTTGCGTGCCTTGTCGAGGTCGCCCTTCTTCAGCGCTTCGCCGAGCTTCTTGGTCAGCTTCTCTTTCTTGAGGTCCTGACCCATCTTCTTGAACTTCTCGAGCAGCTTCTTGAAGTCCAAGTCGCGCCCGTTCATGAACTTCTTCTCGAGCTCGGCGAGCTTGGCGAAGACCTCTTTGCGGGTCAGCTTCTTCTTCTCGAGCTGGTCGAGAAGCTTCTGCATCTCTTTGGCGAGCTGCTTGAGCTCGGGCTGGTTCTTGAGGTTGGCCTGACGCTCGATCTCTTTGGCGAGCGCGCGCTGGTTTTCGAGGTCGTCGGGGTCGACGCCGATGCGTTTGATCTGCTTTTTGACCACCGTCACCGCCGGCGCCGGCTTGGGGAAGCGCAGCATGCAGACGACGGCGAGCGCCACCGCCAGCGCGCCGAAGACGCGCAGGTCGCGCGGCGCGCGCATGGGCGCGGCACGCTTGGGCTCGATGCGACCGACGTGCTCGAGCGCCTCGCTGATGTGCGCGCGCATCCAGTCGTTGTTGTCGGCCTCGCCCGCGAACTCCCACGCCGAGCCGATGCGGTCGTGCAGCCCGTGGCTGCGGTCGATCAGCTTGGCCACCGTCTGTGGGCTGATGCGACGCAGCGCCTGCACCAGCGCGGCGAGCACCGGCAGGCCGGCGGTGAAGCCGAGCCAGACCCACAGCTCGTCGGCGGCGAGGACCTGCGACTTGAAGAGATAGACGAGCACGGTGGCGCCGAGAAGGAACAGCATGCCCACCGTGATGAAGCCCTCGAGGGCACGCTGCAGGCGCAGCCGCCGGGACACGCGTCCGATCAGAGCGCGGATCTCGTGCGGCTGGGCTCGGCTCTTGTCGGTCATGAAAACGGTCCTCGCTGCCTGTTTACGGCGCTGGCGGGGCGGTTCTTTCGGCTATGGGCCATCATACGTGGCGCTCTAGAGCCATCTCCCCGCTCGCAAGTATTCATTTTTTCAGATGTTCGGAGTGCGTGCACGCTCAAATCTCGCGGACGGCTCGCTTGCCGCGGAGCGGTCGTCCACGGCCCAATTGCGCCGCGATATCGATACGGCTGACGTGCCAGCGCGCGAGAAGTTCTGAGCGACTCAGCGTCGGCGCTGCTGCGGCGACGCCTGCTGGCCGCCGCCCGCCTTGCCCGCGTTGGCGATCAGCGTCTGCAGCTCGTCTGGGTCCGAGCTGCGGCCGATGGCTTCTTCGAGGGTGATCAGCCGCCGCAGATAGAGGCTCGTCAGCGACTGGTTCATCGTCTGCATCTGGTGCTTGGCCTGGCCGATCTGCATCTGCGAGTAGATCTGGTGGATCTTGTCCTCGCGGATGAGGTTACGGATGGCCTGATTGGGCAGCATGATCTCGACGCCGAGCACACGCCCCTGGCCGGTGGCCTTGGGCATCAGCGTCTGCGAGACCACCGCCTCGAGCACGAACGACAGCTGCGCGCGGATCTGCGACTGCTGGTAGGGCGGGAAGACGTCGATGATGCGGTTGATGGTCTGCACGCACGAGTTGGTGTGCAGCGTGGCGAAGGCCAGGTGGCCGGTCTCGGCGGTGGTCAGCGCGGCCTCGACGGTCTCGAGGTCGCGCATCTCGCCGATCATTACGACGTCGGGATCCTGACGAAGGATGTACTTCAGCGCGCGCTTGAAGGTCTTGGTGTCCGAGCCGACCTCGCGCTGGTTGACGATGCAGCCCTTGTGCGGGTGCAGGTACTCGATGGGATCTTCGATGGTGATGATGTGCTGGCGCCGCTCGCTGTTGATCTTGTCGATGATCGAGGCGAGCGTCGTCGACTTGCCCGAGCCGGTCGGGCCGGTGACGAGGATCAAGCCGCGCGGGCGGCGCGAGATCTCGCCGATGATCGGCGGCAAGCCGAGCTCGGGGAACGAGAGGATCTTGAACGGGATGACACGGAACGCGCCGGCGACGGCGCCGCGCTGCATGAAGACGTTGGAGCGAAAGCGCGCCAGGTTCTTCACGCCGAAGGAGAGGTCGAGCTCGAGATTCTCCTCGAACTGCACCTTCTGCGCGTCGGTGAGGATGCTGTAGCACAGCTGCTTGGTGTCGACGGGTGTCAGCGGCGGCACGCGCAACGGAACGAGCGTGCCGTCGATGCGCAGCTGCGGCGGCGATCCGGTGGTGATGTGGAGGTCGGACGCCCCCTTGTCGATCATCGCTTTGAGCAGCTGATGGAGGTTTGGCATTCAGGTCGCCTCCGTTGGCGACATACCCCAATCCGCTGCGGTCGCCTCCCTGGCGATCTCAGCGGGTGATGGTTGCTAGTCCGCGGCGCTGACGCGCATGACCTCGTCGGGTGTCGTCATAGCTTCGACGATCTTGCGCATGCCCGCCATGCGCAGCGTTTGCATGCCGAGTCGAATCGCCTCGGCCTTGAGCTCGCTGGTGGAGGCGCCCTGCAGCACCATCTCCTTGAGCTCGTCGGTCATCGGCATGACCTCGTAGAGCGCGACGCGGCCGCGGTAGCCGGTCTCGTTGCAGTTGCGACAGCCACGTCCCTGGAAGATGCGCACCGAGGCGGCATCTTCGGGCGCCATGCCCATGTCGATAAGGCTCTGCGGGTTGGCGGGGACCTCTTCTTTGCACTCGGCACAGATGCGGCGCGCCAGTCGTTGCGCGAGGATCAGGTTGACCGACGCGGTGACGAGGAACGGCTCGATGCCCATGTTGAGCAGTCGGTTGACTGTCGACGGCGCGTCGTTGGTGTGTAGCGTGGAGAGCACGAGGTGGCCGGTGAGCGCGGCCTTGACCGCGATCTCGGCGGTCTCGAAGTCGCGGATCTCGCCGACCATGATGATGTCGGGGTCTTGCCGCAGAAACGCGCGCAGGCTGGTGGCGAAGTTGAGCCCGATATCGTCGTGCATCTGCACCTGGTTGATGCCGGGCAGGTTGTACTCGATGGGATCCTCGGCGGTGGAGATGTTCTCCGAGGTCTTGTTGAGCTCGGAGAGCGCCGAGTAGAGCGTGGTCGTCTTGCCCGAGCCGGTGGGGCCCGTGACGAGCACCATGCCGTAGGGCTGGTGGATGCAGTACTGGAATTGGTCGAGGGGCTCGGTGTCGAAGCCGAGGCGCGTCATGTCGAGCTGCAGGTTCGACTTGTCGAGCAGTCGCAGGACGACCTTCTCGCCGAACATCGTCGGCAGCACCGAGACGCGGAAGTCCATCTCGCGGCCCTTGCCGAGCTTGAGCTTGATGCGGCCGTCCTGCGGCAGCCGGCGCTCGGCGATGTCGAGCTGGCTCATGATCTTGATGCGCGAGACGAGCGCGTTCTTGAGGCGCAGCGGCGGCGTCATCTCTTCGTAGAGCACGCCGTCGATGCGGTAGCGCACGCGCAGCTTCTTCTCGTAGGGCTCGAGGTGGATGTCGCTGGCGCCCTTCTTGATGCCGTTGATCAGGATCAAGTTGACCAGGCGCACCACCGGCGCCTCGCCGGAGGCCTTCTCGAGGTCGACGACGTTGGACTCGTCCTCGTCGTCGGTGAAGTCGATCTCGGACTCGTCGAAGCCCTCCATCACCTCCTCGTAGTTGACGCGGTCGTAGTAGCGCTGGATCGCTTCTTCGACGGCGGCCTCGGAGGCGACGACGACCTCGATGTTGTAGCCGGTGAGGAACTTGAGATCGTCGATGGCGTAGATGTTCGACGGGTCGGCCATCGCGACGATCAACGACGCGCCGGCGCGGTTGATCGGGATGCACTGGTGCTTGATCGCGACGTCCTTGGGGACGAGCGAGATCACGTCGTCGTCGATGTCGAAGTCTTGGAGGTTGATCGACGGGACGCCGTACTGCTTGCTGAGGAAGTTGGTGAGGTCGGACTCGGCGATGTAGCCGAGCTTGGTCAGGCTGTAGCCCAGGCGGCCGCCGGACCGTTCGGATTCCTGGCGCGCTTCGTCGAGCTCTCTCGAAGAGATCAGCTTCTCGCGTAGAAGGAGCTCGCCAAGACGACTCATCGTGTCCTCGTATCGCAGATCAGCAGTCGCCTGCGCTGGATCGCGCGCCGCCTCGAGGGGCATGGCGCGAGACCTTGCTAAGCGTAGGCAACTATTGAGTTTGTGTGCAGAAAGGCTAGCGCTGGGCAATCGCGCTGTCAACTACGACCGCTTCTACAGCGCTATTGGCGGGTGATCTGCAGGTCGTACTTGTTGGTGTCGCCAGCGAAGCCGAAGACGGCGAGGACGTATCTGCCCTTCTTGGTCACCGTCGGCAGCGTGATCGTCTCGTCGTCGGTGTCGCTGCGCCCTTGGCCGACGAGTGTCTTCTCGGGGTCGAAGAGCGCGGCGTCGAGGTCGCCGTCGGCGTTCTTGAAGATGACCTTGACCTCGAGCGACTGGCCCGTGTCGAGATCGAAGCTGAAGTAGTCGATGTCGAGCGGGTAGCAGATCTCCCAGTCGGGCGAACGGCCGTCGCGCAGGATCTCCTGGGCGGTGTCCTGTGTGTTGTTGGGCTCGTTGGCGGCGTCGAGGCAGTTGCCGGGCGGCTGCACCGGGCGGGCGTCGATGATCAGCGGGCCTTCTTTGGACTCTTTGATGTCGGGCGGCACGAAGTCGATCCCGATGTCGTCGGCGCTGCCCGGCACGCAAAGGTTGTTGCCGTTGCAGCGATAGTTGTCCGGACAGGGCTTGCCGTTGGGGGCGCAGACGAAGGGCTGGTCGCCGAGGCTCGGATCGAAACAGCCAGCGAGACAGCCGCTAAAGAGCGCCACAAGCGCCAGGGCGCGCGTCATGTTGAGCAGTCCTTCTCTAAGCTAGAAGTCGATGCGACCGACAAAGCCGGCGCCGCTCTGCGTGGCCCACGGGGAGGCGAACAGCCGCACGACATCGCGCCGCTTCTCTCGCGGGGCGCTGGCCATGTCGGCCTCGCGCCGGGCGCGCTCGCGCTTGACCCACTTGCGGTCGAGGTAGAACAAAAAGCCCGTGCCGGCGGCGGCGGCGATGCCTACGGCGAGGAAGACCTTGCTCGCGGCGTCGAAGGTCTTGCCTTGACTCTCCCAGTCGCGCGCGCGCACGCCGAAGCTCTCGCGGTTGTCGTTGCCGCCGGAGTAGGCGACGTCTTCGATGGCGGCTTTGCGGTCGAGCATCAGCGCCGTGAACGCGCCGAAGGCGCCGAGCGACGCGGCCGTCACGCCCACGCCGACCCAGAACCACGTCCAATAGGGCGAGCGGATCGTGTCGGTGCTCTTGGGAAGCGCGCTGGGTGGCTTGCCGCCGTCGATGACGACGATGTGCGGCGTACGCCGCGTGCCCGCCACGGCGACGGGACGCTTTTGCCCCTTGTTGCGCGCCTCGATGTAGTACTGCATCGAGGTGGTGCGCACGTACTTGCCGGGGACGCGCGCGACATAGGCGTCGCCCTGCAGGTCCATCGCGATCGAACGGAACTTGGTCTGGCCCTGGCGGCGGAAGTAGACGCGCACGCTGTCGGCCTTGGCGTCGGGCGGAAGCTCGGCCTGCAGCTCGAGCGGCTGGCGCACCTTCACCGAGTCCACCGGCGTGTGGATCATCTGGCCACGCCGGCGGCGCCCGCCGCCGCTGCCGGATCCGCCGCCGGTGCGCGCGGTGTCGTAGGTCGCGAGCGATCCGTCATCGCCGCCCTTGTAGCCGGTCTCCTTCTTCAACGCCTTGACCTTGGCGGAGATCATCGGGCGGAACGGAGAGACGAGGCGCGCTTTGCGCAGGAACTTGATGTAGGTCAGCAGGGCCTTCTTCTTCTGGCCGAGCTTCTCGTAGGCCTTGCCGATGTTGAGCAGGATCGGCGGCGCCGGCCGCAGGTCGTAGGCCTTTTCGAGCTTGGCCACGGCCTGTTTGAGCTTGCCTTCGCCGTAGAGGCGCTTGCCTTCGGCGAACAGCTGCACGGCCTGCTTCTCGACATCGTCGGCGTCGTCCGACTGCGCGTAGCAGGGCGAGGCGCTGAGCGTTACCGCGACGGGGGCGGCTGCGAGCAGCGCCAGCGGCAGCGTGAAAGAAAGGGCTCTATGAATAAGCGAGGGCGATCGCATCGAATGGCCTAACGCGTGTGGCGTTACTGGGAGAACGGATCGACCCAGTCAGACTTCTTCTTTTTCGTGGCCGCCTTCTTCTTCTTTTTCTTGGCGGCGCGGCGAGCGGCGGCGCGGGCGCGGCGGGCCGCGGCAGCCTTCTTGGCGGCGGC
>JAGQIK010000591.1 GCA_020431405.1 Myxococcales bacterium
CGCGGGCGAGTCGACGGGCTCGTCGCTGCCGCCGCTATCGCCGCTGCCGCTACCGCTGCCGCTACCACCGCCGCTACCGCCGCCGCCGCTGCCGCCGCCGCTGCCGCTGCTGCTCGGACCGTCGCCGCTGGGTTTGACGGTGGGGATACGCGAGCTGCTGCGCACCGAGCGGCGCCTCGGCGGCTCGGGCTCTTCGCGCTCTTCGTTCTTGGCCGGCGCCGTCGCGGGGGTCGTGGCTGGCGCTGCAGGCGCGGGCGCGGGCGCGGGCGCAGGCGCAGTGGCTGGCTCTGGCTCGCGCTTCGGCGCTTGCTCGTCGGCAGCGCTCGTCGCGTCCACCTCGACCTTCGCCGGGACCGAGGCCGAAAGTGGCGGCGCGCTCGGCGGCGGCCCCACCGGAGAGCCGACCACCAGCTCGCCGGCCTGCGCCGCCTTCTCGACCTCGAGCATCTTGGCGCGCACCTTCTCGCGTGCGGCGGCGCGCGCCTCGCTCTCGGCGGCGAGCTTGTTGCGGCGATCCACGAACGGATCGCTCTCGACCCAGTCTGGCTTGGCGCTGTCTGGCGTGGAGCTGCCCGGCTTGTCGCGCTCGTCGCTCATGCTGCGACGATCAGGATACCGTTGCCGCGGGCAGCGAGCGAATTAATACCTACATTGCCCTACCCGCCGGCGCGCGTGCCCTGCTGCAGCGTGTAGAGCAGCTTGCCGACGATGGTATCGAGCGCCACGCGGTTGGCGCCGCCCTCGGGGATCACCAGGTCGGCCCAGCGCTTGGATGGCTCGACGAACTCGAGGTGCATCGGCCGCACCGTGCGGTAGTACTGCTCGCGCACGCTGGCGAAGGTGCGGCCTCGCTCTTCGATGTCGCGCCGCACGCGGCGCATGATGCGGATGTCGGCGTCGGTGTCGACGAAGATCTTCAGGTCGAGCAGCTCGCGCAGCGGTGCATGGGCAAGCACCAAGATGCCCTCGACGATCACCAGCGGCGCCGGCGCGACGATACGCTTCTGAACAAGCCGGCGGTGCGTCTTGAAGTCGTAGATCGGCACTTCGGCGACGCCGCCCGAGCGCAGGCGCAAGATGTGCTGCACGAGCAGGTCGCTATCGAGCGCGGCGGGATGGTCGAAGTTGAGCTGGCCACGTTCCTCCGACGAGACGTCGCTGCGATCGTGGTAGTAGGCGTCGTGCTCGATCGTGACGCACGAGCCCTCGGGCAGCGCGCGGGCGAGGTTGCGTGCGACGGTGGTCTTGCCCGAGCCGGTGCCACCCGCGATACCGATCACCATCTGCGGCGCGGGCGCTACCGGATGGCTGATCTCGGAGGCGTCGAGATACTCGGCGGCGTCAGTCATCGACGTTACTCATCTGGCATCAGCTCCGTGATCTTGCGCTTCAGCTCGACGTACTTGCGCAGGAAGTCGAAGTGCTGCTCGCGAAACGCGCGCAGGTAGCGCCGCTCGCGCACCTTGGCGACGTAGGCTTCGCGAACCTCGGCGATGCGCTCGACGAGCTGGCGACCGGAGGTCAGCTCGCCCACCAGCTCGATCGGGCCGCTGGTCTCGATGATGTCGACGCGCCCGGGACCTTCATCCGAAGGCGGCTGAAAGAGCATCACGATGCCCTCTGGCGCCTCGGCTTTGAGCCCGTTGATGATCATGTTGCTCGGCAGGTCGGGCAGGCCCTTCTTGACGAGCGCGATCTGAAACTGGGACTGACCGACGAAGTCGAGCGCCTCGCCGCCGGTCAACGCGGCAACGACGTGATAGCCGCCCTCGGTGCCGAGCGCGTTCTGCAGGCCGGGCGCGTTGCGCGGGTTGTCGTCGACGACGAGGATCGTGCAGCGCTCGAGGTCGGCGTCGGGCTCGCGGCCCGCCGCGCGCTCGGTCGCCACCGCGGCCTTGCGCGACTGCTCCATCAAGCGCTTGAGGAACGCCTCGTGCACCTCGAGCACTTCGCCGAGCAGGTCCTCGGCGGCGATGTCCTCGCTGTGCTCGCCACAAAGCCGCGTCACGCGCTGGGTCAGATAGCCGACGTTCTCGGGCGCCTTGGCGATCACGTCGGCGGCTCCGGCGCGAAATCCACGCACGGCGAGGTCGAACGTCTGGCGCGCCGACAGCGCCACGCAGGTGGTCTGCGGCGAACGCTCTCGGATGCGCTGCATCAGCGTCAATCCGGCTTCCGGCCCCGGCGTGTCGATGTCGACGACGGCGACCGCGAAGTACTTCTCGCCGACAAGCTCCACCGCACGATCGGCGTCGTCGATCGCCGTCACGACCACACCGGAGGCTGACAGCAGCTTGCGGAAGCCGTCACGCACGCGCTCGTCGCGGTCGATCAGCAGCACCTCGGAGCCGCGATCGATGAGCATCGACGCTTCGCTGTCGCGTCGCGGCCCGCCCGGCCGGCGGGTCATCGGCAGCGCCGGCCCCGTCTCGTCGGCGCGCATCTTCGATTCGGTGGGCTCGATGGTCAGCGGGCTAGCGGCCGACTCGGAGGACGAGGGCTCGGGGGGCGACAGGCCCGGCGTGACAGCCCTCAGACCGTCAGCCGTTGGCGCGCCGTGGTCGTGGTCTGTCATTTGTTCTCCGAGGGAGCGAACGCGAAGGGGTAGATGAAGCGCGACTCCTGGCCCGACACGGGTCGAGGATAACGCCATCTCGCCATGTTGTAGGCGATACATTTGCCGAGCCCTTCGTGTCCAGTGCTGTTGGCGTGGACGGTGGCGCTCTTGGGCGTGCCGTTGCCGTGCAGCACCAACGCGATGTCGACGTTGCCGCGCAGGTTGCGCTTGCGCTTGAGCGCACGCAGATAGCAGGCCTGGATCTGGGGCAAGTGCTGGCGCACCACGAGGCGAATGCTGCCCGCGTCGAACGCCGCGCGCCGCCGGTCTCCCTCGCTGAGCGCGCTGCCGCTGCCGTTGCTGCTGCCGCTGCCACCAGCGGCGCCCGAGCCCGCTGCGCTGCCGCGGTCCGAGCCGCTCGCCGAGCCGGTGACGGCTGCGCCGGATCCGTGATCGGATCCGTGATCGGATCCGTCGTCGCTGCCACCGGCCGAAGCGCTCCCGCTGCCCGCGCTCGAACCGGAGCCACCCCCCGCAGCACGCCAGCCGCCGCCGCCGACCTTGCCGGCGGCC
>JAGQIK010000592.1 GCA_020431405.1 Myxococcales bacterium
CCGTTTCAGCCCAGCCGCGCCCGAACGCGCCCTGGCCACCAACGCACGAGGCGTCCCCCCACGCTCGCGCCCCGCCCCGCCCCGCTCCGCCCCGCCAGCGCCGCTTCGCGGGCGTTCAGTGCTGTAGAACAGTGGACGCGCGGCTGGTCGCTAGCGGCGCGGTGCGATGCGTGGCTCGAGCGCGGGGCGGTCGAAGGTGGCTTCGCCGTCGGCCCACAGGCACGCGAGCTGTTCGAGGCGGGGGTGGGCGTCGTAGAGCGACTGTATGGCGTGGCGGCGGATGTCGAGCTCGTCGCCCGCTTCGGGATCGCGTGGGCGTTCGTCGAAGCACTCGATGGTGACTCGCCGCAGCGAAGGGCAGGAGAAGGTGGCGAGGCGCAGCACGCAGCCGCTGGCGTGGCGCTCGGCGCTCTGCTCGTCGTGTACCAGCAACGTCAGCTCGCGTAGGTGTCGCGCGGCCTTGCTCTTCATCAGCACGTCGATGCCGAGGTAGATGCGCTTGTCGCTGTCGGCGCCGCGACTGTTTTCCGGGTGGGCGAGCGTGAGGCGCGCGCTGTCGATGAAGCCGCGCCGAAAGCGCATGCGGCACTGGGCGACGCCGCTGCCGCGCCGCAGCTCGAGGGCCATCAGCGCTGGGCCGAGCAGCGCGTGACGCTCGTCGCGCATCAGCTTGTCGCGCTCGCGACGCAGCACGCGCTGCTGCTCCAGATCCCCGGCGGCCGCATCCAGCGAGAGCTCCAGCGCGATGCAGCGCCCGCGCGTGGGCTCGCCGTGCTCCTGCAGCCAGTCGGCGTAGACGCGCCAAAGCTCCTCGTCGGCGCCGGCGGACGCGATTCGCGCGATGAAGTCGTCGAGGTCGAGCTGGGCCACGTCCCTATCGAGATAGCATAGCGCGTGTCATAGCGAGCGCTCTGAGCACTAGACGAAGCGCGGGTCGAGCGACGGCGGCACGAGCAGCGCGCGGCCGTCGTACCAGCTGCAGTCGAGCCGCTTGAGCCGTGGCACCGCGGCGTAGAGCGCCTCTATGTCAGGCGTCTCGGGCTCGAACGCGTGCGGCGCGTTGGCGCCGCGCTCCACCGGTAGATTGTCGAACAGCAGCATGTCGATGGTGCGAAGCGCTCGGCGCGGCGCCGCCGCCACGCGCTCGATGACCAGAGGCACACTGGCCTCGGCAAACACGTCGTCGAACAGATGCACTTCGAGCGCGCGCATGAGCTCGGCGGCCTCGCTAGCAAGCAGCGTCGACAGCGGGGCCATCACCTCAGCCTCGCTGGCGCCGCTGCTCGTCGGCGCCGTGTTCAGAACGATACGCGCGTGGTCGACGAAGCCGCGCCGCAGGCGCAGCGCGAGATAGTGCTGGTCGTGTCCCCGCGGTCTCTCGCGCTCGAGCGCCACGACCTCGGCACCGAGCAGCACCTCGCGCTCGTCGCGCTGCAACGCTGCGGACTCGTGCTCGAGCGCTCCTGCGCGCTCGACATCACCGCTCGCGCGCGCCGCTTCGGCAGCCAGCTCGAGCGCGATGCAGCGTCCGCGCGCGTGCTGGCCCTGCTCGACGAGCAGGTCACCGAGCACGTGCCAAGCCTGCGTGTCGTTGGGAGCAGCTGCGATCTGTTCGAGGGTGGCGCGACGGAGAGCTAGCGCGCCCGCGCCACTACCCACCGATGGTCGACTTGATCGCCATCTCGAGGGCGCTGCCCGGAACCATGCCGAGCAGAAAGACGATGATCGCGGCCAGCGTGATCGCCACCGAGAGCGACGAGGAACGCATGGGCTCGGCGATCGGCTCGCCGCCCGCGTCGCGGAAGTACATCGCGACGATCGGCTTGAGGTAGTAGAAAATGCTTATCACGCTGTTGATCGCGGCGATGACGACGAGTATCAGCAGCGAGGGATGCCCCATCGCTGACTTGAACAGGTACAGCTTGGCGAAGAAGCCAGCCGTCGGCGGGATGCCGCCCAGCGAGAGCATGAAGATCGTCATCGCCAGCGCGGCCGCTGGCTTACGCGCGCCGAGGCCAGCCCACTGCTCGAGCCCGGTGTTTTCCGCGTCGCGCCGGCCGACCCAGGCCACCACGCCGAAGGCGCCGATGGTCGTGACGGCGTACTGCAGCAGGTAGAGCAGCACCGCGCTCGGATCGAGGCCCAGCACCGGGATGGCGATCACGCCGAGCATGATGTAGCCGGCGTGCGCGATCGACGAGTAGGCCAGCATGCGCTTGATGTTGGTCTGGCGCAGCGCGAGCACGTTGCCGACGGTCATGGTCAACATCGAGAGCATCCACGCGATGTTGATCCAGCCGGTGGAGCCGTAGGCGAAGCTCTCGCCGCTGAAGATCGTGCTCACCGCGCGCACCAGCAGGCCGAAGCCCGCGGTCTTGACGGCGGCCGCCATGAAGCCCGTGATCGGCGTCGGCGCGCCCTCGTAGGCATCGGGCGTCCACATGTGGAACGGCACCAGCGCGACCTTGAAGGCCAGCGCGCCGAAGACCATGAACAAGCCGATGATATAGAGCGGGTCGCCGATGTGCGCGGCGGCGCGCGACGTGATGACCAGAAGCCGCGTCGAGCCCGTCGCACCGTAGAGCAGCGCGATGCCGTACACGAGGAAGCCGGAGGCCACTGCCCCCATCACGAAGTACTTGAGGCCCGCCTCGGTGCTCTTGCGCTTGTCGGTCCACGACGCGACGAGGCTGTAGACGCCGAGCGACATGGTCTCGAGGCCGATGACGACGATGATGAAGTCGCCGGCGTGGCCCATCAGCATCATGCCGACAACGCTGAGCGCGATGACCGCGTAGAACTCGCTCTCGGCGAAACCGTGTTCCTCGACGTAGCCGTGTGCCACCAGCGACGTCAGAAGCCCCGCGAGCAGGAAGATCATGTCGAGGAACAGCGAGAAGCGGTCGAGCACCAGCATGCCCGAGAAGACCGACATGCGCGGCTGCTCGAGCGCGGTCCAGAAGTAGCCGGTGATGACGAGACCGATGACAAAGCCGAAGGCCGTCAGCGGACCGAGCTTGGAGCTCTTCGTCGAGAACGCCGAAGCCAAGAGCACGACGCAAGCCCACAGCGCGACAAAGATGATCGGTGCGGCGAACGAGAAGTCCGCCATCTTGAAGGCGGAGCTCATCGCTGTCCCCTCCTCGCGCCACGGCGTCTCGGCCTACGTCGTCTAACGGCTGGCCGCACGGCCGGCCGCGCGCGACGCACGCGTCGCCCGCTGCGCACCGCTGCGCCCGCTCGACGAGGCGGCGCGCGACGCA
>JAGQIK010000593.1 GCA_020431405.1 Myxococcales bacterium
CCGCCGCCGCCGCCGCACCGCGCGAGCACGCGCGCCCGCTCGAGCGGCGAGCCGCCGAGCAGCTGGTGCTCGGCGGACGCATCGACGAGGGCGTCGAGATCCTCTACCGCGTCTGCGAGGCCGACGGACAGCGCTTGCCGCGCAGCACGCGCAGCGCCCTCGCCTCCTTCGCGTGGCAGCGAACCAAGCTGCGCCTGCGCGGCATGCGCTTTTCGCCCACCGACGAGCGTGACGTCGACCCGGCCGCGCTGCGCAGGCTCGACAGCGAGCTCACGCTCGCGGCGGGCCTCGGCGTGGTCAACCCCGCCTCCGGTGCGCTGTGGGCCACGCGCGCCCTGCTCGGCGCACTGCGCAGCGGCGAGCCCGGTCGCGTGGCGCAAGCGCTGGCCTACGAGGTAGGCATTCGCAGCGCGCTCGGCTGGCGCGGCGGGGCGGAGCTGATCGCGCGCGCGCGCGCCATCGCGGCCGAGGTCGATCGGCCCGACGTCAGCGGCAGCGTCAGCTTCGGCTCGGGCGTCGTCGCCTACTTCGACGGCCGCTTCGACGACGCGCTCTCCGATCTCGTCGCCGCCGAGCGTGACTTCACCACCGCGCGCGCGCTGCCATGGCAGCGCACGACGGCGCGCTGGTTCGCGCTGCTCGTGCTCTTTCACCTCGGCGACCTGAGACGCTACTCGCAGCGCACGTGCGAGCTCCTGCGCGAAGCCGAAGAGCGCGGCGACCTGCACCTGCAAGCAAGCGTGCTCGGCGGCCCGGGCCAGTATCACTGGCTGATGCGCGACCGCGCCGAAGAGCTGCGCGCGCGTCTCGACGAGACCATGGCCGCGTGGTCGCAGAAGCGCTTTCAGCTGCAGCACCACTTCGAGCTTTGGGCCAACACGCTGATCGACCTCTACATCGATCAGCCGCGTGCCGCGCTCGCGCGCGTCGAGCGCGCCTGGCCCGAGATCGAGCGGTCGCCGCTGCGCTACACCAAGATGATCTACTGCACCCTGTTGTGGCTGCGAGCGGTGGCGCGCCTAGCGTGCGCCGAGCAGCTCTCTGCCTCGAGCGAGCGGCGGCGCGCGCTGCGCGAGGTCGGCGCCGATGTGGCGCGTATGCGCCGCCTCGCGCAGCCCTGCTTCCGCGCCATCGAGCTCGGGCTCGAGGCCGGCATCGCGCGCGTCTCGGGCGACGACGACCGCGCGCTCGTCAAGCTCGACGAGGCCATCGGCTGCGCCGAGCGCCAGGGCATGACGTCGGCGGTGATGGTGTTCAGCTGGCAGCGCGCGCGGGTCGCCGGCGACGAAGCGAGTCGCCTAGTGAAGGCCCGCCTCGACGCACAGCTGCACGCGCAGGGGGTCGTCAACATCGAGCGTACCCTGCACAGCATCGCGCCCGGCTTTCGCCGCTAGCGCAAAGCTCTGGAGAAACCCAGGATCTCCAGCGGCTGCACGCCCTCGTGATCCTTCTGATGGCGCCGTCAGAGCAATCTCTAGTGTAAGGCCAGATACACTCCCGATTGACGAGAGTGTGCATTCTCGACGATAATTGGTTTTGCGAGGCTAGGCAGGCGATGGGGAGTGGGCACCAATAAAACCGGATGGTGTCGATGAACTCCACCACGACGAGCGACCCAGAAAGGCGGCACGCGCCCCGTGTAGCGGTCTATCTAGCTGCCACCTATCGCTCGTCCAGCCGCGTGGTCGACGCGCACGTCGTCAATCTCAGCCAGAGCGGTTTATTCCTCAAATGCAGTGAATCCGACAAAATCGGCACGCGCGCCGACATCGAGCTCGTGCTGCCCAACCGCGACCCGCTGCGGCTCTCCGGCACGGTGGTCTGGAGCGACGTCTCGGGGATGGGGATCCAGTTCGGCAACCTCGATCGCACCGACCGCATGGCGCTGGCCAACTTCATCATGGGCCATATCGCCCGCGACTGAGGCCGCCACCCCTCAATGATCGCGCGGGCTAATCAATGCACCGCTTGACACATTTCGGCCACAAATCGTAGATTTGATCGAGGCCGTGTGATCGCGGTTTCTAGTCAAGCCGAACTTCGAATCAGCTTTGTGTGTCGAGACGGTGAGGGAGCCGTGAAGGAGCCGGTCGCCGTCGAAATCGCCGGTCAGCGCTACGTCGTCCGTAGCGAGGCCGACGAGACATATGTCCGGACGCTCGCCAGTTACCTCGACGAGCAGATAGACGAGCTGAGACAGACCTCGAAGGTCGTGGCGACGCAGAAGCTAGCCATCCTCGCGGCCCTCAATATCGCGGACGAGCTCTTTCGGGAGCGGCGCAAGCGCGCCGAGCTCGAACGTCAAGTCCGCGAAAAATCGCGCTCGCTGCTCGCCTTTCTCGACGGGCAGCTGGCGAAATGGAGCCGCAAGACGACAACAAAATAATCCCCTGCACGGTGCGTGTTGCTCGCGTCAGATCGGATCAAACACCTCGAGCATTAGGGAGCTCTCGCTGCATGCGGTGTGTGAGCCTCGACGCGCGTTAAGGATCCTGGTGGGCACACCTAAAGCTTGTATGGAGCACCCACCTAGTAGTTTCGAACCCTCACCGGTTCGACCGTAGGCGTGAACAACCGCCCGTGCGGGGGATCTTTCGAAGCCGGCCAGCGCTCAGCGCCATCGCCGGCAGCTCACCACGCGGACACCGCGTGTTTTACATACAACGTCGGCGGGCTCATCCGGCGACGACGACCAACGAACTGCCCACGCTCCGCTGACTAGCGGGCGTGCTAACGCAAAGCCGACGAGGGCACAGTCCCTGAGCTGGAGTCGCACCGCCGACCGCGAGTGCTTGACTTCGGGAGATAAACGCCGCGCAGCCACGGATGCACGCTGCGACGTAGTTATGATCGCTTCGACCGCTGACGCGGTCGAGGTCTGATCACATAGGGAGCCCTGGTCGTGCGCGCGGGAGGCTATCCCGTGTTGTCGACACCAGTTGTTCTAGCCATCGGCTTGGTGGCGCTCGTCGCGGGCGTCATCGTCGGATGGGTGATCTCCAAACGCGGCCCTGCGGGCGGCGATGGTGAAGCGCGAGAGCTGCTCGAGGCAGCGCGCGCCGAGGCCGAGACCACCAAGCGAGACGCCGAGCTCGAAGCCAAGGACCTGCTCTTCAAGATGAAGAGCGAGGCCGAGCGCGAGGCCAAGGAGCGGCTCGAGGCGCTCAAGAGCGAGCGCAAGTCGCTCGTCGAGCGCAAGCAGGGCATCGAGTCCGAGCAGCGCAAGCTCGAGTCGCGCGCCAAAGACCTCGAGAAGAAGGCCGGCGAGCTGGAGAAGCGCGAGAAGGCCGCCGAGGCCAACTCGGCGCGCTCGCGCGAGATGGTGCAGAAGGCGGAGCGCCGCATCGAGGAGCTCGCCAAGCTGACGCCCGAGCAGGCCAAAGAGATGCTCATCGAGCAGGTCAAGGCCGACGCTCAGGCTGCCGCCGCCGCCGAGGTCAAGCGTATCGAGGACGAGACCGAGCGCACCGCGCGCGAGCGCGCGACCAACATCATCGCCATGGCGATCCAGCGCCACGCTAGCGAGTACGTCGGCGAGCGCACGGTCGCGGTGGTGCAGCTGCCCAGCGACGACCTCAAAGGCCGCATCATCGGCCGCGAAGGGCGCAACATCCGTGCCCTCGAAGCCGCCACCGGCGTCGATCTGATCGTCGACGACACGCCCGAGGCGGTGATCCTCTCGTGCTTCAACCCGGTGCGTCGCGAGGTGGCGCGCCTGACGCTGACGCGGCTGCTCACCGACGGACGCATTCATCCCTCGCGCATCGAAGAGGTGGTCAAGCGCGCGACGGACGAGGTGGAAGCGATCTGCAAGGAGGCCGGCGAGCAAGCGGTCTTCGATCTCGGCCTGCACCGCGTGCATCCCGAGCTCGTCCGTCTGCTCGGACAGCTCAAGTTCCGCTCCTCCTACGCGCAGAACCTGCTCGCGCACAGCGTCGAGGTGGCCTACATCGCCGGCATCATGGCCTCGGAGCTGGGGCTCGGCGTCAAGCAGGCGCGGCGCGCGGGGCTTCTGCACGACATCGGCAAGGCCATCGATCACGAGGTCGAGGGAACGCACGCCACCATCGGCGCCAACATCGCCAAGAAGTACGGCGAGTCGCCCAAGGTGCAGCACGCCATCGCCGCGCACCATGGCGACGTCGAGCCGCAGAGCGTGCTAGCGCACATCGTCGACGCCGCCAACCAGCTGAGCAGCCGGCGCCCGGGCGCGCGGCGCCAGAAGCTGCACTCCTTCGTGCAGCGGCTCGACGACATCGAAAAGCTCTGCAAGAACTACGCGGGCGTCGAGCGTGCCTACGCGATCCAGGCCGGACGCGAGGTCCGCGTCATCGTCCAGAAGGACGACGTCAGCGACGAGATGGCCGTGCTGATGAGCAAGGACCTGGCGCGCCAGATCGAAGACCAGATGACCTACCCCGGCCAGATCAAGGTCTGCGTGATCCGCGAGACGCGCGCGAGCGACCTAGCGCGATGAGCGACGCGGCCGCGAACGCCGCCACCGCGGCGCCGCTGCGCGTGCTGTGCATCGGTGACATCTTCGGCAAGCCAGGGCGCGACATCGTCAAGCGCCGACTGCCCGAGCTGGTAGAGCGCGAAGCCCTCGACCTGGTCATCGCCAACGGAGAGAACGCCGCCGGAGGCGTGGGCATCACCAGCGATCTAGCCAAGGAGCTGCTCGCCACCGACATCGCGATGATCACCGGCGGCAACCACAGCTGGCGACATCGCGAGGTGCTGCCCTACTACGACAAAGAGCCGCGCCTGCTGCGCCCGCTCAACTTCCCCGACGCGCCAGGCCACGGCTATGGCCTCTGCGAGACGCGCGGGGGCGTCAAGGTTGGCGTGATCAACGTGATGGGCCGCGTCTACATGGAGCCGCTGCCGTCGCCGTTCGCGGCGGTGGACGGCGCGATCGAGGCGCTCTCGGGCGAGACCAAGATCATCATCGTCGACCTGCACGCCGAGGCGACGAGCGAAAAGCGCGCCATGGGCTGGTATCTCGATGGCCGCGTAAGCGCGCTGTTCGGCACGCACACGCACGTGCCCACCGCCGACGAGGAGATCCTGCCTGCCGGCACTGGATACATCACCGACATCGGCATGACGGGGCCCTATAACTCGGTCATCGGCATGAAGAAGGAGCCGGTGCTCGAGCGCTTCCTGACGCTGCGCCCGTCGGCGTTTGCCGTCGGCAAGGGCGACGTGCGGCTGTGCGGTGTGATCTTCGACATCGATCCCGAAAGCGGCAAGACCGTCGCCATCGAGCGCGTCGACGTGCGCGAAGGTGACGCCGCGTAGCCAGGCGCGCGGTCAGCGCCGTACGAAAAGCTGCGAAAGAGCGAGAGAGCGAGAGCCCATGAGCCGCGTTTCCGTCGACGAGCAACTGGAGATCCTCGGCAAGGGCGTCGTGCCCACCGTCTGGGCCGACATGCGCGAGCCGCTGCAGAAGAAGCTCGCCGAAGGCCGCCCGCTGCGCGTCAAGTGCGGCTTCGACCCCACCGCCCCCGACCTGCACATCGGCCACACCGTGGTGATGAACAAGATGAAGCAGTTCCAGGACCTCGGGCACGAGGTGACGTTCCTGGTGGGCGACTTCACGGCGATGATCGGCGACCCGACCGGCAAGAGTCAGACGCGACCGCCGCTGACGCGCGACGAGGTCAAGGCCAACGCCAAGACGTACATGGATCAGGTCGTCAAGGTGCTCGACGCGAGCCGCAGCAAGCTGCGCTACAACAGCGAGTGGCTGAGCGAGATGGGCCCCGAGGATCTGATCCGCCTCGCGGCGCGCTACACGGTGGCGCGCATGATGGAGCGCAACGACTTTCGCAACCGCTTCCAGAACGGCGTCGCGATCGCGATCCACGAGTTTCTCTACCCGCTGCTGCAGGCCTACGACTCGGTGGCGATGAAGAGCGACGTGGAGCTGGGCGGCAACGACCAGCTGTTCAACCTGATGGTGGGCCGCGAGGTGATGCGCGAGTACGGCCTCGCCCCGCAGGTGATCCTCACCACGCCGCTGCTGATCGGCCTCGACGGCAAGCTCGACGAGAACGGCCAGCTGGTGGGCGAGAAGATGTCCAAGTCGCTCGGCAACTACGTCGGCATCGACGATCCGCCCTCCGGCGAGAACGGCATGTACGGCAAGCTGATGAGCATCTCCGACCCGCTGATGTGGCACTACTACGACCTGCTCTCCGAGCTGACGCCGCCGGAGCTCGAGCAGCGCAAAGCGTCGATGCATCCCAAAGAGGCCAAGGCGGCGCTGGCGGCGGAGATCACGACGCGCTTTCACAGCGCCGAGGCGGCCGAGCAGGCGCGCGCCGACTTCGAGCGGCTGCACCCCTCGTCCGGCGGCGAGCGCGGCGTGCCCGACGACGTCGAGTCGGTGGAGCTGTCGGCGGACGGCGAGCCGTCGATGTTCTTGTCGCGCGCGTTGGTGGAGAGCGGCTTGGCGCAGAGCAACTCGGCGGCGCGGCGGCTGATCATCCAGGGCGGCGTGCAGGTCGACGGCGAGCGCGTCAGCGACCAGAGCCACGCGCTGCCGCTCGGCGAGTATCTTATCAAGGCGGGCAAGCGGCGTTTTAGACGGGTGGTGATCAAGTGACGGTGACGATGACGCGATCGATGTTCTTGGTGGTCGTGCTCGTGGGCGCGGCGCTGGCCGGCGCGTGCGCCGACGACGTCAGCCAAAGCGATGGCAACGGCGGCATCCCCGACGCGCGGCTCGAGCTGTGCGACGACGGCGAGGACAACGACAAGGACGGCAAGATCGACTGCGCCGACCCCGACTGCGCCTACGCGCCGCAGTGCAGCGACGGCGCGGTGCCGCCCGACTTGGGACGACGCGACATGCCGGCCGACCAAGACAATCCGCCGCGGCCAGACAGCACGGTGGACAAAGGCAAGCCCACGCCTGACACGAAGGTCGACACCCACGTCGATACGACGCCGCCGACGCCGGATACGACGGTAGATACGGTTGGCGGCGACACGTCGGTGGACACGACGGTGGACATGGGGAGCGGCGATACGTCGGTGGACTCGTCGGTGGATTCGGCCGTGGACCAGGGAGCGGGCTAGCGTGCTGCGTGGCGCGCTAGCGGCCGCTGTCGCGCTCGCGCTGTGCGGGTGTCCGAACACGTCGGGCACGGGTACGGGCACGGCTTCGGCTTCGGGTACGGCTTCGGGCTCGGCTTCGGCTTCGGGCTCGGCTTCGGCTTCGGCTTCGGCTTCGGGCTCGGCTTCGGCTTCGGATTCGGGTACGGCTTCGGCCTCGGCTTCGGGTACGGGGACGGGCACGGGCACGGGCACGGGCACGGGCACAGCGACCGCGCGGGCGCTCGCCGTGAGCGGCATCTCGTTCGCCGGTCCCGCCGGGCATCGCGCTGACGCGACGTTTTCGCGCGGCGAGCACGTGTTGGCGCTGCTGACCGTCACGGGCTTTACCTATCGCGCACGCAAGGCCGATCTTCGCTGCGAGGTCGAGGTCAAGACGAAGAAGGGACAGCTGGTGCTGCGCGAGGTCGGGCTGCCGCTGATCAAGGGCAAGGCGCCGACCAACAAGCCGGGCGAGGTGCGCGGCGCCGCGCGGCTGGCGCTCTCGCCCGCGCTAGCGCCAGGCCCCTACACGGTGACGATCGTCGCCAAGGACTACCTGGCCGACAAGACCAGCCCGCCGGCCAGCGGCACCTTCACCATCGTCGGGCGCCCACCGCGGCGCAGCAACCGCTTCACCATCGCGCCCGCGCGCCGCATCGGCGACGCCAAAGTGCCCGCCGGCAGCGTCGTACCCATCGCCTTCGAGCTGCAGGGCATCGCAACCCGCGCCGTGGCGGGCTCGACGCCTCCGCAGCGCAGCATCGAGGTGCGCGCGCTCTCGCAGCTCTACGACGCCAAGAACAAGCCCGTCGGCAAACCTCAGAAGACCCGCCTGGTGCGCGGCAAGCTGCTCTTCAAGCCGGTCTCGCACCCGGCCGAGCTCGGCCACGTGCTGCCGCGCCCGCTGCCGCCCGGCAAGTACCGCATCGCCATCACCGCCACCGACATGGTCAGCAACAAGACCGCGCGCGCGAGCCTGCCCATCGAGGTCGCGCCGACCACGCTCGCCGTCGTCAACCCGCACCTTCACGACGCCTCGCACGTCTCGCGCGTGGCCTTTCGCTTCGGCGAGCAAGCCTACCTGCGTTTCGCGGTCTTCGGCTTCGAGGTCAAAGACGGGCGCGCCAACTTCGCCGTGGACCTCGCCATCAGCGGCAAGACCGAAGGCGGCATCTACTTCGCGCGCAAGAACGCCGTCACGCTCAGCAAGAGCGCCGCCGTCGCCGCCGGCCGACGTATGCGTTTCGCCGCGCAGCTGCCGCTGACGCTTCCCACCGTGGCGCCGGTGGGGCGCTATCGCGTGTTGCTGCGCGTGCGTGACCTCAACGCCAAGAAGGACGCCTCGCGCGAGCTCGACTTCGGGCTGCGCGGCAAAGCCCCCAAGCGCCTCGGCACCTTTCGAATCGTCTCGCTCGAGACGCGCCTGCGCCCCGACCTGCCCGCGCTCACCGGCGCCACCTACGTCGGCGGCCGCACCTACAACCTCACGCTGCTCGTCGGCGGCGGCCGGCTGCGCAAGGTCGCGCGCGTGACCTACCGCGCCAAGGTCGTCGCCCACCTGCGGCTGCGCCACGCGCGCACGGGCAAGGTCGTGCACGAATCGAAGAACCTCTTCTCGCTCGATCGCAAGTTCCACTACATCCCGCTGCGCATCCCGATGTCGGCCAAGTGGACGCCGCCGCCGAACCTCATCCCGGGCCTCTACGATCTGCAGATCGAGGCGCTGTGGCTGCTCGACAATCGCGCCAGCCAGCTCTCCAAACGCGTCGTCTACCTGCCCAAACGCTAGTTTCGCGCGGCGCTGCACGCGGCGCCTTTGCGTCTTCGCGCGGCTGCGCTACCCTCATGCCAACACTTGTTGGAGTGCGCCCCATGTTCGGCAAGAAACAGGGTAAGTCGGGCTTCGAGAGCCTCAGCCCGGGCTTCATCCGCTTCAGCGGCACGGACCGCTACATCACCAGCCCGGCCCTCGAGCAGGCCGTCAACGCGGCCATCGCCCTCGGCCGCCCGCTGCTCGTCAAGGGCGAGCCTGGCACCGGCAAGACCGTGCTCGCCGAGCACATCGCCGAGGCGCTCGAGATGCGTCTGCTGCGCTGGCAGGTCAAATCCACCAGCCGCGCCGCGGACGGGCTCTACGTCTACGACACCGTGCAGCGCCTGCACGACTCGCGCTTCGGCGACGCAGACGTCGGCGACATCGAGCGCTATATCCGCCTCGGCCCGCTGGGCGAGGCCTTCTCGTCCGACGAGCAAGTGGTGCTGCTCATCGACGAGGTCGACAAGGGCGACATCGAGTTTCCCAACGACCTGCTCTACGAGCTCGACCGCATGGCCTTCGACGTGGTCGAGACGGGTCGCCACGTGGCAGCCAAGCAGCGGCCGATCGTCATCGTCACCAGCAACAACGAAAAAGAGCTGCCCGACGCCTTCCTGCGCCGCTGCGTCTTTCACTACATCGACTTTCCCGACCCCGAGCTGATGGCGCGCATCGTGCGCGTGCACCACAGCGACATCGAGTCGAAGCTGCTCGACGGCTGCATCGCGCGCTTCTTCGAGCTGCGCGCGATCCAGGGCATGCGCAAGCGCCCTTCCACCAGCGAGCTCATCGACTGGATCGCGGCGCTGCGCCGCTCCGGCGTCGACACGAGCAAGATCGGCCTACAGCTGCCGTTTCTCGGCACGCTGGTGAAGAAGGAGCAGGACCTCGCGTTGGTGCAGGCCGCGGTCGGTGGCGGCAGCGGCCACCGGCGCCGTTAGCGGTCGACCGATGCCCTTCAGCATCAACCTGCCGGGCAGCCAGCACGGCGAAGACGATCCGGCGCAGAACGAACGCCGCGGCGCGCCGCTGCTCGGCTTCTTCTACGAGCTGCGCCGGCGCCGCATCGCCGTCGGCGCCAACGAGTGGCTCGCGCTCTACGAGGCGCTGGCGCGCGATCTTCACGACAGCAGCCTCACCGGCTTCTACAACCTCGCGCGCGCGATCCTGATCCACCGCGAGTCCGACTTCGACTCGTTTGACGAGGCCTTCGCGGTCTACTTCGAAGGCATCGAGGCCGACGCGCTCTCGCTCACCGAAGAGATCGAGCGCTGGCTCGCCGAAGAGAAAGAGCTGCTCTACCTCAGCGACGAGGAGCGCGCGCTGTTGCAGTCGCTCAGTCTCGAGGAGCTGCGCGAGCTGCTCGAGCAGCGCCTGCGCGAGCAGCAGGAGCGCCACGAGGGTGGTAACCGATGGATCGGCACCGGCGGCACGTCGCCCTTCGGGCGCGGCGGCCAGCACCCTACCGGCGTGCGCATCGGCGGCGGCTCGGGCTCGCGCAGCGCCGCGCAGGTCGCCGCCGAGCGACGCTATCGCGCCTACCGTGACGACGTGGTGCTCGACGTGCGCCAGATGCAGGTCGCCCTGCGCAAGCTGCGCGATCTGCGTCGCGACGGGCGCCAGGACGAGCTCGATCTCGACGAGACCATCGATCGCACCTGCAAGAACGCCGGCGACCTAGAGATCATCATGCGCGCCCCGCGCCGCAACAACGTCAAGGTCATCCTGATGATGGACGTCGGCGGCAGCATGGACCCGCACACGCGCGTGATGGACAAGCTCTTCTCGGCGGCAAACGCCGCGAAGCACTTCCGCGACTTTCACGCCTTCTACTTTCACAACTGCGTCTACAGCGCCGTCTACAAGGACAGCTGGTTTCGCGAGCGCGTGCCCGTCTCGGACCTGATCCGGCAGTACGGCGAGAACTACAAGCTGATCATGGTCGGCGACGCCCTGATGCACCCGATGGAGCTGCTCGACCAAGGCGGCGCGCTCGACTACTGGACGCACAACACCACGCCCGGCATCGAGTGGCTGCGGCGGCTGCGCTCGCACTTTCGCCGCGCCGTGTGGCTCAACCCCGAGCCGCCGCGCTACTGGGACCACATCACGGTGCGCAGCATTCGCTCGCTCTTCGAGATGTTCCCGCTGACCCTCGAGGGGCTCGAGGACGCGGTAAGCGCGCTGATCAAGGCGCGCCGGCGGCGGCTAGTAATCGCCTAGCGGTCGACGAAAACCACTAGCTCGTGCCGCGGTCGAGCTCGTCGACCGGCACGCCGCTGTCGAGATACGACTTGATCTTGCGATCGACGTACGACTTGCCGCCGAGCTTCTCGGCGAGGAAGTTGACCTTGATGTCGGCGGTGATCGAGGTCTCGTCGACCCTGACGGTGCCCTTGAAGCTGACGCCCTTGACCTTGCCCTCGACGTTGGCCGTCGAGCCGCTCCATCCGATCTTCACACCGTAACGATTGGACCAGTAGTCCGTCAGGGCCTGGATTCGCTGCAGCGCCTCCTCGGCGCTGAAGCTGTGGGGGTAGTCAGCTTTCATGGGGGCTGATTATCGCCAGCGTCGGCGATACGTCAATTGTCGTGGATGCCTGCTCAAAACCGCCCCGTCAACGCGAGCCCGTAGCGCATCGCGCCAGTGGTCGGATCGGGCGCGATGGTAGGCGTCACCATCAGCCGCCGCCGCGCGCGCTCGTTGGCGCGGTTGGCGGCGCGCGCGGCCGTGGCGATGTCGAAGACGATCAGCGTTCCCAGCCCGCTGGCGACGAGCAGGAAGTTGATCCCGCCGATCCACATCAGCGCGTCGCTGCCGCCAAACGCGGCGAGCAGAAACATCGTGCCCCAGCCGAACCCCGCGGCGCCGGCCAGCGCGCGAAAGCCGAAGAAACCGAAGCCATGGCCGACGTTGTCGGCATAGAAGTGCCCGAGGGAGGGGCCCAGCGTGCCGGCGATGCCGGTCAGCACGAAGCCCCCTGCCCACTGCTCGGCGGCGAAGAGACCGATACCCACGGCGGCTGGCACGATCGTACCCAGCAGTGACAGCACGGTCGCAACGGCGGGTGACTTGACCTTGACCTCCGGCATGTCGGGCGCGAGCGGTGGCGGCGCGAGGCGCGCGGCCGGCAGCTGCAGCTTGATGCCCGGCTCGTCGGGCGGCGGCGGCGCGTCGTCGGCCGCCAAGCTGGGCGTGGCGTGCAGCGCAACGAACAGGGCGGCGACGAAGGCGAAGGTGAAGGCGAGCTTGCTCATGGGCGACTCCTCGATGGCGCTGTTAACCCATACCCACCTCAGTGCAACGAACGAGCCACACCCTGTGTCGACGCAAGTGGCGAAAAAAGCTGTCGCGACTCGCGTGCCGCGCTGCGACGAATCTCTGACAGCTGTGTGCGTGTCACCACTGCCCTGTCACAGGGGCTTGGGCCGCGATCGGCGTATTATCCGGAGAGAGGAGGTGCGATGAACGCCCACACGAAGCCCCTGGCTTGGCTCATCATAGCGATGCTGCTCGGCGGCTGCCCTTCAGCGACGACCACACCCAAGACCAACGCGCCCAACAGCAACGCCCAGCCGGGCAGCGGCTCGGGCTCGCCAACGGCGGCCACTGGCCGTCTGCCGAGCGCCTTTCGCCGCACCGATCCGCGCGCGCATCTCGCGCCGGGCGCGACGCGCTTCGACCTCTACGTGATGTCCAAGTGCCCATTCGGCACGCGCGTCGAGAACACCCTCGCCGAGCTGGTCAAGGTCTTGCCCGAGCACCTCGACCTGCGTGTCGACTACATCACGACCAAGACCGCCAGCGGCTTCAGCGCGCTTCACGGCCCCGACGAGCTTTCGGGCAACAAGATCGAGCTCTGCGTGATGAAGCGCTATCCGCTGCCGCGCACGTTCATGCCCTTTCTGCGCTGCCAGAACCGCGACTTTCGCCAAGTGCCGCACAACTGGAAGGACTGCGCGCGCTCGAGCAACATGGACATCGCGCGCATCGAGACGTGCCTCGCCAGCGAGGCCGACACGCTGCTCGCCGCGTCGCTGCAGCGCGCCAAAGACGCCGGCGCGCGCGGCAGCCCCACGATGGTCATCGGCGGTCGCCCCTACAGCGGAAAGCGAACCCGGCGCGCCTTCCTGCGCGCCATCTGCGACGCTGTAACAGGGCGCAAGCCGCGCGCCTGCAGCGAGCTCGGCGCGCTGGTCCCGCTGCGTGTCACCGTGCTAGGCGACAAACGCTGCACCAAGTGCCGCACGGGCTACGAGCTTCGCCGGCTGCGCAGCGCGTTCGCCAAGGTCGTCGTACGCCACGTCGACTACGCCAGCAGCGAGGGCAAGAAGCTCTACAAGGACCTCGGCCTAAAGCTGCTGCCGGCGGTGATCCTCGCCGCCGACGCGCCCAAGACCGACGGCTACGACGCCTTCAAGCGCTGGCTGACCGCGGCGGGCGGCCGTTACACCATGCGCGTCTGGAACGCCAAGTGGGATCCCACCGCCGAGATCTGCGACAACGGCAAGGACGACACGGGCAACGGCAAGGTCGACTGCGCCGACGCGACCTGCGCCAAGAAGGTCATCTGCCGCAAGCTGATGCCGCGCCATCTGACGATGTTCATGCGCTCGCGCTGTCCCTACTGCAACCGCGCGATCAAGCAGCTGGCGCCCGCGATCAAGCGCATGGGCCGCAAGCTGCGCTTCGAGGTGCACTTCGTCGCGCGCCAGCGCGACCCCAACGGTCAGCTGCGCTCGATGTACGGTCCTGCGGACCTCGACGAGGCCAAACGGCGCCTCTGTGCGGCGCGCCTGCTCGGCCGCAGCCACGCGCGCCGCATGCGCCTGCTGCGCTACATGACCTGTCGTGCCGACAACTACCGCGAGGACGTGTGGAAGCCCTGTGCGCGCAAGAGTCGTCTGCCGGTCAAGCGCGTGGCGCGCTGCGCCGCCGGCAAGCGCGGCGAGAAGCTGCTCGAGCGCGACGCGGCGATCGGCCACAAGCTCGAGATCAACGGCACGCCGACGTTCCTGATCAACAACCGCTACAAGGTCAGCGGCGGCATCGCCAGCAAGGTCGAGCGCGAGCTGTGCAAGCGCAACAAGACGCTGCCAGGGTGCTAACCTCGCCGAGTTGAGCACCGAGACGCCCTCTAACAACGACGCCAAGCAGGACGCCAAGCACGCCGCGCGCGGCGGCGGCACCAACCTGCTCGCCGTCATCGCCGGCCTCGCCCTGCCCGCCTACCACACGCTGGTCGCGCGCGTGTACGGCGCCGGCGCGTACGGGCTCTACGCGCTGGGGCTCGGCATCATCGACCTCGTCGCGCGCCTCGCCAACGTCGGCACCGACAAGGGCGTGCTGCGCCACATCCCCGCGCACCGCATCGCCGGCGAAACGCAGGACGAGCGGCGCGCGCTGACGACGGCCTTCTGGCTGGCGGCTGGCGGCGGCGCGCTGCTCGCCGGCGCCGTAGCGCTGCTCGCCGCACCGCTGGCGCGGCTCACCGAAAAGCCCGCCACCGAGGCGGCGATCCGTCTCTTGGCGCCGTCGACGCCGTTCGTCTCGCTTGTGGTGGTGCTCGTCTCGGCGACGATGGCGGCCAAGGTGATGCGCTTCAACCTGCTAGTGCGCGGCCTGGCGCAGCCGCTGCTGCTGCTGGCGATCGCGCTGCCGGTGGGCCTTTACCGCTCGACGCTCGAGGCGCTCTGCATCTCGCACCTGGTGGCCAGCGCGCTGGCTGCGCTGCTCGCGTTATGGGCCGTCAAGCGCGTCTTCGCCGATGCGCCGCTGCGCAGCTATCTCGCCGCCGGTCCGCCGCACTGGGAGATGGTGCGCTTTTCGATCCCCTTCGGCCTCAGCGAGCTGCTCAACGCCGTGCTGCAGCGCGCCGACGTGATCCTCGTCTCGCTCTACGTCAGCAAGGAGCGCCTCGGCACCTACGCCGCCGCCGAGCTGCTCTCGCGCGCCGTCTCCAACGCGCGCTACGCCTTCGACCCGGTGGCCTCGCCCGTGCTCTCCGAGGCGCTGCGCCTGCGCGACCACCAGCGCCTGCGCTACAACCTGCAGCTGATGAGCCGCTGGGTCACGCTGCTGACCTTCCCCATCGTGACGTTCGTGATCGGCTTTCGGGAAGAGCTGCTCTCGCTCTTCGGCAAGGGCTTCGTCGCCGCCGCCGACGCGTTCCTGGTGCTCTGCCTCGGTCACATCGTCAACAGCACCCTGGGGCTAACCGGCTGGGTGCTCGCCATGGCGGGACGCTCGAAGCTGATCCTCTTCAACAACCTGCTCGCCGCGTCACTCAACGTCGCGCTCTGCCTGGCGCTCGCGCCGCGCTACGGGCTCGTCGGCGCGTCGGTGGCGGCCGCCGGCTCGGTGACGTTCGCTCAGCTGTTGAGCCTCTTCGAGGTGTTGGCGCTCGAGAAGGTGCACGCCTTCGGGTGGCCGCTGTTCAAGGTCTTCCTCGCTGGCGCGGCGACGCTGCTCGGCATGCTCTGGGCTACGCCGCGCTTCGTCGGCCCGGTGTGGCTGCGGCTGACCTACGGCACCCTCGCCATGCTCGTCGCCTACTGCGTGCTGCTCGCGGTGCTGGGCCTCGCCGAAGAGGAGCGCGACATCGTGCGCAAGGTGCTCGCGCGACGGCGCTAGCCGAGAAAGTGGCTGCGATAGCGGCGCGCCAGGCGCAGCGTGGGCAGCACCATGAACAGGTCGGCGACAGCGAAGTCGGGGTCGTGGCACGGCGGGCCGCAGACGCGGGCGCCGATGCGCAGATAGGCGGCCACCAGCGCCGGGATGCGCGGCTCCTGCTGCACGTGCGCCTCGATCAGCGAGGCGGCCAGCGGCGTCTTGGGCGCCACGCGCATGCTGTCCTCGACGAGAAAGCGCGGCGAGGCGAGCTTGGCGCAGACCGCCGGCGCGTCGGCCTCGGGGATCGAGGCGCAGCCCATCAGGATCTCGGCGCGGTGAACCGACAGCAGCGCCGCGACGCCGCGCCACAGCGTGTTGATCGTGGCACCGTTGCGGTAGTTGCGATGGATGCAGGTGCGGCCGAGCTCGAGCGGACGCTGCACCGTCTGCAGCAGCCGCGAGAGATCGAACTCGCTGGCCGAGTAGTAGCCGCCCGCCTCGCGCGCGCCGCGGGCGTCGAGCGCGCGCGTGGTGCCGACGACGATGTCGTCGCGCCAGCTGTCACGTACCAGCAGGTGCTGGCAGTAGGCGTCGTAGTGGTCGACGTCGAGGCGCGCGCCGTCGCGATCGCGTTCGTCGCTGTGCAGCTTCGCTCCGAGCTCCTCGGCAAAGACCGCGTAGCGCAGCCGCTGGGCCATGTGCACCTCTTGCGGCGTGACGGCCAGGCTCACGCGCAGCCTGCCCTTGCTCTCCGTCTGAAACCCGTGCGCCGCGGGGGCGGCCTTCGTCGCGATCATCGTCATGCGTCGTTCCTCCGTGTGCTCGACAGGTAGCCCGCCACGATCACAGTGCAGTGCCGCCTCTCTGACCTTTAGGTGACGCAGCGCTCTTTTTGCCGCCGCGACGCGCGGCGTTCACCGCATCGCCATCGCCGGGAGCTAACAAGCAGCACATGATCGCCGACGCTCATCTCGCACTCGGTGGCGGCGCGCGCGCCGTGCGCCGCGCCCTCTCGCTGACCACGCTCTCGCTGGCCGCCCTCGGCCGACATCGCCAGCGCCTGCGGCGCGGCGAGATCAGCGCCAGCTTCCAGCAGCGCGCGGCGCAGATGTCGCAGCTCGCGCGCGAGATCTGCGACGCGCACGGGCTGCTGGTCGAGGTCGACCAGCCGCAGCTGCTCGCAGGGCTCGGCGGCACAGTGATCGTCAGCAACCACCTCAGCTACCTCGACCCACTCGCCCTCGTCGCGAGCGTTCCCGGCGCGATCATCGCCAAGCAAGAGGTGGCGAGCTGGCCGCTGATCGGCGACGTCGGGCGCGCGCTGGGCGTGCTCTTCGTGCGCCGCGACGACCCGATCAGCGGGGCACGCGCGCTGCGCCAGGCCGCCCGCGCGCTCGAAGAGGGCGCCAACGTGATCAACTTCCCCGAAGGCACCACCAGCGACGGCAGCACGGTACTGCCGTTTCGACGTGGTCTCTTCGGCATCGCTCTGCGCTGCGATCGGCCGCTGCTCCCGCTGCGCCTCGACCTCGACCCGCCGGAGGCGGCCTGGGTCGGCAACAGCTACTTTCTGCCGCACTACCTGCGGCTGGCCACGCGCCCGGTGGTGCGCTGCCTCGTTCGCGTGGGCCGGCCGATAGCCCCACGCGGCTTTTCTGGCGCGCGGTCGCTGGCCCGCGCCGCGCGCGCACAGCTGCTGGATCTGGCCCACCGCGGGCGCGCCGAGGCTATCCTGCGCGCGTGAGCGACGAGCTGCAGCGCATCGAGCGCGTGGCGCGGCAGTTCGCGCGGCTTCTGCCGCCGGAGCGCTTCGAGCTGCGCACCCTCGGCACCGTGACCGCGCGCGAGCGCAGCTTCCCGCTCTACGCACTCGTCATCGGCGCAGCCGATCGCAGCCGCCCCACGTTCGGCCTCTTCGCCGGCGTGCACGGCCTCGAGCGCGTGGGCACGCACGTGGCGCTGGCATACCTCGAGAGCCTCGCGGCGCGCGCCGAGTGGGAGAAGGAGACGCGCCGCGCGCTCAAGCGCGCCCGGCTGGTCTGCATGCCGCTGATCAACCCCGCCGGCATGTGCTTCGGCACGCGCAGCAACGGCAACGGCGTCGACCTGATGCGCAACGCACCGATCGAGGCCGACTGGGCGCCGCCGCTGGTCGGCGGTCAGCGCCTCTCTTCGGCGCTGCCTTGGTATCGCGGCAGCGGTCAGCTCGAGCGCGAGGCCCTGGCGCTGATCGAGCTCGTCGAGCAAGAGCTGTTCGGCGCGCGCGCCGCCATCGCGCTCGACATCCACTCGGGCTTCGGCTTTCGCGATCGCCTCTGGTACCCCTACGCGCGCACGCAGCAGCCGTTCGAGCTGCTCGCCGAGGTCGAAGCGCTCACCGACCTGCTCGATCGCGCCTACCCGCACCACATCTACTACGTCGAGCAGCAAAGCCGCTCCTACACGGCGCACGGCGACCTGTGGGACTACCTCTTCGAGCTGCGGCCGGGCGCACAGCCCTTTCTACCCTTCACGCTCGAGATCGGCTCGTGGCGCTGGGTGCGCAAGAACCCGTGGCAGCTGCTGTCGGCGGCGGGCGTCTTCAATCCGGTCAAACGCCACCGCTACGACCGCACCATGCGGCGTCACCTGGCGCTGATCGACTTCTTCTTTCGTGCCGCGCGCAGCTCGCGGCGCTGGATGCCGACGGCAGCGGCAGGGTTGTCGCACCGTCGCAGCGAATCCGACGACGAAGCGGTCTAATCCCAGCACCACGCGAGGCCCGCGAGCGTGATGCGCGCGGCGCGCCGCACCAGTGGCGACACGTCGGTGCGGGCAGCCTGCACGATCGCCGCGCGCGAGTCCCGCGCCTCGCACTTCATCACCCACAGACCATGCGCAGCAGCCTTGCGGATCGCGGCCGTGCGGCCCTCGGCGAGCAGCTTCGCCAGCGGCGCGCGCGAGGCCGACCCGATGGCACCCAGCGCCCAGGCGGCGAAGTCACGTCGCGACGGATCGCGCAGCGCCCTTACCAGGGCGGGCACGGCGGCGCGCGCCTCGGGACCCATGGCGCCGAGCACGTGCTTGGCAGCCCAGCGCACGTTTCGGTCGCCATCATCAAGCGCGCCCGCGAGCGCTCGAACCACCGCGGGGCCGCGAGCGTAGCGCGCGAAGAGGGCGAAGATCGCCGCCTCGCGCTCGCGCGCGCGCTCGGCTGACCAGACGCGCTCGAGGAGGTCTGAAATGCTCGGCGGTCCCATCGTCCTCGAGTGCCTGCGTGCGCGACGCGAGCGAGTGGTGGTGACTGTCGGCCGCGCGGTCAACGTCGCGTCGGCCGGTGGCCGCAGCACGATCGACGCCGCGAACACCGCCGTCGAGCTGGCGACCAGCAACAACAGGACGACGGCTTTTTTCACGTTCGACACGGGGCTGACTCAAGCAACCCGCGAGCCAACGCCGCGGCGCCGAAACCACTGCGATCGCGCCCGTCAAACCGGCGCGTCGCGCCGCCTTGCTAGGCGTCAGCCGCCGACAGCGCTTGCCTGCCGCGAGCCGCAGCGCGCAAAGCACGCCGACGCGCGACCAGCTCGTCCGCCGCCTCGGGCCAGCTCGGATACTCGAAGGTGAAGCCCGCCTCGCGCAGCCGGCTCGACACCACGCGCCGGCTCTTGAGCAGAAGCTCGCTGTCGGTGCGATGCACCACCGTCGCCAGCTCGATCATCCAGCGCGTGCCGCCGAGGCCCCAGCGTACGCCGACGGCGCGGCGCAGGGCGCGCATGAAGGCGCGCTGCGGCAGCGGAGCCGGGGCGGCGAGGTTGACGACGCCGTCGATGTCGTCGCGCGCGATCAGCAGCTCGATGGCGCGCACGAAGTCGTGCTCGTGAATCCACGAGACGTACTGCGCGCCACCGGCGATGGCGCCGCCGAGGCGCAAACGCGCGAGACGGCGCAGGATGTCGAAGACGCTGCCCTTCTCGAGGCACATGACCATCGCCGAGCGCAGCGCGACCTTGCGCGTGCGCGGCGTGTTCGCCGCCCACAGCGTGCGCTCCCAGGCCTTTGCGATCTCGACGCTGAAGCGCCAGTAGCTCGGCGCGTCGGGCTCGTGTCCGCCGATCACACCGCTGCGCTCTTCGTTGTCGGCGTCGTAGCGGTGCGCGTAGATCGTGGCGGTGCTCATCTGCAGCCACACGCGCGGCGGGCGCGCGGCCTGCGCGATGGCGCGCCCGATGACCTCGGTGGAGTCCGTGCGCGAGCTCAGCATCTGCTCGAGGTTGGTCTTGTTGTAGCGACAGTCGACGCTGCGCCCGGCGAGATTGATCACCACGTCGGCGCTCTCGATGTGGGCGCTCCAGGGGCCGAGGGTGCGCCCGTCCCAGCGGCGGTCCGCGGGGGTCGACGCCGCGCGGCTGAGCACCACGACCTCGTGGCCGCGCTCGCGCAGCGCGCGAGAGAGCATGGTTCCGATGTGGCCGCTGCCGCCCGGGATGACGATCTTCAATTTCTTCGACATGGCCGTCTCCTCGTTCGTTCTTCGGTTGCAGCGTCCGTCGCCGCGTACTATAAAAATGAACATGTTCATCTCATTGATCAAGCCCCCTCGACGTGATTTCGATGGGTAGAGCACGAGGACGCTCGCAGAAGGGCGAAGACACGCGCCTTTTGCTCTATCAGACCGCCGTCCAGCTGTTCGCCGAGCGCGGCTACGAGCAGACCACTATGCGCGACATCGCCGCCGAGGCAGGCGTCAGCGTCGGTCTGCTGTATCGATACTTCCCCAACAAGTCGGCCGTGGTGCTCGCGCTCTACGACGCGCTGTCGGCCGACTACGCCGAGCGCATGGTCACGCTCGCGCCCGGAGCGTGGGCGACGCGCGCGATGGCCGCGCTCGAGACGAGCCTGGAGGTACTGGGCCCGCACCGCGCCGCGCTCGCCGCGCTGAGCGCCGAGCTGGTCTCGACGTCCGGTCACGGCCTCTTCGCCGAGCCGACGGCCTTCTCTCGCGCTCGCGTGCAGCGCGCCTTCGCCGACGCCGTGGCGGGCGCCGACGACGCGCCGGATGGCGAGCTCTGCGCCGCGCTGGGGCGGCAGCTCTACGTGGCGCACCTGGCGGTGATCCTGTGGTGGTTGCTCGACAAGAGCCCCGCGCAGCGCGCCACCTCGCGCCTGCTGGGCCTGCTGCGCCTGGCAGCGGGCGGCCTGGGGCCGATGTTGCTGTTGCTGCCGGGCGCGCGCGCGGCGGTCATGCAGATCGACGAGGTTGTGACCGATGCACTGCTCTGAGCCGTTCGACTCTTGTCGAAGCAGATGCTAGAAAACGCGCCATGTGCGGCATCGCCGGACTCTTTCACTTCGACCGCGCGCGGGCTGCGCCCGAGGCGCTGGCGCGCGCGATGGCGCAGGCGCTGAGCCATCGCGGGCCCGACGCGCACGGCAGCCACGCGGACGGCCCGGCGGCGCTCGGCCACGCGCGCCTTTCGATCATCGACCTGCGGCCCGAAGCCAACCAACCGATGCTCTCAGCCGACGGCGAGGTCGCCATCGCCTTCAACGGCGAGATCTACAACTTCCAGCAGCTCGGCCGCGAGCTGCAGCGCGAGGGCGTGACGCTGCGCACGCGCTCTGACACCGAGGTGATCCTCGAGCTCTACCGCCAGCGCGGCCTCGACTTTGTCAGCGCGCTGCGCGGCATGTTCGCCATCGCGATCTGGGACCGCCGCGCGCAGCGGCTGGTGCTCGCGCGCGACCGCGTCGGCCAGAAGCCGCTCTTCTACTACCAGGACGCCGAGCACCTGAGCTTCGCCTCCGAGGTGCGCGCGCTGCTCTGCGACGAGCGCGTCACGCCGCGCGTCGACACCGAGGGGCTGAGCCTCTACCTCTCGTTGGGCTACGTGCCCTCGTGCGCCTCGGCATTCGACGGCATCAAGAAGGTGCAGCCCGGCTGCATGCTCGTCGTCGACGCCAACGGCGTGCGCGAGCATCGCTACTGGAAGCTCGAATATGGCCCAGCGCGCCGGCTGCCGGTGGCCGACGAAGTGCGCACGCTGCGCGAGAAGCTCGCCGACGCCGTGCGCGCGCGCATGATCTCGGACGTGCCGTTGGGCGCGTTCCTTTCGGGCGGCCTCGACTCGTCGACCATCGTCGCGATGATGGCGCAAGCCAGCGACCGCCCGGTCAAGACGTTCTCCATCGGCTTCGACGACGCCGACTACTCCGAGCTCGAGCACGCGCGCGCCGTCGCCGAGCACTATCGCACCGAGCACTACGAAGAGGTCGTGCGCCCCGACGCCGTGGCGCTGCTGCCGATGCTCGTGCAGCAGTACGGCGAGCCCTTCGCAGACCCTTCGGCGGTGCCGACCTACTGCCTGTCGCGCATGACGCGCCAGCACGTGACCGTCGCGCTCTCCGGCGACGGCGCCGACGAGACCTTCGCCGGCTACACGCGCTACGCCCAC
>JAGQIK010000594.1 GCA_020431405.1 Myxococcales bacterium
CCCACGTCCGCGCGCGCCCCACGTCGCGAGGCGTCTCGCCACGGCCCGCGAAAGGCACGCCCGCGCCCCCTCCGCGCTCCGCCTACGCGCCAAACGCCTCGCAGGCCCGCAAACCTCCCATCCCGTCAATAGCCCAGCCGCGCCCGTACGCACCCGAACCACCAACGCAGGAGGCGTCCACACGACGCTCGCGCCGCGCCGGCAGCGCCGCGACGAGCGTTCAGTGCCGTAGAACGCTGAAGGCCGCTAGCGGCTTGCGTGCGGGGGGCGCGGTGGCTCGCGCTGACGCTCGACGCGCTTGCGGACGCCGGCCATCAGGTCTTCGCCGGCGAGGGCGCCGAATTTGCGGCGCCAGCGGCGCACGACTCCGAGGGCTTCGATGACGCGGTGTTGGGAGGCGAGGGCGAGGGCGAGCAGGCGGCGTGCGGGGTCGAAGTCGGGGGCGGAGCGCAGCAGGGCGGCGAGCTTGGTGGTGGCGCTGGCGTAGCGCTGGGCGCGCATGTGGGCGCGGGCGGTGGCGAGCAGACGGCGCAGGCGAGCGAAGGTGGCGCTCTTGGCGCGGCGTACGCTGACGCGCTGTTGGGCGACGATGGGCGGCCAGGTGCGGCGCAGGAAGCGCAGCGCGGTGGCGGCGATGTCGCCCTTGGCGTGGCCTTTGGTGTGGGTGGGGAGCGTTTGTTTCCAGAGCACGCGACCGGTGTTGTCGAGCACCGCGAGCGCCGTGCGAGATAGACCGAGCGCGAGGGTATGGCCGGGACCGCCGAGCCACAGGCCGCGCTGGCGAGCGACCGCGCTGCAGCGGAACGTCGAGATGATGCCGACGCGAAGCCCGGCGCGGGCGTTCTTGACGGCGAGGGTGGCCAGGCGCTTGCGCCACGCTGGCAGAATCGCGTTGCAGGGAGCGGCGAGGACGAGCGTGCGCGCGCCGAGCAGCGCGCCGAGGGTCGTGAGGCGCTTGCCTACGCGCAGGGGCAGGGTGCGGCTGCCCGATTGTGTTCGGGCGATGGCGAAGGCTGGGTTGGGGCGCACGGTGCGCGAGACGACCGTGATCTTCATGCGCCGCGGCGTCTGGTCGGCGAGGGCAGCTCGCGCCGCGTGCGCCAGCGAGCGGGCCTTGGGCTGGTGCTTGACCAGCTCGCGCACGAAGCTCGCGGCGCTCAGAGCGTCGCTGGCAGCCAAACCAGCGCGCGCGAAGATCCGCTTGCGCACGCGGGTAGGGCTGTAAGTCGTACCGATCTGATCGAGCAGCTCGTAGCAGGCGTGGGCGATGTAGCCGTAGACGAGCGCGCGCCGCACCTGCGCTGCCACGTTTACCTGCAACCAACCGTCGGAACCGCGCGTGTTCAACACCATTAGGGTGTAGTTGGCGCTGGCGTTCATGTCCCTGTAGACCTTGCGCGCAGATGTCGGGCTGGTGGCGAGCGGAGCGACTCGGATGAGGTTGTCGATGTCCGAGTCGGTGTCGAGCACGGCGCGGGCCAAGCGCAGCCTCGCACGCAGTCGCTTCAGCTCGGTGGGCGCGGTGGGATGACGGCCGAGATAGCGCGCGAGCCGCTTGCGGCGGCTCGTCTCGCTGTCGGACTTCTTGCCGAGCGCGCGCGCGAGCTCGGCGACAGCGCGGCGAAGCCGCTTCGCCGTTTGGCGCTGCAGCGCTCGCAGCGGCTTCGACGCTTTGTCCCACGCCACCAGGCGCTCGATCTTCGAGATAGCGGACGCCCCGGTGCGCGGCGCGGCCAGGATCATCGAGCGTCCTGGCTGCAGCTTACCCTTCACGCGCTTGTAGAGGCCCGCGTAGAGCGTCCCCTTAGAGAGCAGCAGCGTGTGACCCGCGATCGCGAAGGTGTGCGGGATCTGGTCGGTGAGCGTGATGCGACGCGCTCCGGCGCCGAGATCGTAGCTCAGCGTGAGCGTGGAGACGAGCTTGGGCACCTGCTGCTGCGGCGCGGTTTGGGCGCGCGCGCCTGGGCTCGCGAAGAGCAGCAGGGACGACACGGCGACGACTGTACGGACCATCAGATCAAGCCTAGCACCGCTAGGGCATCTGCCAGCGCAGGCCGCCGAGAAACGCTGGGGCGAGCACGGCGGTCACCGTGCCGTTGACCTCGACGTAGTCCAAGAGGGCGCGGGCGCGCAGGTCGAGCCATAGGCCGCCGAGACAGCGTAGGCCGAGCAGCGCGTCGCCAGCGAGGTAGATCGAGGGATCGCGTGGATCGAGGTCGCCGTAGAGCGACGGAATGTGGAGGATGCCGACGTTCAGCCGCGCGCCGAGGAGAAGGCGGCGACGCAGCTCGAGCTCGGCGCCGGCGAAAACGCCGACGCGCTTGTGATAGACGCTCCACAGACCGGACGGTGGCGGTCCGAAGAGCTGCCGGCCCCACTCGACCTGCAGCGAGAAGCCGAGCGCGAGCCAGCCCGCCAGTCGGTGCGCGGCGGCAACTTCGAAGCCGTGGGCGATCTGATCGTTGATGCCGGCGGGCCGGCCGAAGGTGTAGCTGGCGCTGAGCAGCCAGCGCGCTTGCTGCCGCGCCAGCGCGCGGGCTCGAACGCGGGCAATCGACGGACGAGGGGGCGCGTCGGGTTCGCTCCAGACGGGTGGGTCCGCGGCGGGCGGCGCCGGCTCGCCCGCCGAAGCGGACCGGCCTAGCAGCAGCAGCGTTGCGAGCGCGACCACCGAGCGCATGGATCGATGATAGCGCCGAACTAGAATCTCAGGCGCACGACGCCGCCGTCGCCGGCGGGCTCGATCTGGGCGCGGCGTCCGGTGAAGCGGGCCACCACCTCGACGTTGGTGGTGGTGTGCAGCGTCGCCTCGCTGCAGCGCAGGCTGCTCGCGCCGTCGGCGAGCGCGCAGGGGATGATCAGCTGGTCTGCGAGGTGCGGGCCTACCGGGGCGTCGGTGGCGAGGTAGGCGCGCGCCTCGTCGGCGCAGCGGCGCGCCACGACCTCGGCGGGCAGGCCGCGCTCGCCGAAGCCGGTGAAGACCTCGCAGATGTTTTCGCAGCGCGCGACGAGCGTGCAGACGTTGCCGGGGCCGGCGGTGCCTTGCAGCTGCTGCACGAGGCAGTCCGCGTTGCCGAGGCCAAAGGCCTTGCCCAGCACGTCGAGCTCGCGCTCGGCGATGTGCGCCGGCAGCTTCGCCAGCGTGGCCCGCGCGCTGAGCTCGAGCTGGCCTTCGCGCCGCTCGAGCTCGAGGGCGTCGAGCTTCTCGCCAGCGGCGAGCGGCTCGATCTCGACGACGATGCGGCCACCGCCTGCCGGATAGAAGCCAGCGCGCTCGAGGCGCGCCGTGACCCGACCTCCCATGCGCCTTACGAGCGGCAGGAACGTGCCCTCGATGAAGTCCCAGGGCGGGGCCATCTTGTTGTGAGTGCCGCCCTCGAGCACCACACGCGCGGGCGCGTCGGCGGCTACCAGCAGCGGCCACAGCACGGTCTGCAGCACCAGGCAGGTGCTGCCCGCGGTGCCGATGTTGAGCTGGTGCGTGCCGCCGCGCACGCGTCGTGGCCGCAACGTGACCTCGCGCGATCGCAGCGCGTCGCCTTCGAGCTCGGCGTCGCTGATGCTCGCCACGGCGCGCACGGCCGTCAGGTGCTGGCGCGCCAGCCCCGGCTTGGCGCGCGCCGCGCGGATATTGAAGATCCGCGTCGGCTCGCCGCTGATCGCCGCCAGCGCCAGCGCGCTGCGCAGGATCTGGCCTCCGCCCTCGCCGAAGCTGCCGTCGATCTCGATCATAGAATAATCGTGTGCAATGCGCGCGCTAGCGGCAAAGATCGAGCGCCGTTTGCACGATGCTCTGCTCGGTGGGCAGCACGGTGTCTGCGGCCGGACCGAGTGGGATGAAGGTGTCCTCGCCCACCACGCGCGCCAGCGGCGGGTGCTCGCCGGCGAGGGCGATGGCCGCGAGCAGCGGCTCGGCGAGGCCGCCGCTCCTGCGGCCCTCGTCGACGATCAGCACGCGGCGACAAGCGCGCGCCTGCTCGACGACGAGCTTCTCGTCGAGCGGCGCCAGCCAGCGCAGGTCGACCACACGGGCGGCGATGCCGTGCTCGCGCTCGAGCTGGCGCGCCGCGCGCAACGAGAGCCACACCCCGTTGGCGTAGCTGATGATGCAGAGGTCGCTGTTGTTCTCGCCGTAGACGGTGCCGCGTCCGATAGGCAGCGCGTCGCCGGGCGGCGGGTAGCTGGTCGCCCACAGCCCGTCGCCGTCCTCGTGAAGGTCGCGCGTCATGTAGCGCGCGATGGGCTCGAGGAAGGCGACCACGCGCCCGCTGGTCTGCGCCGCGGCGAAGCAGCTGCGCAGCATGCGTACGGCGTCGTCGCCACGGCTCGGCGCGGCGATGATCAGCGCCGGGATGTCGCGCAGCGCCGCGATGCTGTTGTCGTTGTGAAAGTGGCCGCCGAAGCCCTTCTGATAGGCGAACGAGGCGATGCGCACGACCATCGGGTTGCGGAACTGGTCGCGCGAGAAGAACTGCAGCGAGCAGGCCTCGCCGCGCAGCTGGTCGAGGGCGTTGTGCACGTAGGCGAGGTATTGGATCTCGGGCACCGGCAGCAGCCCCACGCTGGCAAACCCCTGCGCCAGGCCGAGGATCGTCTGCTCGTCGAGCAGGGTGTTGAAGACGCGGCCGGCGCCGAAGCGCTCGAGCAGCCCCGCCGTGAGGTGATAGACGCCGCCCTTCTTGGCCACGTCCTCGCCGAAGACGAGCGCGTTTTGGTGCTGCGCCAGCAGATCGTGCAGCGCGCGGTTGATCTGCACCGCCATGTGCTTGGGCGCCCCTAGCTCTGGCAGCGCGTCGCCGAACGCGTCGAGCCGCCGTTCGACCGGCGCGCTCG
>JAGQIK010000595.1 GCA_020431405.1 Myxococcales bacterium
CACGAGCTGACCAAGGCGCTCGAGGCCGAGGCGCGCGCGGCGGGCGCCGAGGTGCTCTTTCGCCACGCGCTGACGGCGGTGACGGCGCGCGGCGGCGACGCGCAGCGCGGCTACGTGCTTGGGGTGCGCGACGCGGACGGCGACGAGGTGCAGCTCGGCTGCGATCTGCTGGTCAACAGCGCGGGGCTCGAGGCGGACCGCGTCTCGGCGCTCTGCGGCGTCGACGCCGACGTGCATCATCCCTGTCGCGGCGACTACTTTCGCATCGGCGGCGCGCCGCCGGCCATCGACACGCTGGTCTACCCGCTGCCGCGCCCGCAGCTCGAAGGGCTCGGCGTGCACCTGACGATCGATCTCGCGGGCGGTCTGCGCCTCGGGCCCGACACGCGCTACGTCGCGCGCGAGGCGCAGCAGGGCGACGTCGATGCGAGCAAGGCGGAGGCCTTCGCGCGCGGCGCGGCGCGCTATCTGCCGTGGCTGCACGCCGAGATGCTGCGGCCCGACACCTACGGCATCCGCCCCAAGCTCTCCGGTCCCGGCGAGCCGTGGCGCGACTTCGTCGTGCGGCGCGAGGCGGCGCGCGGGCAGCCGCAGCTGGTCAATCTGCTCGGCATCGAGAGCCCCGGGCTGACCGCGTCGATGGCGATCGCCGAACGCGTCTCGCGGCTGGCAGCTGAAACGCTATAGTCGCTGCCATGAATGGGCTGCGGGCCAAGGGCGACGCCGATCTCGCCGCGATGATCATGAAGAACCCCGCCGTGCGGCGGGCTATCAAGCGCATCGAGGACAAGGCGCCCGAGGGCACGCGGCGCGCGCTGCTGTCGACGGCGGTGCGCCTCACCGAGGCGATGGCGCCCGAGCTCTACGCGGTGATGCAGCGCTGCCGCGAGAAGCTCGAGATCAGCTCGCCGCTCGAGACGTTCGTCTACCCGGCGCCGATGTTCAACGCCGCGGCGGTGCGGCCCGAGGGTGGGCGCTTCTTCGTGATGTTCTCGTCGGCGCTGCTCGACGCCTTCGCCGAAAACGAGCTCGCCTTCGTCGTCGGCCACGAGCTGGCGCACCACCTCTTCGAGCATCACGCCATCCCGGTGCAGGCGCTGCTCAACGAAAAGCCGCCCTTCGACGCCGGCACGGTGCTGTCGCTGTTTGCTTGGCAGCGCTACGCCGAGATCTCGTGCGACCGCGCGGGGCTCGTCTGCGCGGGCGACATCGGCTCGGCGCGGCGAGCGCTGTTTCGCGTGGCCTCGGGGCTGCGCGGCGCCAAGGTCACCATCGACGTCGAGCAGTTCGTCGCGCAGCTCGGCGATCTGACCGAAGAGGTGCGCCGCACGACGAAGGCGGACGACGACAGCCCGCGCTTCGACTGGTTCTCGACGCATCCGTTCAGCCCGGTGAGGCTGCGCGCGGTGGAGCTCTGCGCGCGATCGACGGTGGTCGGCGGCGCGATGCCGCTCGCCGAGCTCGAGGCCGAGGTCGAAGAGCTGATGGGGCTGATGAGCCCGAGCTATCTCAAGGACCGCACCGAGTCGGCCGAGGCGATGCGGCGGCTGCTGTTTGCCGGCGGCGTGCTGCTCGCCGATCTGTCGCAGGGCGAAAAGCGGCGCAAGGCGCTCGAGGCGCTCGAGTCATTTCTCGGCGCCGGCTCGGTGCCGCTGTCGCTCGACACGACGGCCGTACGAGAGGACCTGCCGCGGCGCATCGCGGGCGTCAAAGACTCGGTGCCGCCGCTGCGGCGCGGACAGGTGGTGCGCGATCTGTTGGTGATCGCGCAGTCGGATGGGGTGCTGTCGGAGGCGGAGGAGAAGCTGCTGCGCGAGATCGCGGATGCGGTGGCGGTGGATTTCGAAGAGGTGGCGTGCTCGTGCGTGCAGGAGGGGGAGGGGGAAGGGGAGGCGAAGGGGGAGGAGAAGGGGGAGGCGAAGGGGAAGGCGAAACGGAAGGCTAAGGCCAAGGCCAAGTCGAAGTCGAAGTCGAAGTCGAAGTCGAAGGTTAAGTCGAAGTCGAAGGCTAAGTCGAAGTCGAAGGTTAAGTCGAAGTCGAAGTCGAAGGCTAAGTCGAAGTTGAAGGCCAAGGCCAAGAAGCGCTCGAAGAAGGTTGCGAAGAGGAAGAAGAAGAAGACGCGATGAGTCGAGTTGGCCTCTTGTTGATCAATCTGGGGACGCCGGACAGCCCGCAGGCTGGGGATGTGCGGCGCTATCTCGATCAGTTCTTGATGGATCCGCGCGTGCTGGATATCGGCGCCGTGCAGCGTGCGGCGTTGGTCAAGCTGCTGATCTTGCCGCGGCGGCCGAAGGCGTCGGGCGAGGCGTACGCCAAGATCTGGGGCGAGCGCGGCTCGCCGCTGCTGGTCAACAGCCTCGACCTGCGCGACAAGGTGCAGGCCAAGCTCGGCGACGGCGTGCTGGTGGAGCTGGCGATGCGTTATGGCGCGCCCGCGATCCCCGACGTGCTCGAGCGCATGCGGCGCGCGGGCGTCGATCGTATCGTCGCCTTTCCGCTCTATCCGCAGTACGCCTCGTCGAGCACCGGCTCGTCGGTGCAGGCGCTGTTCGAGGCGGGCGGCGCCGACTGGAACACGCCGTACCTGCAGGTGGTGCCGCCGTTTTACGACCACCCCAGCTTCATCGCGGCGTTTGCCAACAACGGACGCCGCGCCATGCGCGAGATCGACGCCGAACGCGTGATCTTCAGCTTTCACGGACTGCCCGAGCGGCACTGCATCAAGAGCGACGACAGCGGCTCGCACTGTCTGCGCAGCCCTGACTGCTGCGAGCAGATCAGCATCGCCAACCGCAACTGCTATCGCGCGCAGTGCTTCGCCACCGCGCGGCTGATCGGCGACGCCCTCTCGGTGCCCGAGGCGCGGCGGGTGATCTGTTTTCAGTCGCGGCTGGGACGCGACCCGTGGATCAAGCCCTACACCGATCAGGTCATCGTCGAGCTGGCCAAACAGGGCGTGCGGCGCGCGCTGATCTTCAGCCCTGCCTTCGTCGCCGACTGTCTCGAGACGCTCGAGGAGCTCGGCATGCGCGCCGCCGAGGACTTCGCGCACGCCGGTGGCGAGCGGCTGCTGCTGGTGCCGTCGCTCAACGCCGAGGACCACTGGGTCGACGCGGTGATCGACATCGCCAGACAAAGCTCGGGCTGGCTGCGCGACGCCGCGGTATGATCGCACGATGCGCTGCACGGTCGAAGCTGCGACGCTCTGCGCCCTCGCGCTCGCGCTCGCGCTGTGCGCCGGCTGCACGCCCACCAGCGCCAACGGCGAGTTCGGCGCGCTGTGCTGGGACGGCAAGGACAACGACGGCGACGGCGCCGCCGACTGCGACGACAGCGAGTGCGCCAGCCTGAGCATCTGCCGGCGCACGAACATCGCCGACGTGGGCACGATCCGACCTGACTTCGGTGTCGGCGACCGCGGCTTCCCCGTCGATGACGCCGGCACGCAAGACGCCACCGTCGATGGCCAGCCGCCGACGACGACCTCCTCGTACGGCATGCCCTGCACCTGGCGCGGCACCGTCACGACCTGCCCCGACGGCAAGACGTCGTGCGTGCTGTCGCCGACCAGCAACACGCAGGGCTACTGCACGTTCACCTGCTCGAGCACGCCCGACAACTGCCCGCAGCCGACCGACACGCGCCTGAGCGCGCGCTGCCTCTACCGCTTCAACAACGTCTCGGTGTGCACGTTCATGTGCAAGCTCTTCGATCTGAGCTGGACGTGTCCCGACGGGCTCGGCTGCTACACGCTCTCCGGCACCCAGCAAAGCCACTGCTGGCTCAAGTAACGCCGGCGTAACAGATCGTTCCGCTCAGCGATGCGACACCCGTGATGCGTGCGTGACATGTCACGCGCTCGCTTCGCCAATATCCCTATATTCCAGATGGTTGCGCACATGGCACCGCGGTTGCTCATGTCTCGGGATGACTCACAACGGAGGGATCCTCGACATGACGTTCCGGCTTTGTCTTATCGCAAGTGGCTGTCTGGTCCTCGCCGCCGGCTGCACCGAGATGCCCAGCGAGCGCGCCCCTGGCGGCGAGGTTTTCGGTGCGGCGAGCACCACCAAGGACGGCAAGTGCCGTCGCTGCGACGAGTCGTGCCTCAAGCAGGCCAAGTCGGATGCGAGCTTCAGCGAGGATCAGGCGGTCGCCCAGTGCTGCAAGACCGTTGCTGATACCGAGTGCACCAACAAGACCGAGCCGCCCAAGACCGAGCCGCCGGCGACCTGCAAGCCCGTCTGTGACGAGAGCTGCACCATCGCCGCCAAGAGCGACGGCCTCGGCGAGAAGGACATCCTCGCCAAGTGCTGCAAGCAGCCCAGCGAGGCCGACTGCAAGCCGGCGCCGCAGCCCGAGCCCTGTCAGCTGCGCTGCGACGAGCAGTGCGTGATCGACGGCAAGAGCAAGAACCTCAGCGAGGACGAGATCAAAAAGACGTGCTGCCAGCAGCCAGCCGTCACCGACTGCCAGAAGCCCGAGCCGCCGAAGGACCCCTGCGAGGTCAAGTGCGACGAGCAATGCGTCATCGCCGCCAAGTCGAAGAACCTCGCCGAGGACCAGATCCGCGCCACCTGCTGCAGCAAGCCGGCTGCCGACCAGTGCACGGCGCCGCCCCCGCCGCAGCCCGATCCCTGCGTGGCCAACTGCGACGCGCAGTGCGTGACCGACGCCAAGGCCAAGAACCTGCCCGAAAAGGACGTGCTCGGCCTGTGCTGCAAGCTCGCCAGCGACGCCAACTGCTCGCCGGCCGTGCCGCCCAAGGATCCGCCGCCGCCGAGCGAGCCGACCTGCAAGACCGAGTGTGACCAGACCTGCATCCAGAAGGCGCTTAACGACAACTTGGGCGAAAAGGAAGCGAAGGCGCGCTGCTGCACCACCACGTGCAAGTAACAACCGTCGCGCGCCTGGCGATGCGAAGCGGCGGCATCCTGCGCTACCCTTATGGGATGCCGTCGCCTTCGCCTCGCGTACTCACCCTGAGGCTCGTGCTGCTCGCTGCCGTCGTGGTGGCGAGCGCCGGCTGCGCCGACGACGCGCCCTCGGGGCTGCGCCTCGAGCTCTCGAGCGATCCCATCCTCAACAGCAGCGCCGAGGTCGTGCAGAGCACGCGCGCGCTCGAGCTTGTCGTCGACAGCGCGGGCGGCTTCGCCAGCGCGGCGGCCGCGCTGGTGCTGCGCGACGTCGACGGCGATGGCGAGGGCGAGCTGACGCTGCGGCGCAACGTCTCCGGCACGCTGCCGCGGCTGCGGCTGGTGCCGGGCGAGGACAGCCGCCAGCGCGTGCTGACGCTGCGCGTGCAGGGGCTCAGCGACAGCACGAACAATACGAACGGGGCGAGCGAGAGCGTGGCCGCCGTCGGCGAGCGCGACCACGTGCAGTTCGCCGGCGACGACACGCCGCTGGCGATCTCGCTCGACCTGCGGCCGGAGCTGCGGCCGCCGCGCGTCGACGCCACGCGTCCTGCCGACGGCCAGGCGCTGGCGAGCCAGGGCGCGAGCATCGAGATCGACCTGTCGACGATCATCGACGCCAACACCGACTTCAGCGGCGGCGTGCGGCTCGTCGCCGCGGGGGCGCAGCAGATCCCGCTGTCGCTCGCACAGCGCGTGGAGACCTACAGCTGGCGCGGGCTGTCGGTGCAGCGCCTGGTGATCATCGCCACGCCGTCGTGCGCGCTCGGCGCGGGCAGCTATGCGCTCGAGGTCGAGGGGCTGGCCAACGCGCACGGCGTGCTCGATCAAGACCGGCGCAGCAGCACGCCCGATCGCTTCAGCGCGGCGTATGTCGTCGGTGGCCAAGGCAGCCCGGGCTGCGTGTCGCAGCCGCCGCCGACGCGCGTGGGCGAGCCGTGCACCGATCCGAGTACCTGTCGTGCGGGCGGCGAAGATCTCGTCTGCGCGCGCGCCAGCGCCGACAACAAGGGCGTGTGTCTGCCGCGCGAGCGCGCCTGCGCCGAGCTCGGCTGCGCGCCCGATGGCCAGGTCTGCGCCGTGCGCGAAAACATCGCCAGCTGCGTCGCCGACTGCCGCAAGGGGCAGACGGTGTGTCCCGACAACGCGCAGTGCAACCAACAGAGCGGGCTTTGCGAGCCATGCAGCAACAGCGCCGACTGTCTGCTGGACAAGTGCAAGATGGCCTGCGCCAACGTCTGCAACAGCAAGCCGAGCGAGTGTCAGCAGTGCGTCGACACGTGCATCAAGAACAACGGCACCCCGCCCTAGGACTGCTTGATCACTTACGCGATCAAGCGCCCTAGAATACGGTAGGGGGGCTTTTCAAGCCCCCCTCGCCGCGCGAAGTGAATCCGCGCGGCTCACCCCCGAGGCGCTCGCTTTGCTCGCGGTCGCGCCGCCGTCAAGCGGCGCTCCGTGCAGATCGCGACGAACGCTCGCGATCGGCGAATGCGCTTAGGTCATCAAGTAGTCCTAGCAGGTTGCTGAAAAAGCGCGGCGCGCCTTTTCCTGCACCTGCTGATCACGAAGAGTCTTTCAGCGCTCAGCTCGCGACGCAGCGCATCCGTTGCTAGCGCAGGCCGTGGCGACGCAGCAGCCGATGAAACGTCGGCCGCGGCAGGCCCGCCAGGCGCGCCGCCTGCGCCACCACGCCTTCGGCGCGCTCGAGCAGCGTCGCCAGATACTCGCGCTCGAAGCGCTCCTGCCAGGCCGCGCGCGCGTCGTGAAAAGGCATGTCGGCGAGCGCGCCGATGCCGTCGGCCTCACTGGCGTCGCCTGTCGTCGCGCCGTCGGCGCCGCCGCCCGCGCTGCCGCTGCCGCCAGCGGCGCTGCCGGCGGGCGCCCCGCCCTGGCCCGCGCGACGCAAGTCATCCATCGCCAGCTCGGGCACCAGCGCCAAGCGCTCGACGACGTTCTTCAGCTCGCGCACGTTGCCCGGCCACTCGTGCGCGGTGAGCAGCGCCTGCACCTCTTCGGTGAGCACCGAGCGCGGATCGCGCACGTGCTGCTCGGCGAAGTGATGCGCCAAGAGCACGATGTCCTCGGGGCGATCGCGCAGCGAAGGCAGCTCGACGCGCACCACCGAGAGCCGGTAGTAGAGATCTTCGCGGAAGCGCCCGCCGCGCACCTCTTCGGCGAGGCTGCGGTTGGTGGCGGCGACCACGCGCACGTCGACGGCGCGATGCTGCGTGCTGCCCAGGCGCTTGACCTCGCGCCGCTCGAGGAAGCGCAGCAGGCGCGGCTGCAGCTGCAGCGGCAGCTCGCCGATCTCGTCGAGAAAGACGGTGCCGCGGTCGGCCGCTTCGAGCGCGCCGACGCGCATCTGGTTGGCGCCGGTGAAGGCGCCGCGCTCGTGGCCGAACAGCTCGCTCTCGATGAGCGTGGGCGAGATGGCGCCGCAGTCGACGATCACCAGCGGGCCGTCGGCGCGCGACGACGCCTGGTGCAGCGCGCGCGCGGCGAGCTCTTTGCCGGTGCCGGACTCGCCTTCGACCAGCACGCCCGCGTCGGTGGGCGCGATGCGCTCGAGCACCGCGAAGACCTGCCGCATGGCGGGGCTGCGCCCGACCAGCGCGCCGAGCTGGCCGCGACGGCTGAGCGGCACCTCGACCATCTCCTCGGTGGGCGAGAGGCGCACGATGGTGTCGCCTAGCCGCAGCGTCACCGAGTGCGTCAGCAGCGCGCGCTGTACGCGCACGCCCGACAGCACCGTGCCGTTGGTGCTCTCGAGGTCGCGCAGCTGAAAGCCTTCGTCGGTGGCGCGCAGCGACAAGTGCCGGCGCGAGACGGCCGGATCGCTGAGGCGTAGGTCGCACTCGGCGCCGCTGCCGATCTCGAGCCGCGCGCGATCGGAGACCAGCTCGAGCCCCTCGTCAGGCCCCTCGAGCACGCGCACGCGCAGCCGGCGCACGAGCAGCGCCTGACCGCCGTCGGGGCGGTCGATCAGCCGGGTCGCGCAGGTGTTGTCGAGCGAAGCTGCCATCGGGGCTTGGCAGCGACATTAGCGAACCGCCGAGAGAAGGGCTAGGGTGTCCGGCGTGCACGCCGAAGTGACGCGCCTGTGATGCGAGTGGCCGCGCTGGTGACGGCGACTGCGCTCGCGCTCGTGGGGGGGCTGCCGCAGGTCGCGGCGAAGGGCAAGGGGCTGCGCTTGGTGCTGTCGCGGCAGCGTGGCGCGGAGCGCTGTCCTGGCGCCGACGCGACGCGCGCGGCGGTGGCGGCGCGGCTCGGCTACCAGCCGTTTTCAGCGGCGGCGGCGCCGACGCTGGCGGTGCGCTATCGCAAGCGTGCCGCCGGCATGTGGGCGGTGATCGAGATGGCCGACGCGTCGGGCAAGCGGCTCGGCAAGCGCGAGCTCAGCGCGCAGGGCGAGGGCTGCGAGGAGCTCGGTCGGCGCGTCGCGCTCGCCATCGCCATCGCCATCGATCCGCTGGCCAGCGCGCGGCCAGTCAAACGCGAGCCGGACAGCATCCCCGTCTTTCCGCCGCGCGCGACGTCCAACGAGCCGCCGGCCGCGCCGCCTCTGCCGCCGCCGGCGCCCGCCGTCACGCGTTCCCCAGCGGCCAAGCCCGCGCGCTCGACGTTTCAGCTGAGCGCTGGCGTGGGCGGGCTGTTCGCCGTCGGCGCCGCGCCATCGGTCAACGGCGGGTTTCGTGTCGGGCTGCGGCTGCGCTGGCGGCAGGTGTCGTTAGGGCTGGCCGGTCGCTTCGATCTGCCGGGCGCTACCGACGTCGCGGGCGGCGGCGAGGTCAGCGCGGGGCTCGTCGTGGGCGAGCTTTGTGGCTGCTACCACTTCGGACCGCTGCTGGGCTGCGCGCTGCTCGACGCCGGCGCGCTGCGCGGGGCTGGACGAGGCCTGGCGGGGGCTGAAAATGTCACGCTCGGCTACGTGGCGATCGGCGGTCGCGCCGCGTGGGATATCCACATCATCTCGCGCTTTTCGGTGATGCTGCACGCCGATCTGCTCGGCGCGCTGACGCGCCTCGCCTTGCGCGACACGCAAAGCCGCGAGGCCTTCTGGGAGACGCCGGCGCTCTCGGGCGCGTTCGGGCTGGCGGCGCGTTTCAAACTCATGTGACAGATCTTGCGCGCCGACCCAAGCAGCGGGTAGTCAGCGCGTCAGCGCGTCGGCAGAGCGAGATGGGCAGCAGCACGGTCAACACGGCAGACGCCGAGCTCTCGGCGATCTATGGCGAGCAGGTGTCGTTCGTCTGCCACTGCTTGCGGCGGCTCGGCGTGCCCGATCGAGACCTCGAGGACAAGGCGCAGGACGTGTTCGTCGTCGTCCATCGCAAGCTCGCCGACTATGACCGCGCGCGGCCGATCCGGCCCTGGCTGACCGGCATCGCCGCGCGCGTGGCGCTCGACCACCTGCGCAAGGCCTATCGCAAGCACGAGGACCTGCGCGAGCAGATCGAGACCGCGCACCAGCAGCGCGATCCCGAACAGCAGCTCGCCGAGCGGCAGGCGCGCGAGCTGGTGCTCGCCGCGCTCGACCGGCTCGATCTCGATCAACGCGCGGTGTTCGTGCTCGCCGACATCGAGGGTCACTCCATGCCCGAGATCGCCGAGATCATCGACGCGCCGCTCAACACGCTCTATTCGCGCCTGCGACTGGCGCGACAGCGCTTCACCAGGGTCGCGCGCACACTTTCGCGCGCAGGAGCGATCCGATGAGCGGCGACGTGAAAACCGATCTCTCGCCGCTCGCGGCCGACGTGCAGGCGCTGCTCGATGCAGAGCGCGCGCGTCCGCCGATCGACGACGCGATGGCGGCGCGCATCGCGAAGGCGCTGTCGGCGCGGCTCGACATTCCGATCGACGGCGGCGGCGGTGATGGCGGTGGTGGCGGCGGTGGCGGCGATGGCGGGGCGGGCGCGGGCGCAGGTGCGGCAGGCGCGGGCGCGGGCGCGGGCGCAGGTGTGG
>JAGQIK010000596.1 GCA_020431405.1 Myxococcales bacterium
CGCGCCCGTCGCGACGCCTGCGCCGACCGAGCCCGCGGCCGCACCAGCCGCCCCCGCCCCGGCAGCCACGCCGGCAGCTCCCGTCGCAGCTGCACCCGCACCCGCACCCGCACCCGCGCCGGCCCAAGCCGCGTCAGCGCTCTACATGCCAGGCTACGGCCCGCCCACGCCTGCGGCGCCCGTCGCGCCCGCGCCCGCTGCACAAGCGGCGCCCGGCTATCCCGCCGGCTTTCAGACCGGCCCGCAGCTCGCGCATCACCCCATGGCCGCGCCGCCCGCGCCGCAAGACCCGAGCGCGTACGGCGACCTCGACGTCTACGGCATGCCGCGCCAGCGCAGCGGCGGCAAGATCTTCGGCATCTTCTTGATGCTGATCCTCGTCGGCGGCGGGCTGTTCTTTCTGTTCGTGCTCGCGCGCAACGACTGGTCGCTCGACCTCGCCAACTTCGGCGCCATGATCGACCGCGCCTTCGGCGGCAGCAGGCGACACCGCGCCGGCGCCCTCGACATCGCGCCCGGCCAGACGCAGATCCTGACGCTGCACGGCAAGAAGGTGCTCGTCGCCAACGGCGTGATCACCAACAACACGACCAAAGAGCACCGCTTCATCTACGTGCTCGGCTGGATCAAGCGCGGCGCGACGGTGATGGCGAGCAGCGGCGAGGTGCCCGCCGGCAACGTCTTCACCGACGAGCAGCTCGCCAAGATGAAGCCCAAAGCGCTGCGCAGCCGGCTCAACCCGGCCGGCACCGACGGCGCCAACCGCAGCATCGCCACCGGCGCCACCATCGGCTACCAGATCATCTTCAACAAGCTGCCCGCCGACTACAGCACCGACCGATACCGCGTCGAGGTCAAGATCGCCCGCTCGGAGTCGGGCCCGTCGTCGCCGTGAGCGATCTCGACGACGATAATCTCCTCGAGCTCGAGGTCGTCTCCGATCGCGACGCCGGCGCCGACGCGCTGCTGCTCTCGCGCCGCCTCGCCGCGCTGCTCGACGTCGAGATGCGCCGCGCCGCGCTGCTGCGCTTTCTCGCCGAGCACCGCGACGCCCCCGACGCCACCGTCGCCGCGCTCGCCGAGATCACGCGCCGCGGCCGCGACGGCGGCCCGCCCTTCGGCCTCGCTCTGCGCGCGCTCGTCGATCTGCTCGCCGCCGAGCTGGTCGACTACGAGACGCAGGCCGCGCTCTACGCCGCCGCGCGCGAGCGCGACGAGCAGGCGCTGATGCAGCTGTTCTACAGCGGCCACGTCGCGGCGCCGCCCGAGCGCCGCGCGCGCGACGAGGAGCAGCGCGAGCTGACCCTCGGCCACCGCAAGACCCTCGCCCGCACCACGCGCGACCGCGAGCGCATCCAGCGCTACATCGGCGACCCCGAAGCCTCGGTGGTGCGCGAGCTGCTGCTCAACCGCCTCGTCACCGAGGACGACGTCGTGCGCATCGCGGCCAAGCGCCCCACCGACCCGCAGGTGCAGCGCGAGGTCTTCCGCTCCAAGCGCTGGCTCTCGCCCTACCGCGTCAAGCGCACGCTCGTGCTCAACCCCTACACCCCCGGCGAGATCGCGCTGCGCCTGCTGGCCTTCCTGACCAAACCCGACCTGCGGCTCGTCGCCAGCAGCCCCACGCTCTCGGCCCAGCTGCGCGACGCGGCGCGCTCGCGCTTGGGCTCCTGACGTGATAACACCCACCACGTGCCTGGTTTCTTCGAGCTGATGGTGCTGCTGGCGATCCTCGTGATCGTCTTCGGCGCCAAGCGCCTGCCGCGCCTCGGCGAGGCGCTCGGCAAGGCGGTGGTCAAGTACCGCCAGGCCTCGCGCAGCCGCTCGGAGATCGAGGTCGAGCGCGTCGACGACAAGAAGCCCTCCGAGGAGCGCGAACTGTCGTCCAAGTAGCCGTCGTTGTATGGTAGCGCCGCGATGCGTCAGGTCTTCACAACACCGCTGGTCGCCCTGCTGCTGCTGATGGCCCTGCAGCTGCCGACGCTCACGGCGCACGCCAAACCATCGAAAACAAGCAAGAAAACTCCTGAACCGAAGGCTTCGGCGGACGACCTGAAGCGCTTCGAGGAGGAGACCTTCCCGCGCCCTGCCGCGGGCCGGGTGCTCAAAGCGCCGCCCGCCGCGCCGCCCCGCGCCGCGCGCAAAAGCGCGATCAATCCGCCGGCCGGCGTGCGCAGCC
>JAGQIK010000597.1 GCA_020431405.1 Myxococcales bacterium
CCGCGCGCCCGTGCGCGCACGCGCACGAACAAGACGTCACGCGCGCTCCGACACCGAGCCCGCCGCGCACGCACGACGAGGCGCGCGCGCACCAGCTCGAGGCAGCGCGGCCGTCTCGTCGGTGCCTCCTTGTCGCGTCGTCGCTTCGCGCGCTCCGCAGCGCGCCGCGGCCCCGTGCGGCAGGCGCGTGATGACGAGTCGCCGCCCAGCTACGACATCAACGCCGGCAATCGCCTCGCGATCACCGCGCGCTTCGCCAGCGGAACGATCGAGGTGCGCCGTCGCGGCGGCCAGCGCTTCACGCTGCAGGACAGCGGACAGCTGCGGCTGCGCGACAAGCTCGTCACGCGCGCCGGCGCGCAGCTGACGCTGCTGCTTCCGGGACATCAGTGGGTGGTGCTGCGCGGCGCCGCGCGGCTGCTGTCGATCCCGCGCCGCGGCGCATCGTCGGGCAAGGTTCACATCGCGCTGCTGCGCGGCGTCATCCGCGCGCGCGGCAACCAGCGCGGCGGCGGCGTGACGATCCACCAAGGTCGCCGGCGCGTGCACACGGCCAGCGGCGAGATGCGCCTGCGCCTGCGCGCTGGCGGCGCCCTCGCCGTCTCCTCCATCGACGCCACCGTCGACGTCAGCGGCCCGCACGCGCCGCGTGTGGTTAGCGCCGGCTCGGGCCTGGTGCTCGACCAGCGCCCCGGCTTCGCACACGCGCTGCTCTCGGCGCCGACCAGCCTGCGCCCCGTGGTCTTCCGCGGCCCGCGCGCGCCGCGGCTTCGCTGGAAGACGGTGGCAAGCGCGCGGCGCTACCGCGTGCTCGTCGGCCGCGATGCCGACTTCTTCCAGATCGTCGAGCGCGCCGATATCACGAGCACGTCGTACACGCCGCGCCTGAGCGGTCTGAGCGGCAAGTTCTACTGGAAGGTGATCGCGCTCGGCGAGGCCAAACGCGGCGCGCCCTCCAAGATCTACGGCTTCCGCATCGAGAAGAACGACGACTAGCTCGCCCCGCTAGCTCACGGCCTCAGCTGCGTGAAGTCGCGGCGCCGCGCGCTGACGCGGATGTTGGCGACCACGCCCCGAAACGGCCAGCGTGTTGGCGCCGCATCGTCGTCGCACGAGTTGCCGTTCGACGCGCCGATGACCCACGGCTCGCTGTTGCTTGAGAGCCCGTCGGTGACCACGACGCCCTTTGCGGTGGTGCCGAGGCACATGCCGCCCTGCACGCCGCTTCCGTCGGGCGTGGTCTTGACGAAGTCGAGGTAGAGCTCCGGCCCAAGTGCGCCGAAGTTGACGCCGATGTGGTGCCAGGCGGTGTCTTTGATCGTGCCGTGCGGCGAGCACAGGAACGCGTCCGAGTCGGGATCCATGCGCTGCACGCGCAGCACGATGCGGTCGCCCTCGCGCCACAGGCCGAAGTGACCGGGGGTCTTGGTGCCGATGGCGTCTCGCGAGAGGATCCCCTCGAGGCCGCCCGGGTTGGCCGCGTTGTGAAAGCGCACCCACAGGTCGACCGAGCCCGAGACGAGCCGCTTGGTGGCGCTGTCGGACATGGTCACCACCATGTAGGCCGAGGCGCAGTCGGGGCGCGGTCGATCACACATCGTACCGTTGCAGCTGCTGACCTCCTGCGCGGCGGGAAAGATCGCGACGGTGCTGCCGCACACGGTGGCGTCATTGTCGAAGCGGATCAGGGTCGTGTCGCCGGCGAGGGCGCCGACAGGCTGCTGTGTCACCACGTCGAAGGGCCGCGTGGCGCCCGCCGGAAACGTGTAGAGCGCCACGGTGTCGCCGTCGGGCAGCGGTGGGCAGACGTTGGTCAACACGCTGTCGCTGTTGCTGGTGTCGATGGGTCGCGTGTCTGCGTCGTCGCGGTTGCTGTCCACCGGTCCGTCGGCCGGCAGCACCGGCAAGTCTAACGAGCCCGCTTCCGCCGCAGGTGCCGCCTCGCCGGACCGATAGGACGCGATGCGCTGACACGCGCTCGTCATCGCCATCGCGACGATCACCACCAGCAGTACCCGGCGCCTCGCCATCAATCGACCCTAGCAGAGACTAGGAGCCCTCGTCGTGCGGCGGAAGCTGCGGCGGCGACGGGCGCCCCTCGGAGAGGCGCTTCATGGTGGCGCGGCTCGACTGCAGCGCGGCGCGCGCTCTGCGACGGCGATCGGCGAGCGCCGGGCGCTCCTCGCGGTTGGTGAACGCCGAGACCAACATGAAGAACAGCGGCAGCCCTACGCGCTCGATCAACAGCAGCCCGAGGTAGCCGAGCGAGCCGACCAGACGCAGCAGCACCTGCTTGACGTCGTCGCCTTCGTCACGCGCGCGCGGCTGCGCGTCGGCCGGCGCGAGCGCCGTCGTCGACTGGTGCGCCGCGCGGCGCTGCTCGGCGGCCTCG
>JAGQIK010000598.1 GCA_020431405.1 Myxococcales bacterium
CGTGGCCGTGCTGCGGCATCTCGCCGTCGAGCACGACGTCGACATCGTCGAGCATCAGCGTCTGATCGTGGCTGTCGTAGACCGCCACGTCCGCCGAGAACGTCTCGTTGAGCGGGATCGGCGCAGGAGACGTCGCGACCTTGACGAAGAAGGTGCCCGACGACGTGGCGCCTTGATAGCTCGTGTTGCTGTCGTCGCTGCCGCCGCAGGCACCGAGCAGCAGAGACATCGCGAGCAGAAGCAAGGTCGTACGCATTTGCTGAGGATGACGATTATCTACCCGACATGCAAGGCGGGCTGCCGAGAGCTCGGCTACTCGGATACTTAGATGCGCAGCGCCAGCGCGCGCAGCGCGCCGCTGCGTTCAACGTCGCGGCGCCACTCGGCGGGCAGCGCGCCTTCGCCGAGATGCGCGCCGACCAGCGCGCCGACCAGCGTGGCGAGGCTGTCGCTGTCGCCGGGTGTGTTGGCCGCCTCGAGGATCGCGGCGCGCGCGTCGTTGTGGTGCCGCGCGAAGAGATAGCAGGCCGCGGCGATCGCCTCGTGAGCAGCCCAGCCTCGCAGCCGCTCGAGCGTCTGCTCGGGGCCGACGCCGCTGTCCGCGTCGTCGATGGCCTGCGCCATCATCACCGCGGTGGAGGGCGAGTAGCGGCACGCCGCGCCAACCATCTCCGAGAGCGCGTAGCGCGGCGCGCGGCCGGCGGCGACGTGCGCCACACCCACCGCCATCGCGGCGCAGGCCGCCAGCGCGATGGGATCGCGATGGGTCAGCTTGGAGTGCGCCACCGACCAGCGCTCGGCGCGCGCGATATCGTCGGCGAAGACCAAGCCGAACGGGTAGGCGCGCATCACCGAGCCGCAGCCGCCGGCCTTGGCGCCGCCCGCCTCCGACCAGTGCGCGCCGTCGGCGAGCGCTTGCACGCCGGCGAGACACGCGTTGCCGGGCGCGCGATGACCGCCCTGCGGCTCCTCCATCCAGCTGATGAAGCCGTTGGCGATACGCTGCATCGACGAGCCGAGATGCTCGTCGGCGGCGCGCGAGTCGAGCAGCGACTGCAGGACGATCTCCGCCATCTGCGTGTCGTCCGTGTAGGGCGCGAAGCGCGCGCCGTCGCGCTCCCAGTAGAGCGCGTAGCCGGTCACGCCAGAGGGCGCGAACTTCTCGCGCAGCTCCTCGAAGGACTCGATGAACTCGGTGGGATGGCCCATAGCGTCGCCGATGGCTGCGCCGAGCACGGCGCCCACGTTACGCGCCGAGCGTGGCGTGAGCGCCGCCGTGGCCGCCGTCGCCGCGCTGGCCGCGAGCGCCGCCTCGCTGTCGCTGTAGCCGTCACCCTCGACGCTCGGCGCCGCCACCTCGGGTGCGCGCGCCGAGACCACCGGACGCGCCGCCGTCGCGCCACCACCGCCGCCGCTGGTGCCACTACCGACGCCGCCGCTGCCAGTGCCGGCCGCCGCGACGCCTTCGACCTCACCGCCACCGCCCACGGTACTCGCCGCGGTGAGCGTGCCGTCGACGATCAGGTCGCCGTCGATCACGAGGTTGCCCGCCACGCGTAGATCGCCGTCGCTGGTGATGCTGCCCGCGACGCGCGCGTCGCCGCCGAAGCGCACATCGCCGTCGATGTCGATGTCGCCGTCGAGCGCGATGTCGCCGCGCACCGTGAGGTCGCCGTCGCTGGCGATGTCGCCGTCGGAGAGGATGTCGCCTTTGACCGTGAGGTCACCGTCGAGCTCGACGTCGCCGTCGGCGAGCAGGTCGCCGGCCAGCCTCAGGTCGCCGTCCACCGACAGGTCGCCTTCGACCAGCAGGTCGGCGCCGACCACAGCCTCGCCTTCGACGCGCACGTCGCCCTCGACACGCGCGGCGCCGCCCACGCGCGCCTCGCCTTCCACGCGCGCGCTGGCGGAGACGCGGACGTCTCCTTCGATGACCTTGACCGGTGGGTTGCCGCCGCCGCTCGCCGACAGCTCGAGCTGCTCGCCGCTGCCGCCGCCTGCGCGTTCGTCGCTCATGGGCATAGACTGACGGGTGTCGCGCGCGCCAGCAAGCACGCGATTTGTTGGCCGCGGAGCCGCACACGGTCGTGTGCAGTCGTGCTGGCGCGTTCGTTGCTATCTCGTGGTGCATGACTTTCCGGGTGACGCTCACAGTAGTCATCGGGGCGCTGCTCGCGTCGGCGAGCGCGCACGCCGAGCCGCGCGGCCGCTGGCGTTGGCGCGGGCGCGAGCGCGAGCAGCGCCGCGTCGACGTCAACAGCAAGTTCCAGCACAAGCTGCAGCTCACCGAACGCATCGCCAAACAGGTCGAGAGCAGCGGCCGCGGCTACCCGACCAGCGAGCAGCTCGGCAAGCTCGGCTCGCACGTCTTCGGCATGCTCGCGCTGGCGGGCATCGGCATGCAGGGCGAGCGCACCAGCGCCAAGGCGAGCGAGCCGTTCGGCTACATCGACCAGCACAGCTTCGAGCGCATGCTGCGCGTGGCCCACGCCTTCGGGCGCTGGGGCGCCGCCGTCAAAGCGGCCGAGGCCGGCGGCAAGCCGGTCACCTTCCAGCCGCCGCGCAGCGGCGCCCTCGCGCGCGCGATGCAGCGCGGGCTGACAGCGACGCAGGCCATCGGCCTCGTGGGCTCGCACCTCGTCACGCCCTACTACGCCGAAGGTCTGCTGCCCAGCGACCGGCCACGGCGACACCGCGCGGGCGGCGCCGCCAAGGCCCTAGCACCCTCCGAACGCACCGGCCGCACCGGCGAGATCGCGCGCGCCGGCGCGATCAGCGACCCCAGCGCGCTGCAGCAGCTCGTCGAGCGTCTCGGTCAGCGCGAAGGCGTGCACGCCAGCACGCTGCGCCAGCTTGGAAGTGATCTCTAAGCGCAGCGGTTGCCTTGCCACGACGTGCCGAGCTAGCGTCGCGTCATGTCCGACACGCCGATCATCGACGCCTGGATCCAGCACCCCACGGCCGGCTTCGTCGGCGCGCCGATGTTCGCCACGCTGCGCCGCTGGATGGGCATCGAGAACGTCCCCGACGAGATCCCGCTGGCGCTGACCCTCGGTGCGCTCGACGCCGCCGGCATCACGCGCGCCGTGCTCTCGGCGTGGCACGGACCGCAGGGCGCGCTGATCCCCAACGACGCCGTCGCCGCGGCCGTCGCCGCACACCCCGATCGCTTCGTCGGTCTCGCCAGCGTCGATCTCGCGCGGCCGCTCGATGCGGTGCGCGAGCTGCGCCGGCGCGTCAAAGACGACGGATTCGTCGGGCTGCGTCTGCTGCCGTGGCTGTGGCAGCTGCCGCCCGATGATCGGCGCTACTACCCGCTCTACGCCGAGTGCTGCGAGCTCGACGTGCCGTTCTGCCTGCAGGTTGGCCACACGGGGCCGCTGGGGCCGTCAGAGCCAGGCCGGCCGATCCCCTATCTCGACAACGTCGCGCTCGACTTTCCGGAGCTGACCATCGTCGCCGGCCACATCGGCTATCCGTGGACCGACGACATGATCGCGCTGGCGACCAAGTACGAGCGCGTCTTCATCGACAC
>JAGQIK010000599.1 GCA_020431405.1 Myxococcales bacterium
CGATCCGTCGAGCTACGGCAGCGGCGACGTGTTCATCGGCATCGCCGATCACGTCGAGCGTCACAAGGAGCTGCGCGACATCGCCACGGTGTTTCAGTTCAAGCTCACCGACCCCGACAGCGTGTGGACCATCGATCTCAAGCAGGGTCAGGTCGCCGAGGGCGAGACGGCCAAGTCGGAGTGCACACTCGAGCTGAGCGACGCCGACTTCATGGCGATGGTGCGCGGCGAGGCCGATCCGCAGCAGCTCTACTTCGGCGGCAAGCTGAAGATCTCGGGCAACATCATGGCTTCGCAGAAGCTGACGTTCCTGCAGCAGATCGATCCCGAAGCGGCCAAGAAGGCCGTGATCAAGGCGCGCGGGGCAGCAGGTGCTGGCGGCGGCGGCGGCGGCGGCGGCGCGGCGGCGGCCAAGGCCAAGAGCGCGCCGAAGAAGGAGAGCGCGCCGCGCGTCTCGCAGGCGAGCGAGCTCTCCGAGGAGGCCAAGAAGCGCACGGCCAAGCTCGGCGAGGAAGACTCGGGCTTCGTGCAGTTCATGCTGCAAAACCCCGAGGGCGCCTTCGCGCTCGAGATCGGCGCTGGCTCGGGCAAGCCGGCGGGCATGCAGACGGTCAAGGCCTCGGCGAGCGTCAGCATCGACGAGGACGACTTCAAGGCGCTGCTCACCGGCGAGCTCGCCGCGCAGCAGGCCTTCCAGCGCGGCAAGGTGCGCGTCGACGGCGATCTGACGCTGGCGCGCGCCGTGCTCGAGGCCCTGTGTCAGAATTGATCAACACGCGCACGCTGTTCGCGGCGTGAAATGGAGCGATAAGCGATGAGCAGACGAGTCAACGTGATCGGCGTCGGGATGGTGCCGTTCGGCAAGCCCGGAAAGAGCGACCCCTACAACGTGATGGCCGTCGGGGCCGCCAAAGCGGCGCTCGAGGACGCGCACATCGACTACCACACCGTCGAGCAGGCCTACGCCGGCTACGTCTACGGCGACAGCACCTGCGGCCAGCGCGTGGTTTACGAGCTCGGCTTGACCGGCATCCCGGTCTTCAACGTCAACAACAACTGCTCCACCGGATCGTCGGCGCTGATGCTGGCCGCGCAAGCGGTGCGCGGCGGACTGGTCGAGTGCGCCATCGCCATCGGCTTCGAGCAGATGGAGAAGGGCGCGCTGGGCTCGAAGTGGGGCGATCGCCCATCGCCCGTCGACAAGTTCGCCCAGCTGATGAACGACGTGCAGGGCTTCACCACGGCGCCGCCCACGGCGCAGATGTTTGGTGGCGCCGGCCGCGAGTACCGCTGGAAGCACGGCACCAAGCGCGAGACCTTCGCCAAGATCGCCGAGAAGGCGCGCAAGCACGCTGCCAACAACCCCTACGCGCTGTTTCGCGAGCAGCTCAGCGTCGAAGACGTGATGGCGTCGCCCGAGATCTTCGATCCGCTCACGCGCTATCAGTGCTGCCCGCCGACCTGCGGCGCTGCGGCGGCGATCGTCTGCTCCGACGAGTTCGCCCAAAAGCACGGCCACAAGAAGCCGGTCTGGATCGCGGCGCAGGTGATGACCACCGACGGGCCGAGCACCTTCGAAGAGCAGTCGATGATCAAGATGATCGGCTACGACATGGCCAAGCAGTGCGCCAGCAAGCTCTACGAGCAGGCCGGACTCGGCCCCGATGATGTCGACGTCGTCGAGCTGCACGACTGCTTCACCGCCAACGAGCTTCTGACCTACGAGGCCATCGGCCTGTGTCCCGAGGGTGGCGCCGAGCGCTTCATCTGGGACGGCGACAACACCTACGGCGGCAAGTTCGTCACCAATCCGTCGGGCGGTTTGCTCTCGAAGGGCCATCCGCTGGGCGCTACGGGGCTGGCGCAGTGTACGGAGCTGGTCTGGCAGCTGCGCGGGCAGGCCGAAAAGCGCCAGGTGGAAGGCGCCAAGGTCGCGTTGCAGCACAACCTCGGCCTCGGCGGCGCGTGCGTGATGACGATGTATCGCGCGGATTAGATCAGAATCGTACGTTTTAGTAGGCTGTCCTACAGAAAGAGCGCTAGCTAAACGGATACGATCAAGACTCGCGCTGGTGGTAGGTCGGTCTCTCGTGCTCTCGACGTCCCCGCCAGCGTGTAGTGGACCAAACGACAGCCGCCGCTGCCGCCTTTAGGCTCCGCGAGCACGAGGTGCTGGCGTGAGTGGCCCGCGCGAGAGATGTCTCGCGTTGCGGCCCTCGCCAGGGCGCGGATCTTCCGCGCCCGCGCTAGCTCCAGACGCCCCAGCTCCACACGTTAGATCTGCGCGAGGCCGATCCAGACCTTGGTGTTGCGCGTGACGTGGATCAGCGAGAGCGAGACCCGTCCGCCGTTGACGCTGCCCACCAGCACGAAGTCAGCGCGCTGAGGCGCAGGCGCGGGCTGCTCGGCGGCGGGCTGCGCCGTCTTGACCGTCTCGTCCGAGGCGTGCTTGGCCTGATCGCGCAGCTCGGCGGCGACGTCGGGGCTCACGGCGGCGCTGGCTTGCGCGCCGGTGCTGACGCCGATACCCGCGACGGCGACTTGGCCGCTGCCGCTCAGCCGCGCCTCGAGGCGCGAGGTCAGCGTGTTGGCGTTGATCGTCAGGTCGCCATAGACGCGCAGCGGCATCACGCGCACCACCGGCACGCGGCCGTGCTGGCTGCGAAAGTCACGCAGCCAAGCGCGCGAGAGACAATCGTTGGCGAGGCGGGCCGCGAGGCCTTCGACGCGCGGGTCGCCGGCGGCGCTCTGCGCAGCGATGGGCGGTCCGTCGGGGGCGACGCGGATGACGCGCGGCGCGCGGCTGGCGCACGCGCCGGCGATGAGGGTCACACAAGCAAGCAGGGTGGCGATGGGCAGGGTGCGTCGCAGCATGGTGACCTCCTCGGTCAAGGCGCGCTGATAAGTCACCGCCGAAGAGTGCAAGCTTCCGGCCAGCGCGACGCAGCTGTAACTATCTAGAATAAATAGCGCGGATCAAGGGCAGTCGCCAGGTGTTAACAGACGGCTGTGCCCTAGTGTTCACGCAATGAGGGCCCGATCACACCGTCGAGGAGCTCGACGAACTCGGGACCGAAGGCCATCGAAGGCGTCAGCGCGCCACGCAGCGCAGGGCCGTCGGCGTCGCCTGCCGCGTGCAGCACGCGCTCGAGCGCGGCGACCGTCGCATGCGCGGTGAGCTTGTAGCCGTTGGGGGTGGTGAGCGTGCCGCTGACGCGGCGCCCATCATCGTGGCGCACCTCGCCCCAGACTTGCGAGACCGTGCGCTCGCGCGCGTCGGCGTCGGGGCTTTGCACGCGCTTGTCCACCAGCCACTTGAGGCCGCGTTGCACCGCCGGCAGCCCGAGCACGCCGCGCAGGTTGGCGCCGAGCTTGAGCACCTGCATCGCGCGCGGCGACATGGCGAGGTAGGTGGTGATGTTGCCGATGCCGGTGGAGTAGTAGGCCGTCGAGACGTCGCCCCACGGGATCGACACGCAGCTGCGCGACTTGTCGGCGAAGGGCACCTCGCGCGTGCGCCAGGCGACGGGCACGTCGCGGATCTCGCCGTCGATGCGCGCGCGCCCGCGCTCGCCGAGGCTCTCGACCATCGTCTTGGTGGTGCCCACCGACGTGCCGCCGCCGCCGCGAAAGGCGAGCTCGAGCGAGGTGGCGCCGGGCAGCGCGTCGGCGAGCCGTGCCGCGAGGCAGTCCGTTGGCACCACATCGAAGCCGACACCCGGCAGCAGCGCGATGCCGGCGAGGCGCGCGTCTTCGTGGCGCGCGTGCACCATCTCGAAGACGTCGATCTCGCCGGTGATGTCGAGGTAGTGGGTCGCCGAGAGCAGGCACGCCTGCACCATCGGCTGTGCGGTGTGTGAAAACGGCCCCGCCGCGTGCACCACCGCCGCGACGTCTTCGAGCTGCTCGGCGACCTGATTGGGTCGGTCGAGCTCGAAGACACGCACCGTCAGGCCGTGGCGCGTGGCGAGCACGTTGAGCTTGGCTGCCGAGCGGCCGGCGAGGATCGGTCGATGCCCGCGCGCCAGCGCGCGCTCGAGGATCAGCTGTCCGGTGTAGCCGTTGGCGCCGTAGAGCATCCACGGCGCGTCGACGTGTGTGGCCGCCATCGCAGCTGATCCGCCAGATCAGTCGATCATGCCGATGTTGGGCTTGCGTTTGCTGCCGACGGTGCCGATGCGCGGGCCGCGCTTCTTCGCGTTGACGGGTTTGGCGGCAGCCGGTTTGGCGGGCGCAGGCTTGGCTGCGACTGCCGGCGGCGGGGGCAGCTCAGGTGCTGGCGCGGCGATGGCTGGCGCTGCGTGTGCAGCAGCCGGCGCGGGCGTAGCCGGTGCGGGCGCCACCGCGTGCTGGTTCACCGCGCGCGCGCGCGCTCTGCGGCGCGTGGCGTGGTGACGCTTCGCGCGCTTGGAACGCTTGGGACGCTGCAGGCTCGTACGCGAAGTGCGCACGTGCTGCACGTTCGAGGTCTTGTCCGCTGTCTTGTCGTCGGTCTTGTCCGCGGCCTTGTTCGCCGCCGTGCTGTCGCTGGCGGCGACGCTCTTCTTCTTGGCCGCCGGCGTTGGATCGTCCAGCGGTGTGGTCACCGGCGTGAGCGGCTCGCTGGCCGCCGACTTGAGCGCCGGCGTGCTCGGCGCGGGCGGCACCGTCACGGCGTCGCGCTCGCGACGCAGCTTGGCGCCCATCAACACGAAGGCGAGCGCGCCCGCGGCGGCGCCCGCGATGGCGAGGCCGCCGATGAGCAGCGCGCGCCTGCGCATCGAGCTCGCCACCGGCTCGACCACCTCGGTGGCGAGCGGCGAGAGGCCAGACGGCGTGCCCTCGGCCCGCGGCAGCGGCGCCACCACCGAGCCGAAGCCCAGCGCGCTGGCGACCATGCTGCGCAGCACCGCCGGCTGCGCCGGCTGCGAGAGCACGAGCACGTCGCGCGGCAGCGTGTGCGCCGTCTCGGGCGGCTCGAGCACCAGGATGCGCGTCGACGGCGAGATCTGTCGCGCCGTCTCGACGAGATCGACGCCACCTTCGATACGCGAGCGCCCGTCCACCACCAGCAACGCGGTCTCGCTGCGCAGCAGCAGGTCGAGCGCGCCGTGCGCGCTCTCGGCGAGGCGCGGCACCACGCCGACCTTTTCGATCTGGTGAAGCAGCGCGTCGCCCACCGGTGGATCGCTCGACACGACGAGCACGGGCAACGTCAGCGCAGGCGTTGCTGCCACGCTACGGTGCTGCGGCAACGCAGCAGCGCCAAAGGTCGGATCATCGTCGGTCTGTCGAGCTTTCGAGACTACGCGATCCATCAGCCCTCTCTCGCCCGGCGCGCATCTTAATCCACCACGTGATGGATTAGCCAGCACGCTAGGCGCGATCCCAGCGGTTCTGTACGATTAGCACGCACATAGCGCCACCGCCAGCGCATTTTGACGCGCTGCGTCTCTAGCTCTACGAAGGGGTGGTGGGGCGCTTCCGTGAAATCGGCGCGCCGAGGGCGAAAAAGGGGGGCTAGGGTCCGATTTCGCGTCGACCGCGTCGTCGGTCGAATCGGCCGACAAATCGGCTAGAGAATGTGGGCCGCGCCGAGGCTGGCGGCCACTTCCTCGGGGGTGATGCGGCCGTCGCCGTCGCGGTCCATGGCGTCGAACACGGCGTCCGTCCCACACCACTCCTCGCGGGTGATCACGCCGTCGCCGTCGAGATCGAAGGCGCGGAAGAAGTCTCCGGCGATGCGGCCGCGCCGCTCGGCGCCCTCGAGCTGCGCCAGGCGCTGAGAGAGCAGCTCCTCGAGCGCGACGATGGCCTTGCTGAAGCCGGCGATGCCCTCGTCGAGCTTCTCGTTGGCCATCTTGTCGGCCTCGTGCATCGCGCGGAAGGCCGCTTCGTTCATCTCGATGCGCTCGACATTGGCGGCCTTGGCCTTGTCGGCGTCGAGCTTGCGCGGAAGGTCACCCGACTGCGATTTGAGATCGGCGAGGAACTTGGGCGCGATGGTCAGCAGATCGCAGCCGGCCAGCTCGCAGATCTCGCCCAGGTTGCGGAAGCTCGCGCCCATGACCTCGGTCTTGTAGCCGAACTTCTTGTAGTAGGTGTAGATCTCGCTGACCGACAGCACGCCTGGATCTTCGTGCGACGGGTACGAATCGCGGCCGGTGCTCTTTTTGTACCAGTCGAGGATGCGACCGACGAAGGGCGAGATCAGCGTCACGCCGGCCTCGGCGCAGGCGACGGCCTGGTGCAGGCCGAACATCAGCGTCAAGTTGCAGTGAATGCCCTCGTCCTCGAGCTGGTCGGCGGCGCGAATGCCCTCCCAGGTGGCGGCGATCTTGATCAGCACGCGCTCTTTTCCGACGCCCGCCTTGTCGTAGGCGGCGATGAGCTGGCGCGCCTTGGCCACGGTGGCCTCGGTGTCGTAGCTCAGGCGCGCGTCGACCTCGGTGGAGACGCGGCCCGGCACGATCTCGAGGATGCGGCGGCCGAACTCCACCGAGAGCTGATCGATGGCCACGGCGACGACGTCCTTGGTCGCCGCGCTGGCGCCGGCCGCCGTGCGCGCCGCGCGCAGCGTCTCGTCGACGATCTCTTGGTACTCGTCCATCTGCGCGGCCGCCGTGATCAGCGACGGGTTGGTCGTCGCGTCGCGCGGTGTGAACTGCTGGATCGAGTTGATGTCGCCCGTGTCGGCGACGACGATGGTCATCTTTTCGAGCTGCTCGTATAGGCTGGCCATCTCGGCGCTCCTCGAGTTGTGGTCGGCTTGGGCGTGCGTGTGAACGGGCTAAGGTAACACGCGCGCGAAGTCGGCGACGAGCAGCAGATGATCGCTGCCGTCGCTGTCGTCGCGCTCGACGCCGAGCGCTGAGAGCTCGCTGTCGACGAGCTCTCGCGTGTCGAGCACGTAGCCGCCCACGCGCGCGAGCCGCGGGTCGTGCACTAGGTGGTCGAGGATCGCGGCTGGGTAGGGCGAGCTGGTCTTGATCCAAGTGTGCGCCTCGCGCCCGACGAGATGCTCGAGGGCGAAGCGCTCGAGGCCCGCGCGCTCGAGGCGCGTCAGCGGCTCGCGCGAGCCGACGAGGTTGTAGTCGCCGACGACGATCGGTCGCGCCTCGGCGTAGCTCGCCAGGGCGGGGCCGAGCCGCTTTTCGCGCAGCGCGCGCAGCGTCTCGACGATGCCGTCCACCTCGGCCTCGCGCTTTTGGTCCTGCACGTCGCCGATGAAGCCGCAGCAGGAAAGATGCGCGCTGACCACGGCGAACACGCCCGCGTCGGCGATCACGAGCGCCGCGGCGTAGCGTTGGTTCTGCGAGGGCAGCGGCAGCAGCGGCGCGCGCGAGGCGATGAACGAGTCGCGCACCACGTGCACGTTCCAGCGCCCGCCGCGCGCGCGCGCGAGCAGCTCGGCGACGCGCGAGGCCGGCGTGTCGTAGACCTCCTGCAGGCAATAGACGTCCGCTTGTACGGCGCCGAGCAGCCGCTCGAGTCGCGGCCCGCGCACGGCGTCGAACAGCCCCGTCTGCAGCGTGTTGAGGCTCGCCACGCGCAGGCCAACCTGCGGCGTGCGCGCCGGCGAGCGGCGTGCGGGCGCCGGCGCCACGCCTTCGCCGAGCCGATAACGCAGCGCCGCGTCGAGCTTGTCGGCGCCCGAGAGCGTGACGGTGACCTCGCTGCCCGGCAGCACGCCGAGGGGCGCCAAGTCGAGGCGCATCTCGAAGCGCGTGCTGGCGTACGACGGCGCCAGCCGGTAGCGCACCCGCTCCCAGCTGATGGGGCCGGTGTCGTAGAACGCCGCGCGCGCGCGGCTGTCGACGCGCAGCGTGTGGCCGCCCGGCAGCGCGACGTCGATGCGCAGCGAGATCGCCTCGGGTGGCCCCTCGTGGAAGTTGAGCTCGCGCTCGAGCTCGACGAGCACGTAGAGCACGGCGCCGCGGCTCTGCAGCGACAGCGCGCGCACGTCGAAGCCGGCGCTGTCGCCGTCACCTGCTGGGTCACGCGCCGCCACCGGCACGTCACGCCAGTCATCGAACAGCCCGTCGATGATCGGCGCGGCGCGTCCGACGCCGAGATCGGGTGCGACGCCAGGGCTGTCCGCGGCTGCGTCGCTGGCGCCGCCGCCGCCGCCGCGGCAGGCCGCTAGCGCGCACGAGGCGATGACGACTACACTGGCGAGACGTCTGAGCACTACCCCCCGAGCCTACGACAGTTTGCGAGGAACGCGATGAAACCCGGTGAGATCGACGAGGTCCTGCGCGAGACCCTAGAAGACGGCCGCCTCTCGCGCGGTGAGAAGAAGGCGATCTCGGCGCTCTTTGCCGAGCATCTCGACTCGCACGAGCGCATCGACATGGCGCGCCACCGCGCCTTCGCCGTCGCCCGCGAGCGGCTCGAGCGCCGCGCCGACAAGGAGCTGCTCGATTGGCTCGAGGAGGTGGTCAAGGCGATCACCATCGCCAGTCGCGGCGAGGCCCCGGAGCTCGCCGAGGCCCACTTCTCGCCCGGCGAGCACTGCCTGCGCCGCATCCTCTCGCTGCTGCGCTCGGCCCAGCGCGAGATCGACGTCTGCGTCTTCACGATCACCGACGACCGCATCACGCGCGAGCTGCTCGCCGCCCACGGGCGCGGCGTCACCGTGCGCATCATCAGCGACGACGACAAAACCTACGATCGCGGCTCGGACATCCTCGAGCTGCACGGCGCCGGCATCCCGGTGCGCATCGACGACAGCGAATACCACATGCACCATAAGTTCGCGCTGTTCGACCGCGCCGTGCTCGTCACCGGCAGCTACAACTGGACGCGCTCGGCGGCGAAGAACAACGAAGAGAACATCATCGTCTCGAGCGACGTGCGTTTGCTGGCGCAGTTCGGTAAAGAGTTCGACGATCTGTGGAGTCGGTTCCAGCCGGTGTAAGATCGTCAGCGTGACGACGGCGGCTCGGCGCGAGCAAGACGCGGAGGGGCTCCGCGGCGCGCATCTCTTCTGTCAGCAAGAGATGACGGGCGCCGAGCGTATCGACGTGGCCGGCGGCCAGCTGGCGGTCTTTTCGCGCGGCAACCCGGCGCGCGAGCGCGTCAACCAAGACGCCGCCGCGCTGCTGCCGGTGGGCAAGAAGCGGCTCGTGCTGGTGGTTGCCGACGGCGTGGGCGGCGCCCGCTCGGGTGCGCGCGCCTCGAGCCTCGCCGTCGAAGAGATCTCGCGCGCGCTGGCCGAGGCCTGCGAGGGCGTGCCCGAGCGCGAGCTCGGCGGCGAGCTGCTGCGCGGCGCGATCCTCAACGGCATCGAGCGCGCCAACGCCGCCGTCAAGGCGCTCGGTCTCGGCGCGGGGACCACGCTCGCCATCGTCGCTATCGACGAGGACCGCACCATGCGCACCTTCCACGTCGGAGACTCGACGGTCGTGGTGGTGGGCCAGCGCGGGCGCGTCAAGCTGCAGACGGTGAGCCACTCGCCGGTGGGCTACGCGGTCGAGGCGGGCCTGATCGATGACGAGGACGCGCTGCACCACCCCGACCTGCATCTGATCTCGAACATGGTCGGCTCCGAGCGCATGCGCATCGAGGTCGGCGCGCG
>JAGQIK010000600.1 GCA_020431405.1 Myxococcales bacterium
GACCTCGTCGCCGTCGCCGTCGCCGGTTGCCACGATGTAGACCACCATCGAGGCGATGAGCAGCACACCGAGCCCCAGCGCGCCGAAGAAGAGCGCGCGCCGGTGGCCGCGGCGCCGCGGCTCGGCGACGTTGGTCTCGGGCAGCGAGCCGATGGTGGTGACGGGCACCTCCGCCGGCCGCGCCGCGGGCACGTTGACGGCCATCATCTCGGCCGACGGCGGCACCGTGCGCGGAATATTGCTCGGGTAGGACGGCGGATTGGTGTCTGCCGGTGGCGCCACCGACGGGATCTGCGGCGCCGAGGACGGCGCCTCGAAGCCGCCCTCGAGGGTCGTCGGTGCGGCGAGCGCCGACGGGTTGCTGCGCTGCACCGCGCGCAGCTCCCCCGGCACGATCGTCGGGCGCGAGTCGGGCTGATCGAGGATCGATGACGACGGCGGACGGCGGCGGCGATTGACGCTCTGCTCGTAGCCCTCGTTGTAGGGACCCTGCCGCCTGCTCGCCCGCGCGCCATAGCTCGCCGTCGCGACTGCGCCCGAAGCGTCTTCGCTGTCGGCGTGAGCAGGGTCGATCCCGACAGAAGGCGCTTGCCACTGATTGGAGGGATCGGTGTCGTGCGCGGGGCCGCCCTCGTCGGTGCCGAAGCTGATGCGCGTCGGGCCGTCGAAGTCATCGGGCACGTCGGGCATCGAGGAGGGACGATCCTCCTGCGGGATGCTCGCCACCTCGCGCGTGGCCAGCGAGTCATCGTCGAGCCAACGCGGTGGGCCACCCAAGGCGCTGCCGGCGGGCGTCGCGGGTCCGGTGCGCACCTCGCCGCGCGGCAAGCCGGCGCCGGTGCCGCACAGCTTCTGGTAGGTCTCGCGCGTCGGGTCGGTGCCCGGCGGAAACAGCTCCTGCATGAACTGCGCGAGCTGATGCGGCATCAGCGCGGCGCCCGTGCGGCGCATGTAGTGCTCGATGTCGGCTTGGATCTCGGCGGCGCGCCCGTAGCGCACCTCGGGTCGCTTTTCGAGCGCGCGCAGCACGATGCGCTCGAGCTCGGGATCGAGATCGGGCGCCACCTGGCGCGGCGCGCGCGGCGCCTCGTAAGCGATCTGGTGCAAGATCATGGCGTGGTTGACGCCGGCAAAGGGCGGCTCGCCGGTGAACAGCTGGTACATCACCACGCCCATCGAGAACAGGTCGGCGCGGTTGTCGAGCACCTTGCCCTCGACCATCTCCGGCGCCATGTAGGCGTACTTGCCCTTGAGCGTGCCGACCTGCGTGTAGCTCTCGAGGTTGCGCGCCTTGGCGACGCCGAAGTCGACGAGCTTGACCTGCCCGCCGTATGTCACCAGCACGTTCTCGAGCGAAACGTCGCGGTGGATCACGTCGAGCGGCGAGCCGTCGGTGTCGGTCAGGCTGTGGGCGTACTCGAGCGCGCCGCAGGCGTCGGCGATGACACGCAGCGCGACATCGATGGGCATGCGCTGGCTGCTCTCTTCGAGGGCGCGCATGATGTGGTTGAGGTTGCGCCCGTCGATGTACTCCATCGCCATGTAGTGGATCGCGCCGTCGACGCCGAAGTCGAAGATCTGAACCACGTTGGGATGGTTGAGCAGCGCGGCGAGCTTGGCCTCGTTGCCGAACATGCGTACGAAGTTGGGGTCGTCGGCGAGGTTGGGCAGGATGATCTTGAGCACGACGGTCTTGGAGAAGCCGCCTGGACCGGACTGGCGCGCGAGATAGACCTCGGACATGCCGCCGGTGGCGATACGACCGAGCACCTCGTATCGCGCGACCAGCTGTCCTTCATCGAGCAGCGCCATGGAGCGACAGTTTATCGCAGGCCTGGCAGCGACCCACGGATCGCGATGCCGGCCCCGCCTCCTGGTAGCCACAGCGGCGCGGCGGCCAGCGACGGCGTCGCGCGCGCGCTGTCCGCCGTGCGCGGCGCGCGGCGGCCCAGGATGAAGAACAGCGTCGCGCTCACGGCCCCGGCCGCGGCGACGCCGATGAGGATGTTGGTGCCGAGGGCGAAGGATTTGGCCCGATCGTGCTCGGACTGCGCCTCGGCGCTGCCCAGGTCGAGGTCGGCGGCGCGGTCTGCGGCCGCGCGCGAGAGCACGCCGAAGGTGATCGCCAGGCCGGCGGCGGCCACGGCGGCGCCGGCGCTGATCCAGCCGCCCCAGTTGATCGGCGCGGAAGGCTCCGCGCCCGGCGCGGACGGCGAGCTCGCGTCGGCCGATGACGGCGGCGAGGTGGTTGGCGGTGCAGCGACCGCGGGCTTGACCTTGGCGACGACGGGCACATGCGGCGTCTTGCTGACCTCCGGCGGCTTCGAGGCCTTGGCGGCCGTGGGCGCGGTGCTGACTATGGACCGCTTTATAATATCGAATTCTTTTCGGATTTTGGGAGAGGTGAGCTTCGGCAGCGAGACCGCCAGATCGAGCTTGAGCGCGCGCCGAAACGCCGCCCTACCCTCGGCCGCCTTGAGCAGATTGAACAGCGCGATGCCGCGATAGACGTGCACGACGGCCTGCTCGGGCTTGGTGTGCGCGTGCTGTAGGGCGCGCTCGAAGGCCGCGAGGGCGGCCTTTTCGTCCATCTGCTCGAGGTGCCGCTTGCCGGCCTGCAGATCGGCATCGCGCGCATCGGCACGGCGCGGAGGGACACGGCGCGGAGGGACACGGCGCGGAGGGACACGGCGCGCCGCGGCCACACCACCGAGGGCGGCGACGATCACGAGGGCGGCGACTGCTTCGACGAGGCGGCGCATCGTGGCCGCTGACAAGTCTACTTCAGCGCGGCGGATTTCGCTCGCCGCGGGCGCCAGCCGGGCAGCGCGCTTCGCATCGCGCGCCGCGACAGCGGGCGGAGGCCGACGGTGAACAGCCCGTCGGGGAAGGCGCGCGCGCGGTGTTTGAGGATCGACCACACGGCGACGACGCGCGGGTCGGCGAGGCGCTGCTGAAAGTCGAGCCCGGCCTGCACGGTGTACTGGTAGCGGCCGAGGAGCTTGGCGTTGGCGCGGCGGTTGGTGCGCGTGCGCAGCACGATCGTGCGGCTGTCGAAGCGCAGCCCGCGTATGTTCTTGCGAAACTGGTCGGTGTAGCGCCAGTACTCTTCGGCGTTGGACAGGTAGAGCACGCGCACCGGCATGCGCAGGGCGTGGCTGGCTTTGCCGATGCCGACGAGCGCGCGGTCGCGCAGCAGATCGCCCTTGAGGATGCGGATGCGGTCGAGCTGAAAGAGGCGCCGCACGTAGCTGTAGGCGTCGTCGGTGTGCAGCCAGTGCGAGCTGGCGAGCTCGCGCCGCTCGCGCTGGACGCGGTTGAAGTACCAGCGTAGTCCGGCGCGATAGCGCGTGAAGGCGGCGACGACGAGGGCGCGCTCGGGCGAGCCCTTGTAGGCGCGCTCGAGCGTCGCGATGGCGGCGGCTTTGTTCTTGGGCAGAAACTGCGCGATGAAGGCTTCGCGTGTGGGCGAGCTAAGGATCAGCGCGCGGTGCACGCGGTTGATCAGCACCACGGCCGGGTCGTAATCGAGCAGCCAGGCGAAGGTCGAGCGCGCCGCGGCGATCAAGGTCAGCCCCTGATCGGACCCGATGCCGACGTAGGCGCCGCCGACGTCGCGGATGTAAGGGACCCAGACGTGATGGTCCCACTCGTTGCTCTTGAAGTGCGTTTTGCGGTCGCGGCAGTCGACGGACGCGGCCACGCGCAAGCCGACACAGGGCTTCTTGTCGAGGGTGTCCTCGGGGGTGGCGAAGAGGGTGCGTTTGGCGGCGCCGGGCAGCGGGGCGAGCGCGACCTCTTTGGCTCGCGCGAACGCCTGGGGCGCCAGCACGAGCAGGACAGCGGTGAGGGCCAGGGCGCGCATGGGCGGCGAAGCTACGACTCGACCGCGGAGATGTCGAGGGATTATGGTCTGGGCGATGAAATGGGTTTGGATAGCTGCGTTGATGGCGCTCGCGGTGCTGGGGGTGGGGTGTCGGTCGGAGGGCAAGGCGAAGACGAAGGCCCATCGGAAGGCTGAGGTTAAGGCCAAGGCGAAGGTCGAGTCGAAGGCTGAGCCGAAGTCGAAGGCTGAGCCGAAGTCGGAGTCGAAGGCTGAGCCGAAGTCGGAGTCGAAGGCGAAGGCTGAGCCGAAGTCGGCGTCGAAGGCGAAGGCGGGGCAGAGCTTTGGGGTGCAGATGCGGGCGTTTTGGTTGTTGCTGACGTGTCCAGATGGGGTGGCGTTGCCGCCTTGGGCGCGCGAGCGGGCGGCGGTGGCGGCGCACTGCAAGCGGGTGCGCGAGGCGGTGGCCAAGCATCGCACGCGCTATCTGGCCAAGGCGCGGCCGTTTTTGGCCAAGCTGCGGCCCGCGGGGCTGCCCCAGAAGGTGCTTTATCCCTTTGGTGGGGCCGATCTCTTGTCGGCGCTGACGACCTATCCCGACGCCAAAGAGATCACGACCATCTCGCTCGAGCACTCGGGCGATCCGCGGCCGGCGCTGACGTTGCGCGGCGCCGAGCTCGACGCGCATCTGACCGCGGCGGGCAAGCACATCGCCGGCTTTCTGGCCTACGCCAACAGCAAGAGCACCACGCTGATGAAGCTCCAGCGCGGGCCGATCTCGGGCGAGCTGGCGCTGTTCGTCGCGGCGCTCGCCGTACACGATCTCGAGCCGGTCGATCTGCGCTACTTCTCGATCGAGCCCGATGGCTCGCTGCGCTACGTCGACGCCGCCACCGTCGCCGCGCACCACGGAAAGCGCGGCAAGCGGCGCTCGTCGGGGTGGCTGCGGCCGAGCTCGTCGCCGGCCTTCGCCAACTACGAGCTGTCCTATCGCGCGCGCAGCAAGGGCGGCGCTGCGGCCAGCGCCCGAGGTGCCGTGCGCGTGCACCGCCACATCGCAGCGAATCTCGCCAACGCGCACTACAAGCGCGAGGGGCCGCTCGCGCTGCACCTGCGCGCCAAGGGCAAGGTCGCGGCGATGACCAAGGCCGCCTCGTACCTGCTGTGGAGCGACGACTTCTCGGAGATCCGACGCACGCTCACCGAGCAAGCCACGTTCATGATCTCCGACAGCACCGGCGTGCCGCCGCGCTACGCGCGCGCCGCGGGCTTTACGCAGACCACCTACGGCCGCTACAGCGGCTGCTTCTTCAAGAAGCGCTTCGTGCGCAGCCACGACGCGGCGTTCAAGGCGCTATGGGCGGCGCAGCCGCGCAGGGCCCTGCCGTTTCGCTACGGCTATCCCGACCGCGACGGGCACTTTCACATGCTGGTCGCGACGCGCTAGAGCTACGGCATACGCGTGATCGACTTGGTCAGCCAGTCGTCGCGAAAGAAGTCGGGACAGCGGCCGGCGTAGGCGCTGCGCTGGTAGCTCTCGGTCTCGGGCTCGAACAGCAGGTTGATCGTCACCGGCTGCGGCGCGAACGTAGCGCCCTGCGGGCGCATGATCTCCTGGCTGCCGATGGCGACGTAGTCGACGAGGTTGCCCTGGGGATCGAAGAGCGCCACCGCGCTGTCGCTCTTGCTCTCGAAGGGCATCGGCGCGCCGGTGTTGACGTCCGCGCCGGCGCCCTTGCTCTCCTCGAAGACGTAGACCGCCTGCCCCGGCACGATGGTGCGCGAGCTGGGGAAGCGGAAGGCACCGCGCACCACGTTGGTCAGCGTGCCCGCGGCGTAGTAGAGCGTGTAGCCCTGCAGATCGACCGTCACGCCGCCGAGGTTGAAGATCACGACGTAGTCGGCCGCGCCGACCGCCACCTCGTTGATCACCAGCTTCGTGGTGTTCTTGCAGATCGCCGGCGGTACGCCTGACTCGGTGCCGACGTCGGGCGGTGGCTCGCCAGGCGTGATGTCGACCGGCGTGTCGGGACGCGGACCGTCTCCGAGATCGAACTGCGGCGGCATGTCGGTGCCCTGTCCGCTCTCGCAGATCAGCGTCGTGCTGTTGCACACCGCGCCGGGGCCGCAGGTGTTGCCGCTGCCGCACGGTCGCCCCACCGCAGCGAGGTCCTCGATGATGCAGCCGCTCGCCAGCGCGAAGCCGGCGCAGACGGCGACAGCTCGCGCCAGTCCGATCACCAAAGCCGCCCCGAGAGCCCCAGCAGCGCACCGCCGCGCGTCGGCGAGACACCTGCCGAGACGAGGCGCGGCACGCTGCCCTTGGCGCTGTCGCCGGTGCGCGCGCGGCGGCCGCGCACGATGAAGAAGATCGCCGAGGTCACCGCGGCGGCGCCGGCGACGCCGATCATGATGTTGGTGATCAGCGCGCGCTCGGTGGCCTTGGCGTGGCTGACCTCGGCAGCCTCGTAGGTCTTCTCCAGGTCGGCCGCCTTTTCGGCCTCCGACTTGGCCGAGAGCCCGACGCCGATGGCGGCGCCGGCGGCGCCGAGCGCCACGCCGGCGGCGATCCAGGCGGGCCAGTTGATGCTGCTGCCGCCGGTGTCCTTGTCGTCGAGCAGCGCGCCCGAGGCCACCGGGTCGAGGTTGCCCTTCGGCTTGCTGTTGCTGGTGTTGTTGGTGCCGCCGTTGTTGGTGTTGTCGGGCGGCGGCTGCACGGGCGGTTTGACCGGCGGCTTGACCGGCGGCGGCTTGACTGGCGGCGGCTTGACCGGCGGCGCCTTGACCTTGGGCAGCGACGCCTCGATGCGCTGCCACAGCGCACGGATCTTGGGCGAGACGCTGCCAGGCAGCTGGACGCCGCGATTGGCGCGCAGCGCGCGTCGAAAGGCCCTGCCCGCCGCGCGCTGCTTGAGCAGATTGTAGTTGGCGATGCCGATGTACATCCAGATCTCGGCGCGCAGGCGGCGGCTGTTGCCACGCGCACGCCGAGCACGCTGCAGCGCACGCAGCGCGGCGCGATCTTTGAACTGCTCGAGGAGTTTTTTCGCGCGCGCGAGTTGTCGCTGTCCGGACGCGCTGGCGCGGGCCGGCGCGACGACGAGCAGCGCGCAGGCGCACAGCGTGGCGGCGACGCGCATAACGTTGATCGTAGGGGGCGCGAGCCATAGAAGCCACAATAGTTTCGTCGCGGGTTGAAAGGCGTCGTGGCCACGACTAGCCTGTGCGCCTCATCCCAGCGAGGAGCCGCCCGTGGGCAAGAAGAAGATCACGCCGCGCGAACAGGACTACGCCGCCTGGTATCAGGACGTCATCCGCTACGGTGACCTGGCCGAGCCGGCCGAGGTGGTCAAAGGCTGCATGGTCATCAAGCCGCACGGCTACGCCATCTGGGAGAAGATCCAGGCTGGCCTCGACAAGCGCTTCAAGGAAACCGGGCACAAGAACGCCTACTTCCCGATCTTCATCCCCGAGAGCTTCCTCAAGAAGGAGGCCGAGCACGTCGAGGGCTTCTCGCCCGAGCTCGCCGTCGTGACCATCGGCGGCGGCAAGGAGCTCGAGGAGCGCTACGTCATCCGCCCCACGTCGGAGACGATCATCGGCCACTTCTTCGCCAAGTGGATCCAGAGCTGGCGCGACCTGCCGCTGCTCATCAACCAGTGGGCCAACGTCGTGCGCTGGGAGCTGCGTACGCGCATGTTCCTGCGCACCAGCGAGTTCCTCTGGCAGGAAGGCCACACCGCGCACGCCACCCACGAGGAGGCGCTCGAAGAGACGCTGCGCATGCTCGAGGTCTACGCCGAGTTTGCCGAGGGCTCGATGGCGATGCCGGTGATCCGCGGCGTCAAGACGTCGGCCGAGAAGTTCGCCGGCGCGCACAAGTCCTACTGCATCGAGGCGATGATGCAGAACGGCTACGCGCTGCAGGCCGGCACCAGCCACGACCTCGGCCAGAACTTCGGCAAGGCCTTCGACGTCAAATTCCAGAACGCCGAAAAGCAGCTCGACTACGTCTGGCAGACCAGCTGGGGTGTCAGCACGCGCCTGGTGGGCGGGCTGATCATGACGCACTCCGACGACAACGGCCTCGTGCTGCCGCCCAAGCTCGCGCCGGTGCACCTCGCCATCGTTCCGATCTGGCGCAGCGACGACCAGCGCGCCGCCACGCTCGAAGCGGCCGAGCGCGTCGCCTCGGGCGCGCGCGACGCGGGCCTGTCGGTGGAGGTCGACCTGCGCGACCAGAGCCCGGGCGCCAAGTTCTTCCACTGGGAGCAACGCGGCGTGCCGGTGCGCGTCGAGATCGGCCCGCGCGACGTCGAGGCCGGCACGGCCGTGGCCAAGCGCCGCGACACGGGTGACAAAGAGACGCTGCCGCTCGACAAGATCGCGCCGCGCGCCGTCGAGCTGATGGACGAGATCCAGCGCGGGCTATTCGCCGCGGCCCAGCAGCGCATGCAGGACAACACGATCGTCGCCGACAGCTTCGACGAGGTACGCGCCGCGCTCAAGGGCGCCACGGCCGAGCGCGGCGGCGGCAAGTTCGTCATGGCGCACATCGCCGACGACCCCGAGGCCGATCAGAAGATCCGCTCGATCAAAGCCACGGTGCGCTGCGTGCCGCTCGAAGACAAACACGGCGGCGGCGGCAAGTGCATCGTCACCGGCAAGGACGTGCCCGCGCGCTCTATCATCGCCAAGGCGTACTAGCCATCGGCGACCAACGATCAGCGATCAGCGATCGGCGTTCAGCGGCGACGCGAGCGCTTGGCTTCGGCGAGCAGCGCGTCGACGTCGCGTTTGGTGATGTCGAGGTGCGGCATCAGCCGCCCCATGGCGCCGTCGACCCGCAGCGTTTGGTTGCCGTAGAGCAAAAGGCCCACGCCGCGCGCCTCGGGGTTATCTTTCTGCAGGTGCGACAGCATGTAGCGGCCAACCACCGCCGCGTTGGCGATGAGGCTGTCCTTGCGGATGCGCTCGAGCACCTGCGCGCCCTTGAGCAGCGGCACCGACGAGGCGGCGTTGGTGACCATGGTGCGCGGCGGCCGGAAGCTCGGCGCCTCGCGCCCGCGGCGCACCTCGGCCACGCCGGCGATCTGCAGCCCCTTGCCGAAGGTGACGAAGTCCGGCTCGAAGCCGCTGTAGTGCTCGTAGGCGAAGAACTTCCCGGTGCGCCCGCCGCCGGTGAGGATCTCGTCGGCGATGATGGGGATGCGCAGCTCGTCGCAGACGGCGCGCAGCTGCTGCACGAACTGCGGCCTGAAGACATAGACGCCTTTGGCGCCGAGGATCGGCTCGAAGAGCAGCGCACCCACCGGCGTGCTCGTGTGCTGCAGCGCCTTGACCCGCTCGCGCAGCTGCGCGATGGCGCTCTTCTCGGCGGCGACAACGCGCGCGAGCTCAGCGCCTCGCGGCGTGAACGTGCTGGTGTGCGGGCTGGTGATCGAAAGGTCGCTGTTCTTGCCGGGACCGACGATATGGCTCTGCGCTGACATCGGGCCACGCCCGGCGACGTAGGTGCCGTCGAGGGTGAGGATCGAGCCAGCCCGGATCTGGTGCTTGCTGTTGCCGCCCGCGGCGTAGAGCGCCACCTCGAGCATCAGGTTGTTGGCGTCGGAGCCCGTCTGCGTAAAGGCCACCGGGCGCGTGTTGGCGGGCGCGATCTTGCTCCACGCGTTGGTGAAGCGATCGAGCGCGCCGCTCGGCGAGTTGTGCACGAAGCCCGAGCCGGTCTGGCCGCTCTCGCGCAGCACCGACGCGAGATAGCGTGGCTGCGAAAAGGCCTTGTCGTTGGCGGGCAGCAGGCTGAAGCCCCAGTAGCGCCGCATGTCACGTAGATCGCGCTCGCGGCGCTCGGGCGGGCCGTCGAGCTTCTGCGCCGCCTGCTTGAGGGCGCTGGCGTGCGTGCCCACGACGAGCTCGTAGCGCGCGTCGCCGAGCTCGTGATGCAAGAGCGCCAAGAGCGCGCTCTGCCCTTTGCGCGTGCGCAGCGAGCGCACGGGCTTTTTGAGCTTCTTCGACATGGCGATGCGCACGTGGCGCGGCACCGTCGCCAAGTCCGCGCCGCGCACCAGCGCCAGCGCGTGACCGAGCAACGCCTCGGCGCGCACCTGCTGGCGCAACGGGTGGTTCAGATCGAGCGGCCGGCCGCGCTCCACGCGACCGCGCTGGGCCAAGCGGCGCCGTTGACTGTGCGTGGGCGCAGCGTGAACGGTGGCGGCCGCGAGGAGCGCCAGCAGCAGCGGCAGCAGCAGCGCGATGGTGTAAGGGCGAGCGCATGGCTTCATGCGCGCGAGGTGAAGCAAGCGCCGCACCACCGTCGAAGCGGCGCGATCCCGCACCGCTGGACAGCTGTTTGCACTTTTCGAGGCCCGACCGCAGCTTGTCGGCTAGCCGCCGTGCTGCGGACGTTCGTGCGCAGTGCGCTCGTGCGCAACACGGTCGTTGGCTCGAGGGCTATCGCGCCTCAACGTACGCGGCCGCGCGCCAGCACCACGTCGGGCTCGTCGGCCAGCGCGCGCGCCGTCTCGCGGCTGATCTCGCCCGCGGCGAGGCGCTGCGCCAGATGCTGATCGAGCGAGATCATGCCCTGGTCACGGCCGGTGGTGAGCTGGCTGCGGATCTGATGGCACTTGTCCTCGCGGATCATTGCGGCGATGGCGCGGTTGACGACCATGCGCTCGAAGACGACCACGCGCCCATCGCCCGACGCGGCCGGCACGAGGTACTGCGTGACGACCGCGCGCAAGATCGCAGCCAGCTGACTGCGCACCTGGCGCTGCTGATGCGGCGGGAAGCTGTCGATGATGCGGTCGATGGCGTCGGGGCCGCTCGGCGCGTGCAGCGTGGAGAGCACGAGGTGACCCGTCTCGGCGGCGGTCAACGCGGCGGCCATCGTCTCGGCGTCGCGCATCTCGCCGACGAGGATCACGTCGGGGCTCTCGCGCAGCGCCGCGCGCAATCCGGCGGCGAAGCTCTCCACGTCGCGGCCAACCTCGCGCTGGTGGATCAGGGCGCGCCGCGAGACGTGCTCGTGCTCGATGGGGTCTTCGAGCGTGATCACGTGGCGCGCGCGCGTGCGGTTGACGTGCTCGACGAGCGCCGCCAGCGTCGACGACTTGCCCGAGCCGGTGGGCCCGGCCATCAACACCAGCCCGTCCGAGCGCGCGACGAGCTCGCTGAAGTCAGGCGGCAGCCGCAGCTGCTCGAGGGTCGGGACCTCGCGGCGGATCGGACGCAGCGCCGCGGCGACGCCGCCGTGCTGGCGAAAGACATTGACGCGAAAGCGCAGCCCGCCGACGGCGCGGCGATCGAGGCTGCGGTCGACGCTTCCGCGCGCGCGCAGCGTCTCGAGGGCGCCCGCGTCGAGCGCGACCAGCGCCAGGATCTCGTCCTCCTCGAGCACCTGCGCCAGCTCGTGAAGCTCGCCGTCGACGCGCAGGCGCGCGTTGCGGCCGGCCGACAGCAACAGGTCGGACGCGTCGCTGTGCTCGACCCGCTGCAGCAGCGCGTCGAAGACGTGCGTATCGAGCGGCGGCACCACGCGCGGCGGCGCCGATGGTGGTGGCGATGGCGATGGCGATGGCGGCGGCGATGACGATGGCAGCGGCGATGACGATGGCAGCGGCGATGACGATGACAGCGGCGATGGCGCGGCCGAGCGCGACGGTGCGCCGGCGCGCGCGCTGAGGCTCAGCACGCCGGCGCGGCGCGAGACACGCACCGTGAACGTCGCGCCGCTCTTGCTGACGGTGTAGGGCAGCTGCAGATCGGCGTCGCCCGCAGGCAGCTCGAGCGCCGGCGCCACCTCGCCGAGCAGCTGCTCGACGAACTGCGCGTCGAGCTCGGGCATGGACAGCGGCATCGGCGCGCCCGCCTTGGACAGCTCGGGCACCCTGCCCGCCGAGAGCTCGAGCGAGTCGGCGCCGCGCGCGGCGATGAGCTTCAAAAGGCCGTCGATCACCGCCATGGTTATTGCGTCAAAAGCTCCGGCTGGCCTTGCAAGGCGATGGCGTTACTTCTTGGTCTCGAAACGCAGGGGGTGCACGACGAATCGACCGTCGTCGAGCAGCACCTCGAGGCGCAGCGGTTTCTCGCGCAGCCCGAGGTAGACCACCAGGCCAGGCACCTTGACCGCGCCGGCGACCTCGTGGCTGCCAGCGTGCCACAGCCGCACGATGCCGCGGCTGCCCACGGCGACGATGCCCGCGCCGGCGACCGCGGCCTGTGCGCGCACGCCCGGCAGCAGCGGCGTGCCTACGCGCCCCTCGCCGAGCTTCCAGGTGCGAAGCTCCCCGTCACGTCGCGCGAAGAGCAGTCGCTGATCGTCGATGAACGTCAGCGCGCCGAGCGCGCCGGCGACGCTCGACCATCGCACCTTGCGCGTCGACAGATCGAGGATGCCCACCGAACCCTCGCGGCAGGCACGCACCAGCCGCTTGCCGCGGCGGATCAGCTGCGTCACTGGGTAGAGGCAGACCGGCTTGTTGTTTTCGACCAGCGCGAAGCGCCCGTAGCGGCAGCGCTTGTCCTCGGGCACGCCGCGCAGCTCCACCGGCACCGGCGTGGGGCGGCAGTTGAAGCCGTTAACGCCCTCGGCCTCGAGCTTGTCGAAGCGCCAGCGCAGCACGTGACCGCGATTGGTGGCGAAGAACGCCGCGTCGGAGCCCTGCGCGAACACGCCCGCGGTGAGCCCGTAGGGCCCGCGCAGCTGCTTGATCATCTTCTTGCCCGCCACGTCCCAGGCCACGATGTAGTGCCCGCCGACGCTCACCAAGCGCTTGCCGTCGGGCGAAAAATCTAGCGCCACGACGGTGCTGTCGTGCTCCGGCGGCAGCGGCCCCTTCGCCTTTGCCGGCTTCGCCGCCGTCCCTGTGCCCGTACCCGAGCCCGTGCCCGAGCCCGTGCCCGCCCCCGAGGCCGTGCCCTTACCCGTGCCCGAGCCCGTGCCCGTGCCCGTGCCCGCCGACGCCGCCTTCTTGCGCCGCCGCACGTCGATGTCGTCGAGCAACCGGAACGGCTCGGCGTTGTCGCGCAGCGCGACGATCACACCACCCTTGACCGTGCCTGCGGCGAACAGCTCTCCGGGCCCGCGCGCGCCGCTCGCCACGGCGACGCCGAGCTTGTGCACCAGCTGCCCTTTGTCGGCGCGGATGCGTTGCCCGGCGCGGTCCTTCCCTGGGCCGCTCTTCTTGGGACAACCCGCGAGCGCCAAGGCGCCCATCACCGCCACCACCATCGTGCTCGTATGCTTCATGAGACGTGCGACACCCCTGCGGGCCATCGGTTCGCCGCGGGCGCTAGACGAAAAGCGTCGGGGGTTGCGATCGCCCTCGCTGCGATCGATCAGCTGGCGAAGAGGATAATGAACATCGCCGCGCCGGCGACGGCCACGGCGAGCGCCACCAACGCCCACGCCACACGCGCTGGACGCGGATCGTAGCGCGTGGGCTCCTCGGGCATCGGCACGGCCTTTAGCCGCGCTGCCGACGCCGTGCGACGCCGCGCCACGAGCGCGCGCAGCACCGCCTGTCGCGCCGCGATGCGCGCGTCCGCCGGCACCGCCAGCCGCGGCCGCCCGCGTCGGATGCGCTGCGCCGCGCGCGCCAAGCTCGCCTGCTGCTGCGCGCACACCGAGCAGTCGCGCACGTGTCGATCGATCGCCGAGCGCACGTCCGCGTCGAACTCCTCGGTGGCGACCATCACCTCGAGGGTCAGATGACCACTGGGATCGATGATCGTGAGGTCGTTATCGGAGCTGCTGGGCAGCGCGCTTTCGACGACTTGCATTCGCTTCGTTCGCTTTGCGCTTAGCTCGGGCTACCGTCGGATTGCTCGAGCATGGCGAAGGCGCTCAGCCCGTGGGCCACCGCGCGCCGCACCACGCTCAGCTGCTCACCGATCACCTGCGCCACCTCGTGCAGCCGCAGTCCGTGCCAGTAGACGAGCTGCAGGATCTCTCGGATCTCCGGATCGAGCGCCGACAGACAGGCCTGCATGGCCTCGTCGGAGATCGACACGTCGGAGATACGCACGCCATCGATCTCATCAGGCGACGGACCGGCGACCGGTACGTAGCTCGGATCGAGCGAGCCGGGGAAGCCGCGTTGATCGGCCCGATGGTGATGCGCCACCGTACGCCGCGCGATCTGATAGAGCCACGCGCGCAAGGAGCGTCCTTCGATCGGCAGTTCTCCGACGATCGCGGGATCACTCATCGCGGGATCACTGATCGCGGGATCACTGTCATGCATCGAAGACAGATCGCCGATGGCCGAAGCGAGCACGCGCTGATAGATCCGCGCGGCATCACGGCGGCCGACGAGGCGCGCGCAATACGCGTAAACCTCGTCCTGATAGGTGTCGAGCATCAGCTCGACAGCTCGGCGAACGTCTCCGTTTCTCAGAGCCGCCAAGATTACGGATTCACTGGAAGTCTGGACGGATACTGGCAAGTCGGTGCAGATCTCCAAACCTATGTTACGACGTTCGCAACCCCGCTTCCACCGCTAAAAGCAAGGCTTACACCGGACTACAGCCATCTCGTCGCCGCACAGACACTGCTGTGCTACTGTCGTGAGCCGATGAGATGGCGCGGAATCTTGTTGCTTGGCGTCGCCCTGTGCGCGCTGCTCATTCCCCTCGACGCCGACGCACGCCGTAGACGCCGACGGCGCCGCTATCGCCGCGGCGGTGGCAAGCGCGTGGTCGTGATGAAGTTCGCCGGTGGGCGCAGCGGGCTGCGCGCGCGCAACGGCTTCGTACGCGGCATTCGGCGCCGCACGCGGCTCGTGTCGGCCTCGCGCTTCGTGGACCGCGCCGACGATCTGGGCCTCGATCCAAACTCGCCGCGCGGACGCTCCGGCGCCTGTCACAAGCTCAAGTGCCACGCCATCGTGCGCGGATCCGTGCGCCGCGCCGGGCGCAGCTACGTCGTCACGGTCACCGTCTACAACGCCCTCGATGGACAGGCCATCGGCAAGCGCGCCGCGCGCGTACGCGGCGCTCGGCGCCTGGTGCGCGCCGGCGTCGCGCTCGGTCGCGCTTGCTTGCGCCTCATCGGCCGCGGCCGCATTCCGAGCGGCGCCCCCGCTGCGGCGCCCAAGCCGCCGCCGCCCACGCCCCCACCGCCGGCACCGGTGGCCAGAACACCAGATCCGGATCCGCCGCCGGCGCGCGTCAAGAAGCGCCGCCGCAATGACGATGATGACGACGACGACGGCGACGGTGTGCGACGCAGCGCCAGTCGCGGCAGCAAAGCCGGCCTCGTCTCGCTGGGCGTCTCCATCGGCCTCTCGACGCGCACCTACGAGCTCGCAGGCGCCAACCCGGCGCAGAACAGCAAGTACGACGGCGGCCTGTTCCCCGAGTTTCGACTGCTCGCCGACCTCTATCCGCTCGTGCCGTTCGTCAAGAACTTCGCGCGCAACGTCGGCATCGGCGTCTCCTACGCGCGCCACATCACCATCAGCACCAAGCTGCCGGCCAACAGCGACGAGGTCGACACCAGCTCGCAGCAGTTCATCGTCGACCTTCGCGTGCGTTGGGCCTTCCTGAAGAAGCCTACGTCACCGGTGGCGCTGATCCGCGCCGGCTTCGGCCTGCGCGACTTCAACCTCGGCGCCAACACCGTCCTGACCAGCTTCAACTACCAGTTCCTGCAGTTCGGGCTCGACGGCTACGTGCCGCTCGGCACGCCGCTCATCGCCCTTCACGCCGGCTTCGACGTGCGCCCGCTGCTCAAGATCGGCAAGGAGGCGGTGGACTCGTACGGCTCGCGCGTGGGCGGTCTCGGCTTCGCCGTGCGCGCGGGCGCATACGGCACGCACCGCTCGGGCGTGTTCTACTTCCTGACCTTCGAGTATCTGAGCTTCAGCGCCGAATTCGCGGGCTTGGATGCGTCGCAGGTGCGCGGTCAGACCCCCGACCGCGCCGAGGCGACCACCGGCTCGGACCGCTACATCCGCCTGTGGGCAGGTGGCGGATACCGCTACGACCTCTAAGCTCTGAAAACCACTTAAATTCCAAGTTCTCGTGGTTTTTTTGTGGGCGTGCACCCCCCTTTCACTGCTATGTCACCGGCGCGTCACCGGCAGCGTTTATGCAAAACGCGAGGAAGGTGCTCATGTCCGCACTGATACTTGTAGTCGACGACGAAGAGGACCTGCTGAGCACGCTCGAGTACAACCTCGAGCGCGAAGGCTATCAGGTCCGCACGGCCACCAACGGCGAGTCCGCGCTATCGCGTGCCGCCGAGGAGCCAGTCCCCAACCTGATCCTGCTCGACCTGATGCTGCCCGACATGCCCGGTACCGAGGTCTGTCGCAAGCTGCGTCAGCAAGAGGCCACCCGCAACATCCCAGTCATCATGATCACCGCCAAAGCCGAGGAGATCGACCGCGTGGTCGGCTTCGAGGTCGGCGCCGATGACTACGTCACCAAGCCATTCAGCACCCGCGAGCTGCTGCTGCGCGTGCGCGCGGTGCTACGGCGCGCTGTGCCGCAGGGCAGCGAAGAGATCACCGACGCGACGAGCGAGGTGACCTTCGGCCGCCTGCGCATCGACGCCTCCGCGCACCGCGTGTGGGTCGACAACAGCGAGATCACGCTCACGGCCCTCGAGTTCAAGCTGCTTAACTTCTTTCTCGGCCGCAAAGGACGCGTGCAGACGCGCGATACGCTGCTCAACGACGTGTGGGGCATCCAGGCCGACGTGGCGACGCGCACCGTCGACACGCACGTCAAGCGTCTGCGCCAGAAGCTCGGCGACGCCGGCACGTACATCGAGACGCTGCGCGGCGTGGGCTACCGCTTCCGCCCGCAGCCCGACGAGGCCTCGCCCGCGATGTAGCGGCACCGATGGTAGAGTAGGCCACGATGAAGCTCGGAGTGCGCGGCAAGCTGTTTCTCGCGTCGCTCACGCTTATCCTGGTCGTCGTCGTCACCGCCGGCGCATATCTGTCGGCGGAGCTGCGCCAGCGGCTGCAAGCCCAGATCGAAAAGCAGCTCGAGCGGCAGTGCCGGCTCGCGCGCCAGACGCTGCTGCTGCTGCGCGAGCCGATCACCGCACATAACGCCGACGCCATCGCCGACCGCATCGGCGACGCCGCCGGCCTGCGCGTGACGCTCATCGACGCCTCCGGCCGCGTGCTCGGCGACTCGCAGCTGTCCGCCGCGCAGCTCGCCACGCTGCCGCGCCACGACGACCGTCCCGAGGTCCAGAAGGCCTTCGCTGGCAAGGTCGGCCTCGCGCGGCGCGACTCGGCGACGCTCGGCAAGTCGCTGATCTACATGGCGCTCGCCTACCAACGCGCGGGCGGCGAGCGCGGCGTGATCCGCGTCGCCACCACCGCTGACGACGTCAACCGCGCCGCGGCGAAGCTTCGCGTGGCGCTGATCGTCGCCGGGCTGTTCGGCTTGGGCGCCGCGCTGCTGGTCGGCGCCCTCGCCTCGCACTTCTTCTCGCGCGCGCTGCGCCAGCTCGTCGAGCACGCGCGCGCGCTGGTGCGCGGCCGCGGCAAGCGCATCGTCATCGCTTCCACCGACGAGCTCGGACATCTCGCCGGGTCGCTCAACACCATGGCCGACGAGATCGAGCGCACCGTCGGCGAGCTCTCCAAGGCGCGCGATCGCTACGAGACGGTGCTCGAGGCCATGAGCGAGGCGGTGATCGCGCTCGACGCCGAAAAGCGCATCCTGCTCGCCAACCAAGCCGCGCGCGCGATGCTGCAGCTGCCGGCCAACGCCGCCGGCCAGCAGCTCGTCGACCTCACGCGCCTGCCGGCGCTGCACGATCTCGTCGAGCGCGGCACCGAAGAGACGACGAAGGGTGAGTTCGACCTCGCCGGCGAGCCCAAGCGCACCGTCTTCGCGACGTCGACGCCGATGTCACGCGCTGGCGGCGGCACCGTCATCGCGCTGCACGAGGTCACCGAGATGCGGCGCCTCGAGCGCGTGCGGCGCGACTTCGTCGCCAACGTCTCGCACGAGCTGCGCACGCCGGTGAGCATCATCCGCGCCAACGCCGAGACGCTGCTAGGCGGCGCGCTCGAGGACGAAAAGCGTGCGCGCGCCTTCCTCGACGCGATGCTGCGCAACTCCGAGCGCCTCTCGCACATCATCGCCGACCTGCTCGACCTGTCGCGTATCGAGGCCGGCCGCGTGAGCCTCGAGCCGACGCCAGTGCTCGTGCGCGGCGCCGCGCGGCGCGCCATGGAGGTCGTGCAAGACAAGGCCGAGCGTCGCCAGCTGACGCTGAGCAACGATGTCGACGGCGCGCTGCTCGTGCACGCCGATCCCAAGTCACTCGATCAGGTGCTGCTCAACCTGCTCGAAAACGCCGTCAAGTACACCACCGCCAGCGGCCACGTGTCGGTCGAGGCCGCCGAGCAATCCGGGCCCGACGGCCGCAAAGAAGTGCGCATCGCGGTGCGTGACAACGGCCCCGGCATCGAGCCGCGCCACCGCAGCCGCATCTTCGAGCGCTTCTACCGCGTCGATCCCGGCCGCTCGCGCGACATGGGCGGCACCGGCCTCGGCCTCGCCATCGTCAAGCACCTCGTCGAGGCCAGCGGCGGGCGCGTCGGCTTTTCGACCAACGCGCCGCGCGGCTCGGTCTTCTGGTTCACGCTGCCGGCTTATCACGAAAAGCGCGCCGCAGCCTGATCCGGGGTCACTCTATGCTCCGCAACATCCTAAAATAAAACGGCTTCTAAGCCACAATGACATTTCTCGTCGTCCGAAATCCGCACGACGAGAAATGCCGATGTGCCCTATGGCGCCTTTTGTTACGAGAGGTTGCGGATCAGAGAGTGACCCCGGATTTCGCGGCGGACGGCTTGGAGCAGCAACGTGGTGGCGCGCTTTTCGGCGGCGCCCTTGCGCGTCAGGGCGTGCAGCACGAACGGGGGGCGGCGCGGCAGGCCCGACAGCACCACGAGCTCGCCCGCGGCGATGCGCGGAAACACCGACAGCTTGGGAAAGTAGCCTAGGTGCGTGCCCTCGACGACGAGCTGCACGCCCATCTGCAAGAGCTCGATGGTCGCCGTCACGTCGCGCTCGAGCTGCTCGGGAAACTGATCGAGGCTCGGCAGGTGCTCCTTGCCGTAGAAGCGCGGCGCGACGAACGGGTGCTCGCGCAGCGCGCGCGCTGTGACGCGACCGCGCGCGGCCAGCGGGTGGTCTTTGCCGCACACGAGCACGCCTTCGCTGCGGCCGAGCTCGCGGTATTCGATGTCGCGCGCGGCGCCGGCGCCGATGGTGAAGCCCACGTCGAGCCGCCCGTCGCGCAGCAGCGTCTCCATCTGATCGGGCAGCATCTCGTAGCAGCGCGGGCTCAGCGCCGGGTGCTCGCGCACCACGCGAGCTAGCGCCGCCGGCAGCGCGTGCAGCGAAAAGACCTCGTTGGCCGCCACGTGCAGCGGACCACGCACCGAGCGGCCGAGCTCGTCGAGCTCGGCGCCGAGGGTTTCGAGCTCGGCGAAGATGCGGCGGCAGCGCGCCAGCACGATGGCGCCGGCCTCGGTGAGCACGACGCTGCGCGTGGTGCGCGTCAGCAGCCTTTGACCGAGCGCTTCTTCGAGCTTCTTGATCGACTTACTGATCGCGGGCGCGGTTACGCCGCAGCGGCGCGCGCCGCCGACAAAGCTCTCGCAGCTGGCCACGCTGGCGAAGTAGCGCAGGTCTGTCAGCTCCATCGATTCATGCCTCTGAGTTAATAGTTAGCTAAATACTATTCACTTCTCTTTATGAATACCAGCGACCAGCATCAGCGCTGAAAGGAGCGCTGCATGAAGACCTACTTATTGATGGTGCTGGTCGCGCTAGTCGCGCAGCTCGCCGCGGGCTGCGGCGGCATCGAGCGTCCCGTGACGGTCGACGGAAGCGGCGTGGACGCGCGTGTCGTCGCGCCCGACGCCACCTCGGACAGCAAACCCGCCCACGACACCGTGCCCGACCGTTGCGAGATCGACCCGGTCACCACAGCGCAGCGCGGCTGCAAGTTCTGGCAGGGTTATTCGTGCGTGGACGGCTGGTGCGTCTGCGCTAGCGACGTTTGCCGCGCTTTCCCGTGAGGTAGCCGTCGGCCACGCCGTACAGCCACGTCGCGCCGCCGACGAGGCCGGCGACGGGACCGAGGATCGGGATCGCGCTCCACAGGCCGAGCCCTGCGATCGCCGAGACGGCGAACACGCCGAGGGCCTTGTCCCCCTCGCCGTTGATCAGCTGGCCGAGCCCGGGCACGACGCCGCTGGCGACGCCGGAGACGACACCTTTGCCCGTCGATCCGCTGCCGCCGCTGCTGCTGTTTCTTCGCATCAAGGCTCTACTCATGTGCGCGCTCCCGTGGGATCAGTATGACCCAGCAGTCCTAGTACGCTACTGCGGCACGATCTTGTACACGTTGCCGTTGAGGCGCACGAAATAGAGCTCGCCCTGATAGTCCTGCGCCCAGGCGACAGCGTTGCTGGTGAGGTTGGGTGCAGCGCGGTCGTTGCTCGCGCTGGTGCCGTTCCACTCGAAGGCGCGCAGATTCTGGTAGCAGTAGTCGCTGTAGAAGACCGTGCCGTGATAGCCGGGCATCAGACAGCCACGATATGGCCGCCCGGCGATGATCGAGCAGTACGCGCCGGTGGTGGGCTGCACCAGCACCGGGTCGCGGAATGTCGACGTGTTGCAATTCGCCGTGCCCATGTTGAAGGCGACGAAGCCCTCGCGGCAGCGCCAGCCGTAGTTGATGCCGCCCGTGCCCGGCGCGGCGTAGTCGAGCTCTTCCCAGGTGTTCTGTCCGACGTCGCCGATCCACATCGCGCCGGTCTGGCTGTCGAACTCGAAGCGGAACGGGTTGCGCAGCCCGTAGTGCCAGATCTCGGGCAGGAAGGCGCTGTTGCCGACGAACGGGTTGCTGCTCGGTACGACGTAGTTCTTGCCGCCGCCGCTGCTGTTGACGTCGATGCGCAGGATCTTGCCCAGCATGGTGTTGGTGGACTGGCCGTTGCCGATGGTGCCGTGGTTGTCGCCGCCGCCGCCGCCGTCACCGATGCTGATGTAAAGGTAACCATCGGGGCCGAAGCGCAGCGACCCGCCGTTGTGATTGGTCTCCGGCTGCGTCACCGAGAGGATCGTGCGCTCGCTGGCGGCGTCGAGCATGTTGGGGTTGGCCGCCTGCGTCTGAAACTCGCGGATCTGGTTGGCCCGACTGGTGTCGGTGTACATGATGTAGAGGCGCCGGTTGCTCTGGTAGTTGGGATGGAAGGCGATGCTGAGCAGCCCCTGCTCGTTGCCCTTCGAGATGCGCGTGTTGATGTCGAGCGCGGCGGCGGCGACCGGCGTGCCGTTCTGGATCACACGCACCGTGCCGTTGTGCTGTTCGATCACGAACAGGCGCGTGGGATCGCCCGGCACGAACGCCAGATCCACCAGCCGCGACCAGCCCGTGTTGGAAAAGACCTGCGCCGTCAGGTTGGGCTGACCTGCAACGGGCGTGACGCCCGAGCAGGGATTGACCGTGCCTTGATCGGCGGAGCTGTCGCGCGTCGTGTCGGGCGCGGGGCCGTCGACGGTGGTGTCCGGCGGCGGGCCGTCGCGCGTGGTGTCCGGCGGCGGACCGTCACGCGTCGTGTCCGGCGGTGGACCGTCGCGCGTGGTATCCGGCGGCGGACCATCTCGCGTCGTGTCGGTGCCGCCTTCGGGCTGCGGGCCATCGAGCGTGGCATCGCCTGGCATGTCGAGCGCGCCGTCGGGGCGCGGCCCGTCGAGCGTGGTGTCGTTCGGCGAGTCGCCGAGCAGGTCGCGCCCGGGACCATCGGTCACGATGCCATCGCCGCGCGACGGACCGTCGGCGACGGATAGCTCGAAGTCGCACCCTTGAAGGATGGCGATAGCGAACACGGCAACGCAGACGCGATACACGATCGAGCTCCCGCTGGCGGCGAACATGCAATGACCTAAGCGATCGAAGTATCATATCACGCGATGAATGCGCACCGCCGGCTGCTCCCCGACACAGCGCTCGCCGCGCCTCTGCTGCTGCTGCCGCTCTTGCTGCTGCTGCTGCTGCTCGCGACGGGCTGTCTCGACAACAGTCCCGAGCCGCGCCTCGGCGGCGACGGCACCATCGCCGACGGCGGCGGGGACGGCAGCGGCACGCGTGGCGACGCGACCGTCGACAGCGTCGCGCCCGACAGCGAGCCGCACATCGACGCGGCGTTGGCACCGCTCGCCGCGCTTCGCGACGTCGACGAGGGGCGCTTCGCCACCTCGCTCAGCTGCGCGGGCTGTCACAAGAACACGACGATGTCGACGGCGATGCGCGACGCGCAGCAGCGCCCCGTCGCGATGTATGACCTCTGGCGCGCGACCGCGATGGCCAACGCCGGCCGCGATCCGTTCTGGCGCGCCGCGGTGGCCGCCGAGGTCGAGTTCGCGCCCGCGCTCAAGGCCACCATCGAAGAGACCTGCATGCGCTGTCACTCGCCGATGGCCTACACCGAGGCGAAGCTCAACACCGAGACGCCGGTGGCCATGACGCTGCTCGACGGCGACACCGCGCGCAGCCAGCTCGTGCTCGACGGCGTCAGCTGCACCATGTGCCATCAGATTCAGCCCGACGGGCTCGGCACGCCGCAGAGCTACTCGGGCGGCTTCGTCGTGCAGGACCAGAAGCAGGTCTTCGGCCCGCACACCAATCTGTTCGGCTCGCCGATGGTCTCCGACAGCGGCTTCGATCCGATCACCGGCACACACATCACGCAGTCGTCGCTGTGCGCCTCCTGCCACACGCTGTTCGTCGACTCGCTCGACGCCAACAAACAGCCCAGCGGCACGCTGTTTCCCGAGCAGACGCCGTACCTCGAGTGGCGCAACTCGGCCTACAACACCGAGGGCACGCCCGGCGCGCAGCCCAAGACCTGTCAGGGCTGTCACATGCCCGACGTCGACGAGGACGGCGTCGCGATCTCGACGCAGGTGGCGACCAAGAAGGACGGCACCGATCAACCGATCGCCGTCGCGCCGGCGCGCTCGCCCTACAGGCGCCACATCTTCATCGGCGCCAACACGCTGCTGCCGACGCTGCTCAAGACCTACGCCAGCGAGCTCAACCCCGCGGCCGACGCCGTCGCCTTCGACGCGCTGATCACGCGCGTACGCAAGCAGCTCTCCGAAAACACCGCCACGCTCGACGTCACGTCGGCGACGCTGGCCAACGACGTGCTCAGCGCCACGGTGGTCGTCACCAACAAGGCCGGCCACAAGCTCCCGACGGCCTATCCGTCGCGGCGCGTGGTGCTGCAGCTCGCCGTGCTCGACGGCAGCGGCAAGGAGGTCGTCGTCTCGGGCCGCTTCGATGCGCGCGGCCGGCTGGTCGACGCCGGCGGGCGCCCGCTGGCCAGCGAAAACGCAGGCGGCCCCACGGCGCAACACCACGACAACATCACCGACGCCAACGACGTGCAGATCTACGAGAGCGTGCTCGCCGACAGCACCGGCAAGGCGACCTATCACCTGCTGACGGCGGCCTCGTATCTCAAGGACAACCGCCTGCTGCCGGCGGGCTGGTCCGATACCCACGCCGACATCGCCAGCATCGCGCCGGCCGGCATCGGCGCCGACGCCGACTTCGCCGGCGGCACCGACACCGTGCGCTATCAGCTGACGCTGCCGTCGGGCACCACCGGCCCGCTGACCGTGCGCGCGCGCCTCTATCACCAGACGCTCTCGGCGCGCTACGCCGCCGAGCTCTTCACCAGCCAGGCGCGCGAAGTGCTCGCGCTGCGCCGCATGCTGCTGCCTATCGGCTACCCGCGCGAGCTTTGCGCCGAGGCGCAAAGGAGCGTGCCATGACCATGCAGGCTGCGAAGACGGCCTCGAGCGCGCGTCTCGCCGCGCGCCGGCGCACGCGACAGCGCCTCGGTGCGCTGCTGTTGGCGCTGCTGTTTGTCATCGGCTGCGTCGCTGAAGCCGATGCCCGCCGGCGCCGGCGCCGGCGCCGCAAACGCGCCCGACCGAGCGGACCGGAGGTGGTGCTGCTCAGCGTCGCTGGGCCGCAGGCACGGCGCGCCTACCGCGGCCTCTATCGCGGCTTGCGCCGGCGCGTGCGGCTGGTCGGGCGGCGCAAGTTCTTCCGCGCCGTCAAGAAGCTCGGCGTCGACCCCACCTCCAAGGGCGGTCTCGCCGCCGCCTGCGACAAGGCCGGCTGCAAGTTCGTCGTGCGCGGCGTCGTCAAACGCGCGCGCCGCCGGCGCTACGAGCTAACCATCAGCGTCACGCACGCCGCCACGGGCAGCTCGGTCTTCGAGAAGACCTACACAGTGCGCCGCGCCCGCCGACTGACCCGCAGCGCGATCCGCGCCGCGCGCGCGCTGGCCACGGCGGTGCGCGACTACACGCCGCCGCCGCCGCCCCCGCCGCCGCCGCCACCCAAGCCCCCCGAGCCGCCCAAGCCCGTGGCCAAGGCCGAGCCCGATCCCGCCACCATCGCCAAGAAGCCCGACGACGGCGACGACGGCGACACGGACAAGTCGTCCAAGAAGCGCGACGACGCGATGATCGTCGCGCGCGTCGGCGTCGGCATCTCCACGCGCGACCTCAAGCTCGTCGGTCCGAGCGACAGCGATCAGCGCAAACACGGCGGCGGCGTCTTCCCCGAGCTGACCATCGCCGCCGAGATCTACCCGCTGGTGCCGCTGACCAAGAGCTTCGCGCGCCACATCGGCGTGTGGGTCACCTTCAGCCAGGCGCTCGCCGTCTCGACGCAGCCGGCGGCCAACCTGCCGCAGGACGATCCCGGCGGCACGGCGCGCCAGATCCTGGGCGGCGTGCTCGCGCGCGTGCCCATCGGGCCGCTGGAGCTTCGCGGCGCCGTCGGCCTCGGCGTGCGCGACTTTCCACTCGACGACAACAGCGCCGTGCCGTCGATGAGCTATCGCTTCGTGGACATCAGCGTCGGCGGCAGCATCCCGCTCGGCACGCCGCTGGCCGTGTTCTCGGCGAGCTTCGCCGCCCGACCGCTGGTCGGCGCCGGCCAAGACACGGCCAACGCCCTCGGCGAGCTCGACGGCGGCTTCGCCTTCGCCGTGGGCGCGGGCTTTTCAGGCCGGCTCTCGTTCGGGCTGATGTACTTCGCGCGCTTCGAGTTTCAGTCCTACAACGTCGACTACGCCGGCCTCGGCGGCACCGCCCGGCCGCCGCTGCCCGGCACCTTCGAGCGCGCCGCCGCCAGCAACGCCGTCGACCGCTACATCCGCGCCTGGGCCGGCCTCGGCTACGTCTTCTAGATGTCACACGACGTTTCGGGCCTTCGGGCAGCCAACGCGCGATAATCACGAGATGCAAGTTCGCGGCCTCGCCACGCCGCCGCGCGAGCGCGCGATCCACATCGCGCTGATGGCCGGCGCCGGCCTGACCATCGTCGTCAGCGCCGGCCTGCTCGCCGTGCTCGTCTTCGAGAGCGTGCGCTTCTTCGGCGACGTGGCGCCGAGCCGCCTCGCCGCCGACACGGTGTGGGCGCCCGCGGCGGGGCGCTTCGGGCTGTGGCCGCTGCTGGCCGGCACGCTGCTGACCACGTTGATCGGCGTCGGCTTCGCGCTGCCGCTCGGCGTGCTGGCCGCGATCTACGTCTCGGAGCTCGCGCCGCCGCGCGTGCGCCGCCTGCTCGTGCCCGCGCTCGAGCTGCTCGCCGGCGTGCCCGGCGTGGTGCTGGGCTACTTCGCGCTGCACGCGCTGACACCCGCGCTGGCGCAGTCGCTCGGCCTCTCGCGCCTCAACGCGCTGTCTGCCGGCCTCGTCATCGGCGTGATGCTGGTGCCGATGATCGCCGTGCTCGGCGCCAACGCCATGCAGCGCGTGCCGCTCAATCTGCGCGAGGCAGCCTACGCGCTCGGCGCTTCGCGCCTGACCACGATCCTGCGCGTGGTGCTGCCCACCGCGCGGCGCGGCATCGTCGCCGCGCTGCTGCTCGCCACCGCGCGCGGCGCCGGCGAGACGATGATCGTCGCCATCGCCGCCGGCCACGTCCCGCGCCTCGGCTTCGACGCCACGCAGCCCACCGCCACGCTGACCACCTTCGTGCTCGACGTCTCGATGCGAACCGGCGCCACCACGGCGCCCAACGCTGCCTATCGCGCAGCCTTCGTCTGCGGCCTGCTGCTCGTCGCCGTCACCATCATCCTCAACGTCCTCGCGCAGCGCGCCCTGGCGAGCCGACCCGCGCAGGCACCGCGGTGAGCGCCCGCGACCCCTCGCGCAGCATCCGCGGCCGCACGCCCGCGCGCATCGGCGACCGCATCTTCGTCGCGGTCTGCGCCATCGCCGCCGCGTTGCCGCTCGTCGCGCTGGTCTACCTCGTGCTGCAGCTGCTGATCGCCGCCGCGCCGCGCATCGGCTGGAGCTTCATCGTCGGCCAACCAGCCCTCGACGCGCACGGCTCGGGCATCCTGCCGGCGCTCGCCGGCAGCGTCACGCTCGTCGCGCTCACCGCGCTGATCGCCCTGCCCGTGGGCCTCGCTGCCGGCATCTACCTCGCCGAATACGCCCACGCCACGCGCCTTACGCGCTGGACCGAGCGCAACATCGCCCACCTCGCCGCCGTGCCGTCGGTGGTCTACGGCCTGGTGGGCCTCGTCGTCTTCGTGCGCACCATCGGCTTCGGCCGCAGCCTGCTCGCTGGCGCCGCCACGCTGGCGCTGACCGTGCTGCCCAAGATGGTCATCACCACGCGCGACGCCATGCGCCGCGTCCCGCGCGCGCTGCGCCAAGCCAGCTACGCGCTCGGCGCCACGCGCTGGCGCACCATCCGCCACGTGGTGCTGCCAATGGCCATGCCGACGATCATCGAGCGCGCCGCGCTGTCGGTGGCGCGCGCCATCGGCGAAGCCTCGCCGCTGCTCGTCGTCGGCGCGCTCGGCTACGGTGTGGCCGAGACACGCGGCGCCGTCTCGGGCAGCAGCAGCGACAGCTTCACCGCGCTACCGGTTCAAGTCTGGGCCTGGCTCACCGCGCCGGACCAACGCTACGTGGCCAACGCCGCCGCAGGCATGATCGTTCTACTCGTGCTAATGCTCTTAGTCAGCGCGCTGGGCGTCTATCTGCGCCGGCGCATGACGCGCGCGCACGAAGGCTAGGGAGGCCGCCGAGCGAAATCATGGCGAGCGCCGACGACACCAGCAGCAAAGCCAGCGACCGGCGACACCTCGCCGTCGTCACCCCGGCGCCCAAGGAGCTGCGCGACGAGCCCTCCGAGCAGCCCGCGAGCGGCGGCGAGCAGCAGCCCAAGTTCTCGGCCCGCGAGCTCAACGCCTGGTTCGGCGCGCAGCACGTGCTCGAGAACATCACGCTCGACATCGCGAGCGACGAGGTCACCGCGATCATCGGACCGTCGGGCTGCGGCAAATCGACCTTCATTCGCTGCCTCAACCGCATGCACGAGCTCGAGCCCGATGCGCGCGTCAGCGGCGAGGTGCTCTTCGACGGCGAGACGATCTACGCGCCGACCGTCGATCCGACGCTGCTCAGACGGCGCATCGGAATGGTCTTCCAGCGCGCCAACCCGTTTCCCGCCATGTCGATCCGAGACAACGTGCTCGCCGGACGCCGGCTCACCGGCAGGCTGCGGCGCGGCGAGGCCGACGAGATCGTCGAGACCGCGCTGCGCGAGGCCGCTCTGTGGAGCGAGGTCGACTATCGGCTCGGCCACTCCAGCGCCGGCCTCAGCGGCGGCCAACAGCAGCGGCTGTGCATCGCGCGCGCGCTGGCGATGCAGCCCGAGGTGCTGCTGATGGACGAGCCCTGCGCGGCGCTCGATCCGGTGGCCACCGCGCGCCTCGAGGATCTGATCCACAGCCTCAAGGGCAACTACACCATCGTCATCGTCACGCACAACATGCAGCAGGCCGCGCGCGTGTCGAGCCAGACGGCGTTCTTCCTGGATGGCGCGCTCGTCGAGTACCAAGAGACGGATCGCCTCTTCACCTCGCCCGAAGATCCTCGCACCGAGGACTATCTGACCGGCAAGTTCGGCTAGCCGGGCGGGCTGGCGCTGCGATCGCGCGGCAGCTTGCCGGCGTGGCGGATGTCCTTGCCCTTGGTCAAGAACACGACCTGCTCGGCGAGGTTGGTGGCGTGGTCGCCCATGCGCTCGAGCCACTTCGCCACCGACTGGATGTGGATGCCGTTGTGCACCAGCGAGCTGTCGTTGCTCATCAGCTCGAGCGTGCGCACGAAGACTTCGGTGTAGAGCGAGTCGACATCGTCGTCGCGCGCGAGCACCGATTGCGCCTTGTCGACGTCGCGCTCGACGAAGGCGTCGATGGCGTCGCGCACCATCGACTGCACGCGCAGCCCCATCTCCGGCAGGCCCTCGTCGTAGGGCACGTGCGAGGTGCCGGCGAGATCGATCACGCGCTCGCAAATGTTGACCGCCAGATCGCCGATGCGCTCGAGGTCGGTGACCATCTTGAGCACCAGCGTGATGAACCGCAGGTCCGAAGCCAGCGGTTGCCAGCGCGCGAGCATCACCATGCAGAGCTCGTCGATGTCGACTTCGGCGCGGTTGACCAGCGCATCGGCGCTGATCGTTGCGGCGGCGAGCTCGCGATCCTTGTCGGCGAGCGCCCGCACGGCGTCGGCGATCATGCCTTCGACACGCCCGGCCATCAGCAGCAGCCGCTGGCGCAGCTCCCGTAGATGACTCTCGTATTCGCGGTCGGTGCGGCTAGCCATCGCCTCCCGTTACTCCTACCACTCTCGGCTCGTGGCGCCCTTCGGGTGAAGTGTAACCGAAAGTAGACCCAGTCGCGCCCCTCGCACGCTAAATCGACGCGCGTCGCCGCCGATCAAGAGAGCACGACGGCGCACGTGCTGCGCCGCGGGAGGTTGCGACATGACGCGACGATCGAAGCTCCATCCCGGCCGACACCCCGGCGCTATCGTCGCCGCCATCGCCATGCTGTCTGGCTGCGCCGCTGTCACAGGGACGTCACGAAGCGAGCCGGCTGTCGGCGCCGTGGTGGCTGCCGCGAGCGCCACCCAGCGTGCGAGCGCCGACAAACCCGAGCGCGGCAAAGCGGCCAAGCGCTCGATGGCGCTCGATGTTTACCTCGAGACGATCGAGAAGCTATATCGCGGCCGCTGGGTGTCGCTGATCCAGGCCGCCGACCTGCTGCCCGCGGGCCTGGCGACGACGATCTCGCTGAGCCTCGACCGCTACGGCCAGCTGGCGCGCGCTTGGATCAGTGGTCGCTCCGGCTACCACCGCTTCGACAACAGCGCGCTCGGCATCGTGCAGCGCACGCCGATGCTGCCCGCGCCGCCGCCGGAGCTCGCCGACAGCTCGATCACCCTGCGCTGGCGCTTCTTTCGCGACCTGCGCCGCGGCTGCAAGGCGGCATTTGCCCGCGTCGAGAAGAACCCGCTCAGCCCCGAGCGCGCCTTCGACCGCGCGCTCGCGCTGCACGACGTGCCGCGCGCGGCCAAGCTCGTCGCCAAGCACGGCGTGCGCGGCGAGCTGGGCGCCAAGCTCGCGGCGGCCGCCATCGCGCGTCGCGACCTGTGGCCCCAGGCGGTGCGCCTGACCGCCGACTGGCAGCTCGACCAGCTGCTCGCCAGCGACAAGACCGAGCGCGACCTCTGGGATCTGAGCCTCGCCGAGCTTCGCCGGCGCCAGTCGCGCGCCATGATCGCGCGCGTGCTCGACGCCCTCACGCGCCCGCGCCCACCGTGGCTGGTGGGCACCCGCGCGCAGCAGCGCGAGCGTTCGCGACGCCTGATGGCGTCGATCCGCAGCGCGGCGCGGCTCGGCTACCGCCCCACCGACGCGATGCTCCTGCGCGCGCTGAGCAGCCGCAACCCCGCCAACGTGCTGCTCGCCGCCGACATGCTGCGCCGCAGCGCGGCGCTGCGTCAGGGACTGCGCCAGCACCTGCACGACGCGCGCGTCGCCGGTCCGCTCGCCGTGCGCCTGCTGCACCGCGGCGCGCGCGACGTCGAGAACATCGTGCGCGACCAACTCGGCGGCGCCGGCGCCGAGCCGACCTTGCGCGCGCTCACGCGCTTCCCCGACGCGCGCTACGCCGAGGTGATCGACAGCATCGCGCGCGACGCCAAAGCCAAGCCGACGCTGCGCGCGGCCGCCCTCGGCGCCCTCGCCGCCATGCAGCGCAAGGTCGTCACGCTCTACAGCGGGCTGCGCAGCAAAGAAGTGATCGTGCGACGTGCCGCGGCGCGCGCGCTGCGCAAGCACCATGGAAACAAGCTCGCCGCCTCCTACAAGCTCGCCGAGCTGTGCTACCCGGCCAAAGACCCCGTCTCGGCCGAGGCGCTCGCCACCATGGCCGTGATCAACCACGAGCGTTTCGTGTGGGACATCCTGCGCGTGCTGCGGCGCCTCGACCGCGATCCGAGCGGGCAGGCGCTGGTCGTCAAGCAGCTGTGGCGCTTCGGCAACAAGGTCGTCACGACGCTCGCGGCGCTGGCCAAGCGAAAGCACCCCGCGCTGCGCGAAGCGCTCGCCGAGACGTTGGCCAAGATCGGATCGAGCCGCGCGCGCGCGCTGCTCGCCACGCTCGAGCCGGTCTCGTCGCCGCCGCCGGCGCCGGCCCCGCGGGTCGCCAAGCCGCAACCGCAGCCCCGCGACGCGTTCGCCCTGCTGGTCATCGACGCCGCCGGGCGCGCTCGCGCCGCCAAGTAGCTCGCGCCTCGCCCGCGCCCCGCTAGCCGAACGACTAGCCGAACGACACCAACATCCCGAGGCTGATCGCCGTCAGCTGAGCATAGTTGCGCCCCAGCGGCGTGTGCGCCACGCGCAACACGAAGTTGGGGCGTCCCACGCGCAACAGCACGCCGCCGCCAACGGTGAGAAAGTCGCGGTCGAGTCGGTAGTCGATGGGCTGCACGTTGTTGTCGGGCCAGTCGCGCGCCGGCGCGCGCGGGTCGACGGCGACGAACGTCTGGCCGATGACGTCCCCCTCGAACAGCGTGTATGCGCCCTCGACGGCGGCGTAGAGCAGCACGTGCTTGCCGAGAAACTGGCCGACCTTGAACTGGCCGACGAGCTGATGGCCGGGGCCGTTGAAGCGCACCTTGTAGCCCAGGTCGAGCTCGAGCAGCGTGCGCGTGGGACGGATCACGTAGCCGAGCTGCACCTGGTACATCAGATCGACCTGACCGTCGCCGAGCGTCACGTCGTCGGTGATCTCTTCGGGGTTGGGCTGGTTGTTGGCGAACGTCGCGCGTGGGCTGCGATAGCCGGTGGGGATTTTGACTTCGAGGTACGAGGCGAGCCGCAGGCCGCCGCGCAGGTGGGCGTAGGTGACGCCGAAAAAGACGTCGCCGAGACCGATGGCACGGCCCGAGAAGTTGAACACCGAGCTGCGGTAGCCGGCCAGGTCGGTGGGCGCCGGATCGCCCGGCAACAGCACGGGGTCCGAGACGAAGCTGACGCCCTTGAGCTCGGTGCGCAGGCTGAGCTCGATGTTGTAGCCCAGCCCGTAACGCGCGCCGAGGCCGATCGAATAGGACTCGAAGCGTCCGTTGAGCGGATAGGGCTGCCGCTTGCCGCTGCCCGAGAGGAACTCGTTTCGTGCGAGCTGCGCGGTGGCGTTGAGCCCCACCACCAGCGTGTGCTTGCGCAGCACCCAGGGGCTCGCGTCGGCGGGTGTCGGCGCGCACAGCAGCGTCAGGGCGAACGTGGCCAGCGCGACGCGCTGGGCGACGCGTGTATCGATCCTGTCCATCTCTTACTCTCCAGCGAAGCGTCGATCAGAAGCCGACGGGCACGTCGCGATCCCGATTGACGGCCTCCTTCGGCTTCTTGCGCGGCTCGGGCTTGGACCGCGTAGGCGCGGGCTTGGCGCCCGCGGGCTTGGCGGCCGCGCGCTTGGCGGCCACGGGCTTCGGCGCGGGCTTGGGCTTGGCGACGACAGGCTCGGGCGGCTTGGGCTCGGGCTTATCCGCCGCGGGCTTCGCCTTGGCGTTGTCGGCTGCGACCTTGGCGGCCGCCGACGGCACTGCCGGCGGCTCGGGCACGACAGCCGACGGCGGCGCGGGCGTCGAGCCTGCCGCGGGCGTCGCGCTCGGCGAGGGCGCGCGCTCGC